>DASWDF010000122.1:0-26304 GCA_036395475.1 Casimicrobiaceae bacterium
GAGCCGCTGCGCGGGCTTAGCAGGCTGATGCGGAACCCCTCATGAGCCGCGTTTCGGACGAGATGGCCCCGGATGCAAGGCGCGAGCCGCGTCGAATAGCTTTCGCATATTCGCAAGGCGAGCAACGCCGCAGCCGGGGCCCTCATTTGTCAAATGAGCGTCGAAACCCGGTCGGCAGCGGCTTTGTGGGCGGGCTGCTTTGCCGCGGCTCGCTCGTGTGCGATTTGGCACACGTCGCTCGCCGCCTTAGTTGGCAAATTCGGCATCCCATCCCGCCAAGCCGCTGCGCGGCCACGACGGGTTCTGCATCAGCCTGCTAACGCCGGTGCGGACCTTGACCGTTGCGCTCGGCGAGCGCAGCTACCCGATCCACATCGGCGAGGGGATCCTGGCGCGTTGCGGCGAGTTGCTGCCGCCGCTCCCGTCCCGCCGCGCTATCGTCGTAACCAATCCGATCGTCGCACCACTGCACCTCGAGGCCCTGCGGGCCGCGCTTTCCATGGCCCGCATCAGCAACGAAGTCATCGTCGTGCCGGACGGGGAAACGCACAAGGACTGGGCAACGCTCTACGAAGTCCACACCCGGCTACTCGAGCTCGGCGCCGAACGCTCCACGACGTTGATCGCGCTGGGGGGCGGCGTGATCGGTGATCTCGCTGGATTTGCCGCGGCGACCTACCGGCGCGGCATCCCGTTCATCCAGGTTCCCACGACATTACTGGCGCAGGTGGACTCGTCTGTTGGCGGCAAGACGGCCGTCAATCATCCGCTCGGCAAGAACATGATCGGCGCGTTTCACCAGCCGCGCGCGGTCATCAGCGACACGGCGACGCTCTCCACCCTGCCCGACCGCGAGTACATCGCAGGCATTGCCGAGGTGATCAAATGCGGGGCCATTCGCGACCTCGCCTTGTTCGAATGGCTGGAAGCAAATATGGATCGGTTGCTCGCGCGCGAGCCGGAAGCGGTGGTACACGCGGTGCTGCAGAGTTGCCGCATCAAGGCCGAGATCGTGGCGGCCGACGAGCGCGAAACCGGTGAGCGGGCGCTGCTCAATTTCGGGCACACCTTCGGGCACGCCATCGAAGCGGCGACGGGTTACGGGAGCTGGCTGCACGGCGAGGCCGTCGCTGCGGGAATGGTCCTGGCCGCGACGCTTTCGGAACGCATAGCCGGCTTGCCGGCCGCCCACGCCGAGCGGCTCCGCGCGCTGATCGGGCGCGCGGGCGGTTTGCCGACCCGCCCGCCGTCGCTTGCGATCGACCGCTGGCTCGACCTGATGGCGCATGACAAAAAGACGCAGCACCGGACGGCGCGCTTTGTCCTGCTGACCGCGCTCGGTGCCGCAGTTGTGCAAAGCGACGTGGCGGCACGGAACCTGCGCGCCGTGCTGCAGGAGCGTTAGACCGAAGAAAAATGCGGCACCCCGTCAGGGTGCCGCATGCTGCTAGCGATTCGTGGTATCAGGGGCTGCAAGTGATCTGCGCCGTTGCGGTCTGCGTCTGAACATTCGAGTCGATCACGATCACGAACGCGGTCGTGTTGCTGGGACCACTCCAGTTGACCGTGAAAGTCGCCGGCGCACTACCCATGAATGAGGGACTGGGCGTGGTCAGCGGTGGAGTCGAACTCACGCTCGCATTGAAAGGTGGCGTCCCGCCCGTAACCAGGAACGTGAACTGCGTCGCTCCAGTGCAGCCGGTTTGCGCATAGGAAGACGGCGAGAGCACGAGTGCCGGCGGAGGCGCCGGCGGCGTCGGAGGTGTCGTGCCGACCAGATTGTGAAGAGTCGCGGTGGTCTGAAGCCCCGCCGCATCCACAATCACAAGTACCTCAGGGTCGACGCAAGGCGGAGGGTTGGTGATGGCGGTAAAGAAGCCGCCGGCGACAAGCACAGGAACATTGGCCAAGAGCACTCCGGCAGTGGTCACATGCACCTGGTAAGGCGGCGTCCCCCCGAAGATGTAGTAGTCGGCGCGGAAGTTGTTCGTACAGTTCGTACTATCGGCGCCGATGAAAGTAACATCGGACGGCACGACCGAAAGCACCGCCGACCCGTTGATCGTCTGCACGATCGTAAATTGCGCCGTCTGCTGATTGCCCGTAATCAATTCCGTCGCGCGCAGGAGCGCGGGTTGCGTCGGAACGCCCGCGGTCGCCTGAATGATCACCTGCGCGACGCCGAACTGATCCGACACGACGGTGAGCGTCGATACCAGCGGGTTCGCCGGGTCGTTGCTCTGGATGGCGAACGCGCCGGTGACGACATCGAACCTGACTTGGCGGTTCGGGATGCCGACGCCGCCCGCGCCGGTGACTGTTACCTTGGCGGTCGCAGTGCCTCCCGAACAGATCGAATTGACGCCGCAGGCCGCCGACGCGGGCGTGACGGTCAGACTATTGAAAATCGGCGCCGGTTTGACCGTGACCGTCGCAGTAGCCTTGGTGCCGGCCGAATCCTGGGCGGTAATCAAAACAGCGGTATCGGCAAGAACATTGGCGGGCAGCAGCACGATCGTGCCGTTGGTCACCGACGCGCCAACGGGCAGGATCGCCGAATTGCTCGATACGACGAAATACGGCGGAACGCCACCGACGACAGTCAAGGTCGCCGGCGTGTTGGAATAAACGGTCGCAGCCGAAGGCAGGATCGATACCGGGCCCGGCGTGGTCGGCGGTGGCGCGAACGGGTTGTTGGGAGCGCCGCTTCCGCCTCCGCAACCGCCCAGAACCGCAAGCGTCGCGAACGCGAGCAGGGCGGAAATGAACCGCAGCCAGCGAGCGTTTATACGGTTTGGCGCCATGAACGGGTCCCTGATGATATTGTCCTAAAGATTCGGCGGCAGCAGGCGGTTTTGAACGTTGCGACAAGCATATAGGTGACTTTGTTCAGATTAAAGCGCAAGTCTCTGGCCGGCGCAAGTGCTTTCGATAGTCGTAAACCCAACCTCTCATCCAAGGGTCACTTTGGTTGCCGCGATGCAACAATATGGCTAGTATGAGAAAGGTTTCGCCGTCGCGGCGTTGTGGAGCCTGTTTCGGCCCAATCCAGCCGCAGGATCGACCGGCTTGTCGTTGCGAAAAGCGGTGAGGACGACGTGAATCAAACTGCCAGAGACTCGGGCTACCCGCCTGCCAAACAGGGCCTGTACGACCCGCGCCATGAGCATGACGCATGCGGCCTGGGCTTTATTGCCCATATCAAAGGCAAGAAAAGCCACGCGATCATCACTCAGGCGCTGCAGATACTGAAGAATCTCACACATCGCGGAGCCACCGGGGCCGACCCGTTGCAGGGCGATGGCGCCGGGATCCTCATCCAATTGCCCGACGCGTTTCTGCGCCGCGTCTGCGGTCGTCAGGGGCTCACCTTGCCTGCGATCGGGCAATACGGCGTCGGTATGGTGTTCCTCCCCAAGGAACCCGCGTCGCGCATGGCCTGCGAGCAGGAAATCGAACGCGCCATCGCGAGTGAAGGACAAATACTGCTCGGCTGGCGCGATGTGCCAACCGAAAACTCCGGCTTATCCGAACGGACCAAGGAGGTTGAGCCGGTGATCCGGCAAGTCTTCATCGCCCGTGGCGCCAACGACATGGACGCGGATGCGCTGGAGCGCAAGCTCTACATCATCCGCAAGAAATCCGGCCACGCCATCCAGGCGCTCAAGCTCCGGCACGGCAAGGAATTCTACGTGCCGTCGATGTCGACGCGCACCATCGTCTACAAGGGCATGCTGCTCGCGCACCAGGTCGGCGAGTATTACCGCGATCTCAAGGACCAGAGCATGGTCTCGGCGCTGGCAATGGTGCATCAGCGTTTTTCGACCAACACCTTTCCTACATGGGATCTTGCGCATCCGTTCCGGCTGGTATGCCATAACGGCGAGATCAACACGCTGCGCGGCAACGTCAACTGGATCCGCGCGCGGCAGCAGGCGATCGCGAGCCCCGTCCTCGGTCGCGATCTGGACAAGGTGTGGCCGCTGATCTACGACGGACAGTCCGATTCCGCCTCGTTCGACAACGCGCTCGAGCTCCTACTCATGGGCGGCTACCCGCTCGCGCACGCGATGATGCTGATGATTCCCGAAGCCTGGGCCGGCAATCCCTTGATGGACGAGGATCGGCGCGCGTTCTACGAGTATCACGCGGCGCTGATGGAGCCTTGGGACGGGCCCGCGGCGATGGCGTTCACCGATGGGCGGCAGATCGGCGCCACGCTCGATCGCAACGGGTTGCGGCCGGCGCGATATATCGTCACCGACGACGATTACGTGATCATGGCCTCCGAGGTTGGAGTGCTCGACATTCCCGAGCGCAAGGTGATCAGGAAATGGCGCTTGCAGCCTGGCAAGATGCTGCTCGTCGATACCGAGCAGGGCCGAATCATCGATGACGCCGAGCTGAAGCGCACGCTGGCGACAGCCAAGCCGTATCGCGCGTGGATCGACCGGTCGCGCATCGCGCTTGACTCTCTGCCCGATCCGGCACCGCCGCAGAAGTCGCCCGTGCCGCTGCTCGACCGGCAGCAGGCCTTCGGTTACAGCCAGGAGGATCTCAAGATCATCCTCGCACCGATGGCGCAGAACGGCGAGGAAGCCATCGGCTCGATGGGCAACGACGCGGCGCTGCCCGTGCTGTCGAACCGCCCAAAGGTCCTTTACAACTATTTCAAGCAGCTCTTCGCGCAGGTGACGAACCCGCCGATCGACCCGATCCGCGAGGAACTCGTCATGTCGCTGGTGACCTTCATCGGCCCGCGGCCGAACCTGCTCGCGGTCGACCTGGACGCGGAGAAGACCGATCCGCCGATGCGGCTGGAAGCGGAAAAACCGATTCTTACCGCCGAGGAGATGGAGAAGATCCGGCATATCGATCTGTTCACCGGCGGAGCGTATCGTTCACGCGAGCTCGATATCTGTTATCCGGCGGCGTGGGGCGCCGCGGGCATGGAGGCTGCACTCGCGAGCCTTTGCGCGCACGCCGAGGACGCGATCAAGCTCGGCTATAACATCCTGATCATCTCCGACCGCAAGGTTTCGGCGGAGTTGATGCCGATTCCGGCGTTGCTCGCCACCGCGGCGGTACACCAGCACCTGGTGCGCAAGGGTCTGCGCACCAGCACCGGGCTGGTCGTGGAGACGGGTTCGGCACGCGAGGTGCATCAGTTCGCATTGCTCGCCGGGTACGGCGCGGAGGCGATCCACCCGTACCTGGCGCTCGAGTCGATCGGCGAGCTGCACGAGTATGTGCCCGAGGTGTCGCCGGAGGAATCGGCCAAGCGTTACGTCAAGGCGATCTGCAAAGGCCTGTACAAGGTCATGTCCAAGATGGGCATCTCGACCTATCAATCGTATTGCGGTGCGCAGATCTTCGAGGCAGTCGGCTTGAACTCCGCGTTCGTCGACAAGTACTTCACGGGGACCGCGAGCAACATCGAGGGAATCGGCCTGTTCGAGGTCGCGGACGAAGCGTTCCGGCTGCATCAGCTCGCGTTCGGCGACAGCCCCGTGCTGCGCGACGCGCTCGACGCCGGAGGCGAGTATCAGTATCGCGTCCGCGGCGAAGAGCACATGTGGACGCCGGATTCGATCGCGAAGCTCCAGCACGCGGCACGCGCGGGGAGCTACGCGACCTATCGCGACTATGCGCGGCTGGTGAACGAGCAGGGCAAGCGGCTGATGACGTTGCGCGGATTGTTCGAGTTCAAGTTCGCGCCGGAACCGGTGCCGCTCGAAGAGGTCGAGCCCGCCGCGGAGATCGTCAAGCGCTTCGCGACCGGCGCGATGAGCCTAGGGTCGATCTCGACCGAGGCGCATACGACGCTTGCGGTGGCGATGAACCGCATCGGCGGCAAGTCGAACACCGGCGAGGGAGGCGAGGACGCGCGCCGCTACCCGCTGATCCGCAAGGGCGAGACCTTGATGTCACGCATCGATAGCGTCGTTGCCGACATTCCGCTCAAGGAAGGCGATTCGCTGCGCTCCAAGATCAAGCAGGTCGCCTCCGCCCGCTTCGGTGTGACCGCCGAGTACCTCGTCAACGCCGACCAGCTGCAGATCAAGATGGCGCAGGGCGCGAAACCTGGAGAAGGAGGCCAGCTGCCTGGCCACAAAGTTTCGGAATATATCGCGCGACTCCGCTTCTCGGTGCCCGGCGTCGGTCTGATCTCGCCGCCGCCGCATCACGACATCTATTCGATCGAAGATCTGGCGCAGCTGATTCACGATTTGAAGAACGCGAATCCGCGGGCGTCGATCAGCGTGAAATTGGTTTCGGAAGTCGGTGTGGGTACGGTCGCCGCCGGCGTGGCCAAGGCCAAGTCGGACCACGTGACGATCGCGGGTCACGACGGAGGCACCGGCGCTTCGCCTGAATCGTCGATCAAGCATGCCGGGACCCCGTGGGAGCTGGGACTCGCCGAAACGCAGCAGACGCTGGTGTTGAACCGCTTGCGCGGGCGGATCGCGGTGCAGGTCGACGGCCAGATGAAGACCGGACGCGACGTCGCCATCGGTGCGATGCTGGGCGCCGACGAGTTCGGCTTCGCGACGGCGCCGCTGGTGGTCGAAGGCTGCATCATGATGCGCAAGTGTCATTTGAACACTTGCCCGGTCGGGATCGCAACGCAGGATCCGGAGCTGCGCAAGAAGTTCACCGGAGCGCCCGAGCACGTCGTCAACTACTTCTTCTTTGTGGCCGAAGAAGTGCGCGAAATCATGGCGAAGCTGGGCATTCGGCATTTCAACGAGCTGATCGGCCGTTCGGACCTGCTCGACATGCGCGAGGGGCTGGACCACTGGAAGGCGCGCGGTCTGGACTTCTCGCGCGTGTTCTATCAACCGAAGATGCCGGCGACGGTGGCGCGGCACAACTGCGAGCTTCAGGATCACGGCCTGGAGCGCGCCCTCGATCATCGCTTGATTGCCGATGCCGCGGCCGCGATCGAGCAGAAGAAGCCGGTGCGGCTCGAGTACCGGATCCGCAACGCCCACCGCTCGGTCGGTGCGATGCTCTCTGGCACGATCGCCCGCCGCTATGGGCACGAGGGCTTGCCCGAGGACACGCTGCATGTCGCGTTCATGGGTACTGCGGGCCAGAGCTTTGCTGCGTTTCTCGCCCGTGGCGTGACCTTCGAGCTGCAGGGTGCAACCAACGACTACGTCGGCAAGGGTCTCTCGGGCGGCCGAGTGGTCGTCTATCCCGACCCCGAATCGCCCGCGACACCCGAAGAGAACATCGTCATCGGGAATACGGTGATGTATGGGGCGATCGCCGGCGAAGCGTACTTTCGTGGCGTCGCAGGCGAGCGCTTCTGCGTCCGTAATTCCGGCGCCGCCGCCGTCGTCGAAGGCACTGGCGACCACGGCTGCGAATACATGACCGGCGGCACCGTCGTCGTTATCGGCCGTACCGGGCGCAATTTCGCCGCCGGCATGAGTGGCGGCATCGCCTATGTCTACGACGAGGATGGAAGATTCGCCGAGCGCTGCAATGCCTCGATGGTAACGCTGGAGCGGGTCCTGCCCGAGGCGGAGCAGGCAGTGGTCGAGCTCGAGCTGGCGGCAGCTGGAAAGGGACGCCTGGTCCACGCGCAGCAGGCCGACGAACTGCTCCTGCGCGGCTTGATCGAGCGGCACTTGCGCTTCACGGGCAGCACGCGCGCGCTGGCGATACTCGACCATTGGGAAACGGCACGCAGCCGGTTCGTCAAGGTCTTTCCCCATGAGTACCGGCGCGCGCTGGGCGAACAGTACGCGGCCAAGGTCAAGAAGGACAAGGCGATCGCGAGCAGGCAGAAAGAGGCTGCGTGAGATACATGCGCACGATTGCTTCCAAGCCGTGTTCCTGGCCCTCCGCCCCTAGCGCCTCTCCCTCTGGGAAAGAGGAGCATATCGCGCGCTTTCCGCGCGGCAGTTCGGAGTAAAGGCCGCGCGATGGGCAAGATCACCGGCTTCATGGAGCTCGAGCGAATCCGGGAAGTCACGCTGCCGATCGAGGAGCGCGTGCGCAATTATCGCGAGTTCATCCTGACGCTCAAGGATGACGACGCGGCGAAGCAGGGCGCGCGCTGCATGGATTGCGGCATTCCGTTTTGCCAGTCGGGTTGCCCGATCCACAATATCATTCCGGACTGGAATGATCTGGTCTACCGGCACCAGTGGCGCCGGGCGCTCGACGTCCTGCACTCGACCAACAATTTTCCGGAATTCACCGGCCGCGTGTGTCCCGCGCCCTGCGAGGCGGCCTGCACGCTCAACATCAACGACGATCCGGTCGGCATCAAATCGATCGAGCACTTCATCATCGACCGCGGCTGGGAAGAAGGCTGGGTGATTCCGCAACCGCCGGTTGCAAGAACGGGGAAGCGCGTCGCGGTCGTCGGCTCAGGTCCCGCCGGCATGGCCTGCGCGCAGCAACTCGCTCGAGCCGGTCACGATGTCGTGCTGTTCGAAAAGAATGACCGCATCGGCGGACTGCTGCGATACGGCATCCCGGACTTCAAGATGGAGAAGTACCACATCGATCGCCGCGTGGAGCAGATGCGGGCCGAGGGTGTCGAATTCCGGGTCGGCGTGCACGTCGGCGGCCGGGGCGTGGATGGGGCGTCGGCGCTCGAACTGCTCGACGACTTCGATGCGATTGCGATCACCGCAGGATCGGAACATCCACGCGATCTAGACGTGCCCGGGCGCGAGCTCGACGGCATCTGCTTCGCGATGGATTTCCTCCCTCTGCAAAACCGCCGCGTCGCCGGCGAACCCGACGTCCCGCCGCTCACGGCGCACGGCAAGCACGTCGTCGTCATCGGCGGCGGCGACACCGGTTCGGACTGCGTAGGCACGTCGAATCGCCAAGGGGCAGCGTCGATCATGCAATTCGAGCTGCTGCCCCAGCCGCCGGAGCACGAGAACAAGCCGCTGGTGTGGCCCTATTGGCCGATGAAGCTCCGCACGTCGACATCGCACGAAGAGGGCTGCGAGCGGGACTGGGCCGTGCAGACGAAGGCATTCAAGGGCGAGGGCGGCAAAGTGAACGCACTCTCGGCGTGCCGCGTCGATTGGAAGGACGGCAGGCTGCACGACGTACCGGGGAGCGAGTTCGAGCTCAAGGCCGATCTCGTATTGTTCGCCATGGGCTATCTGCACCCGGTGCACGAAGGCATGCTCGACGAGCTCGGCGTCAAATACGATGCCCGGGGCAACGTCGCCGCCGACACCGAGAGCTACCAGACATCGGTGCCCAAGGTATTCGCGGCGGGCGATACGCGGCGCGGCCAATCACTGATCGTCTGGGCGATTCGTGAAGGCCGTCAGTGCGCGCGCGCGGTCGACGAATTTCTCGTGGGCAGCTCGGAGCTGCCGCGCTAGCGCGACAACGCGGAGCAGCCGCGCAGGTTAGGGTTCTTAGCCCGAGCCCGGTTGCGACCGCGCAGCGTGCTGTTCGGCCCATGACCCCAATCGTTTCGCTGGATCTGGCAAGCTGGCAGCCGGACGCGCCCGCAGAGCAGCAGACTGCGATCCGTGTGCTCGAAGGAGGCGGCGTTGTGCTGTTGCCCCGTCTCGCGTTCGAGTTGTCGGACGACGAGCGCCGTTTCCTGTCGCCTGCCTGGTCCAACGATCGTGCGAAGAACATCAGCCTCGAAGGGAACGCCCTCAAAGGAGCGCGCGGCGACCCGGAAAGCCTCGCCGCCCTGGTCCAGATGGTCGCCCGGTTCGCGGAGCGCGCCGGAGAACTGGTGACGGCGCTGTTCCCGCGCTATGCGCCGTACGTCAAGCGCGCCCGCACGAGCTATCGCCCGCAGCCCGCCGTCGGACGCACTTTGTCCTGGCGCAAGGACGACTCGCGACTGCACATCGACGCCTTTCCCTCGCGGCCGAATCACGGCGAGCGGATTCTGCGCGTATTCTCGAACGTCAACCCGGTCGAGGATCGCGTATGGCGCGTCGGCGAAGAGTTCGCTGCGATGGCTAGGAGGTTCCTGCCGCAGATCCGCCGCCAGCTTCCGGGAACGCCAGCATTGCTGGCGCTGCTGCACGTGACCAAGGGGATACGCAGCGAGTACGATCACCTGATGCTCGGTATGCACGATAGAGCCAAGGCCGATCTCGGCTACCAGAGGGATTGCCCGCAGCAGACCGTTCGTTTCCCCCCCGGAGCGACGTGGCTGTGCTTTTCCGATCAGGTCATGCACGCGGCGGTATCCGGGCAGTACATGCTCGAGCAAACCATCAATCTGCCCGTCACGGCGCTCTACGATCCCGAAAGCTCGCCGCTCGCCCTCCTGGAGCGGTTGTGCGGGCGACGCTTGCTTCCGGGTCATTGACTCATCGATGCCGCGTCCCCGGCCCGCCGGCCGGCACAGTCCCGGAGCTCAGGTACCTGCGATGACCCGACCGCGCAACGACACGTTTTTGCGCGCGCTCCGCCGCGAAGCCACCGATTACGTACCGATCTGGTTGATGCGACAGGCGGGGCGTTACCTGCCCGAGTACAACGCGACGCGCGCCCGGGCGGGAAGCTTCATGCAGCTGTGCGCAAACCCCGCGCTCGCGACCGAAGTCACGCTGCAGCCGCTCGCGCGTTATCCGCTCGATGCGGCCATTCTCTTCTCGGATATCCTTACCGTGCCCGATGCGATGGGCCTGGGACTATCGTTCACCGAAGGCGAAGGCCCGCGCTTCGAGCACCCGCTCGCCGACGAATCCGCAATTGCGCGACTCGAAGCGCCCGATCAGGCTCGCTTGCGTTACGTCTTCGATGCCGTGGCGGAGATCAAGCGCGCGCTCGACGGCAACCTGCCGTTGCTCGGCTTCGCCGGAAGCCCGTTCACGCTCGCCTGCTACATGATCGACGGCGGCGGCAGCGTCGACTTCACGCGGACGCGCCGCCTGCTGTACGCGCGGCCGGATCTTCTGCACCGGGTGCTCGCGGTCAACGCCGACGCGATTACCGCGTACTTGAGCGAACAGATCCGTCATGGTGCCGATGCCGTGATGATTTTCGACACCTGGGGCGGGCTCCTCTCCGCCGAAGCGTATGCGCGGTTCTCCCTTGCGTACATCGAGCTCGTGCTCGCGCGCCTCCAGCAGGAATGCGAGGTAAAGGTGCCGACGATCGTCTTCACCAAGGGCGGCGGCCAATGGCTCGAGCGTATAGCCGGATGTGGATGCGACGCAGTCGGCCTCGACTGGACCGTCGACATAGCCGCCGCCCGCGCGACGATCGGCTCCCGCGTCGCGCTGCAGGGCAACCTCGATCCCCAGGTCCTGCTGACAAAGCCAGCAGCGATCGAGAGCGAAGCAAGAGCGGTGCTTCGCGCCGCCGGTCCGGCCCCGGGACACATATTCAACCTGGGCCATGGCATTCTTCCGCAGACGCCGCCCGAAAATATCGCGGCTTTGGTCGCTTGCGTGCACACGCAGTCGCGCGCGCGGCATGCAGAGGCAACCGGAGCTCGCTGAGGGAAAATCGACCGAAAAGCACGCCGCGCCTGCATGTGCATGGGCTCGACAAAATCCTAAACGTGTTCTCCCGCTCCCACTTATGCACATGCGTGATTGCACTTGCGCTTCCCGGGGGCGACCGGAATCTAATCGATAGCATTTACAAGTAACGAATTGATTCATAAAAATTACATACAAATTTCCGACCAGTTTCCAAGGCCTTTATGAGCAGTTTTGCACCAAATGCGGGCAACGCGACCTCACTTACGCACAAAGTTATCCACTAGGGCGATCGCGAACAACGAAATTATGAAAAAAGAGTGACTTGAGATCGAATGCTCCTGTCGCATGTAAGGAATAAGAATACCCAAGCGTCACGACGTCGGCGCCCTGCGATGCGGTTGGAGTCAGACGCTCCCTGGCCGAGCTCATGGCGATCGTTCGCGTAGCGCTACCGGTAGCGACCGACCAGCTCTTCGACTATTGGTCGCCTTCCGGTCTCGAAATCCAGAGGGGAAGCGTGCTGCGCGTCCGGCTTGGGCGGCGGCGGCTCATCGGCGTCGCGGTCGAGCGGGTCGAGGCGACCGATATCGCGCCCGAACGCGTCGCGCCGGTCGACGAAATCGTGACGGCGCTGCCACAATTGCCTCCCGACTTGTGCGCGCTGGCCCGGTTTGTGAGCGAATACTATCAACAGCCTATCGGCCAATGCTTTGCACAGCTTCTGCCACCGTTGGGCTCAACCACGGGCGCGCGCGAGCCGTTGGCAGAGCGCTATCGCCTCACCGCAAGCGGCCGCGCTGCACTCGTGCGAGCTGCGGACAAACGATCCGTGCGGATGCGGCGGCTGCTAAGTGTCCTCAGCGCGCCCGAAGGCGTGGCTACCGATGAACTGCGCCGCATCGGAGCCGACGCTTGGCGGACTTTCGGCGTCTGGCGCAAGCAGCGGTTCGTCGAGCCCGTACCGGACGAAGCAGGGATCGACTCCGGGAGCATTGTTCTCAACGTCGAGCAGGAAGCCGCGGTCATCGACGCCATGGCCGAGATGGACCGATTCGCTCCCTCGCTCCTGCAAGGCATCACCGGAAGCGGCAAGACTGAGGTCTATTTTGCCGCTGTCGCGCGCGCTATCGCCGCCGGCCGCCAGGCGCTCCTGCTCGTGCCGGAAATCAATCTCACGCCGCAACTCGAGCAGCGCATCGCCAGCGCGCTGCCGGGCGTCAGCTTGGCGGTGGTCCACAGCGGACTTTCATCTACAGCGCGGCTTTCCCGCTGGCTCGCTGCAGCGCGGGGTGACGCGCAGCTTGTCGTGGGCACGCGGCTCGCCGTTTACACGCCGTTGCCACGGCTCGGGCTCATCGTCGTCGACGAAGAGCACGATGTCTCGTTCAAGCAGCAGGACGGTGTGCGGTATCACGCTCGCGACGTCGCAGTCTATCGCGCGCGGCTCCGCGACGTGCCGGTGATTCTCGGCAGCGCAACGCCGTCGCTGGAAAGCTATGCTCACGCGCGCCGCGGCCGCTATCGCTGGCTCCGGCTGGGGCAGCGCGCGATCTCCCGGTCGGTATTGCCACTGGTGCGCCTCGTTCCCAATCGCGCATCCGACAGCCGCGAAGGCCTCGGAGCACCGCTTCGCCAGGCGATCGCCGACCGAGTGGCGCGCAGCGAGCAGGCGCTGCTCTTCATCAACCGACGCGGCTTCGCGCCATCGCTTCTTTGCGTCGCGTGCGCATGGAAGGCGATGTGTCGGCGGTGCACGGCCAGGCTCGTCGTGCACCGTGACGCCGGAGCGCTGCGCTGCCACCATTGTGGATACACCGAGGAGCTGCCCGCGGCGTGCCCAGCGTGCGGCAACCAGGATCTCTGGCCGCTCGGCTTCGGTACACAACGGCTCGAGCGTGCGTTGGCAGAGCTCTATCCCAGCGCACGAGTTTTACGGGTCGACCGCGACAGCACGCGCCGGAAAGGCATGTTTGCGACGATGCGACGCGCCATAGCGGCGGGCGAAGTCGATATCCTGGTCGGAACGCAGATGCTCGCAAAGGGACACGATTTCCCACGCCTCACGCTGGTCGGCGTGCTCGGCGCCGACAATGCGCTCTACAGCGCCGACTTCCGCGCGACCGAGCGGCTGTTTGCGCTGCTCGAGCAGGTCGCCGGGCGTGCTGGACGAGGCATCATGGCAGGCGAGGTCGTGGTGCAGACCGATTTTCCGGACCATCCACTTTATCTGGCGCTCGTCGGCCATGACTACGACCGTTTCGCCGAGACACTGCTCGCCGAGCGTGAACGCCTCGGCTTGCCGCCCTTTGCGCACTTGGCGCTCCTCAGTGCCGAAGCGCCAGGACGGGAGGCGGTTACTGCATTCCTCGAGTGGGCGGTCGCGCGCGGGCGCGCGCTGCTCGCCGCGAGCGAGCTTCGCTGTGAAGTGTATTCGCCGGTGCCAGCGGGGCTCGCGCGGCGCGCAGGGCTGGAGCGTGGGCAGGTTCTTGTCCAGAGCTCCGAGCGGTCGGCATTACATGAATTCCTGCCGCGCTGGAGGGCGCTGCTCGAAACGACGCGCCAGCGGCGCGTACGCTGGACAGTCGATGTCGATCCGCTCGAGTTTGCGTGACCGGACCACGGTGAAGCTATAAGCGCTCAAGCTATAATCACCAGCTTTGCCATCGCCGGCAACGGCTGCGCCGCCTTGACCGATCCCCGCTCCGAACTCGCCGCTTGCCTGCATGCGGCGATAGCGCGCATTGCGCCGGGCCAACCGGTTCCGCCATTGCCGCTCGAGCGTCCCAAACAGGCGCAGCACGGCGACTACGCGAGCAACGCCGCGTTGCACCTTAGCAAAACGCTCAAGCGCAATCCGCGCGAGCTCGCCGCCGCGATCGTGGTAGCAATCGAGCCTTCACCCTGGCTCGAGCGCGTCGAAGTCGCCGGTGCCGGTTTCATCAACCTGTTTCTGTCTCCGGCGGCGCGACAGGCGGTCGTCACGCGCATTCTCAACCAAACCAGCGGCTATGGCCGCGCTGCGACCGCGATGCCCGGTCGCGCGATGGTCGAATTCGTGTCCGCGAATCCGACTGGCCCCCTTCACGTGGGCCATGGACGCGGCGCTGCAGTCGGCGATGCGATCGCGACATTGCTTGAGTGGCAGGGGGCGGAGGTCCACCGCGAATTCTATTACAACGATACCGGCGCGCAGATTGCCAATCTCGCGCTTTCCGTTCAGGCGCGCGTGCGCCAGGCCTACGATCCGGCGGTGCCATTCCCGGAGGATGGCTATCGCGGGGATTACATACGCGACATTGCGGCGGCATACCGTGCCGCGCATCCGGACGATCACGCTGCGAATGACCTCGACGCGATCCGGCGCTTCGCCGTCGCCGCATTGCGGCGTGAGCAGGATTCGGATCTGGCGGCCTTCGGCGTGCGCTTCGACCATTACTATCTGGAATCCTCGCTGTACGTGGACGGCAATGTGCAAGCTATCGTCGATCGTCTCGTCGCCAACGGCAAGACCTACGAGAAGGACGGCGCGCTGTGGTTGAAGACGACCGAATACGGCGATGACAAGGATCGAGTCATGCGGCGCTCCGACGGCAGCTTCACCTACTTCGTTCCGGACATCGCCTATCACGTGACCAAGTGGGAACGCGGGTTCGGACGCGTCGTCAACGAGCAGGGCGCCGACCACCACAGCACGATCGTGCGCGTGCGCGCGGGACTGCAGGCGCTCGAGATGGGCATCACGGAAAACTATCCCGACTACGTCTTGCATCAGATGGTCACCGTGATGAAGAGTGGCGAGGAGATGAAGATCAGCAAGCGCGCCGGCGACTACGTCACGGTGCGCGATCTGATCGACGAGGTCGGTCGCGATGCCGTTCGTTTTTTTCTCCTGATGCGCAAGGCGGACTCGCAGCTTACCTTCGATGTCGATCTCGCGCGCTCGCAAAGCGAAGAGAATCCGGTCTACTACGTGCAATACGTCCATGCCCGCGTATGCAGCGTACTCGACAAAGCCGGGATATCATGGGCGACGGCGCCTGCGATGTTGAAAGATGCCGATTTATCACCGCTGACGAGTCCATATGAACAGGCGCTGCTGCGCTGGCTGGCGGATTTTCCCGAGGAGCTTGCGGGCGCTGCGCGCGAACTTGCGCCGCATCTGGTCACGTTCTACCTGAAGGAACTGGCAGCACAATTTCACAGCTACTATAATGCAGAACAATTTCTTGTCGACGATCCCGTGTTGCGCCGCGCACGTCTTGCATTGGTCGTGGCGACCGGCCAAGTCGTGCGCAACGGGTTGGGCATACTCGGCGTCAGTGCGCCGGAGAAGATGTAATAGACTACCGATGCTTCGCAAACAACCGATACGCCGCTCGCGCGCCGTGCCCCGAGCCAGACAGGCTGGACGCGGCAGCACCTTGCTCGGCATCTTCATCGGCTTGGTGCTCGGCTTGTCGATAGCCGCCGCGGTCGCTTTTTTTCTGGGCAGGAGTGGACTCACTTCACCGCTCCAGGCGCCTGGCAGTTCGAAGGAGCCCGCGCGCACGGCCAAGGGAGATCTCGGCGCCCCGGGAACGGCGCCGGACAAACCGCGCTTCGACTTTTACAAGATCCTTCCCGGGGCGGAAGAGCCCAAATCGAGCGTTGATCGACGCGCCGCCGACAAGGGCGCGGAGCGGCCTTTCGACAAGGTTCCGGATACCGGCAAGGCCACCGAGGCGGCGAAACCCGTCGATCGCTATTGGTTGCAGGCGGGCGCCTTCGCCAGCGCATCGGATGCCGAAAATATGAAAGCGCGCTTGGCGCTGTCCGGTTGGGAAGCGTCGATTCAGGCCGTGTCGTTGCCCGACAAGACCGTGCGCTACCGCGTCCGGCTTGGGCCCTACGACAATACCGATGAGCTCGGCCGTATCAAGACCGAGCTCGGCAGCCGTGGCTTCGACGTTGCCGTGATCAAGAACCAATGAGGGGCCGTAACCGCGGATTGAACTTTGACGTCGACGACCGGCCCAAGGTCCATTTTCGGCATAACTGCTTGCAGGAGCACCGATGAAGCGATTGGCGATGCATTTTCTGGGCGCGCTTGCGTGGTTCGCCGTGACCGCGGCGGGCGCGGCCGACTTGGTTGAGGGCAAGGATTATGTGCGGCTCAAGAATCCGCAGCCGGTGGAAACGGGCAAGAAGATAGAGGTCATCGAGTTCTTCTCGTATGGCTGCCCGCACTGCCACGACCTCGAGCCGATCCTGCAGACGTGGATGCAGAAGCTTCCCCCAGACGTGCAGTTTCGCCGCGTGCCTGTGATGTTCCAGCAACGCTGGGAGGCGCTCGCCAAGATCTACTACACGCTCGATGCCATGGGTGATGAGGCGCGTCTTTCACCCGAAGTTTTCAAGGCGGTGCACGTCAACGGCGTGCCTTTGTATCAGGACAAGGCGTTTTTTGACTGGGCGGCGAGCCACGGTCTCGATCGGACTCGCGTGGCGGACGTGTACGCCTCGTTTACGGTGAACAGCAAATTCAACCGCGCCAAGGCGCAGGCGAACGCCTACAACATCCAGTCGGTGCCGACCATGGTTGTCGACGGCAAATTCGTGACCGGGCGCGTCGAGCACGCTGCGCTGCCCGCGGTGCTCGACGCGTTGGTTGCCAAGGCTCGCGCCGAGCGCGCGAAGTCCTGATCCCTCTGGGGTGGTGCCGGGCAGGACGGCGCGGCGCACCGCGTGAAGATCTTCCTGACCGGCGCGTCCTCCGGCATCGGCGCCGCGCTTGCGCGGCAATACGCTAGTGAAGGCGCGCAACTCGGATTGTTCGCGCGGCGCGCGGATGCGCTTGCCGCGCTTGCGGCGACGCTGCGTCCCCTGACACCCGAGATATACGCGGGCGACGTTCGCGATGACTCCGCGCTGCGTTCGGCCGCAGCGGACTTCACCGCAAGGCATGGCCCCGCCGATGTCGTCATCGCCAATGCGGGCATCTCACGCGGAACGCTGACCGAATACGCCGGGGACAACGCAGATTTTCGCGCGACGTTCGATACCAATGTGCTGGGCATGCTGCATACGTTCCAGCCGTTTCTGCCCGCGATGCGTGCGGCCCGGGCCGGCAAGCTGGTCGGGATGGCAAGCGTAGCCGGCTTTCGCGGCTTGCCCGGCGCCGGCGCGTACTCGGCGTCGAAGGCCGCCGCGATCAGCTATCTCGAAGGCCTGCGGGTCGAGATGGTGGGCAGCGGCATCGAAGTGATCACGATCTGCCCGGGCTACGTGGCCACGCCAATGACTGCAAACAATCCTTATCCGATGCCGTTCCTGCTGCCACCCGACCGTGCGGCGTGGCTGATCGTTCGCGCGATCGCTGCGGGGCGGCGCTTCTATGTCTTGCCGTGGCAGATGCGTTGGGCCGGTCGACTCCTCCGACTCCTGCCGCGAGCGATCTACGATCGCGCGTTCGCGAATGCGCCGCGCAAGCCGCGCGGCCATGCCTAAAGCCCGCGCAGTTCCGCCCCGAATCGACGCCGGCGAAAGGAAAGGGCCGCAGGAGCGGCCTTGGGTGTGCGAAACGCCAAGCCGTTGCTACAGCGGGACGCGGACGCCGACCGTGATCGCCTGATAATTGCCGTCGTTTTTGCTTGCCGTTGCGTTGACGCTGACGAATCCGGTGACTTTGCTGTTGCCGAGTTCGCCGCTCGCGCCGACGTCGAACAGGATGTAATTGTCGTCGGGCCTCGCCGCGGGCAGACCGAAACCGACTCCGCCCGTTGATACGAGTCCCGCGCGGACGGTCCGGTCGTCGTTGTCGTAGTCCTTCTCCCAAGTCACGCGCGCGTACGGCCGCAGCCAGCCGAGGCTGCCACTGGCCTGCCAACCGAGGCTGGACACGAGCGAGTCGCGTTTCTGCTGACCGAAAGACATCGCAGTGCTGCTCGTCCCCGTCTCCGACCACGCGTAGACCTTGGCTTGCTGGTAGGTGAGCCGCGCGAACGGCCCGTGGATCCAACTGCCGTAATTGAACCAGTATCCGCCGAGGACGCGGCCCATGAGATGCGTGCCGTGCGTCGACCCGCTTTCGGTACGGGTGCCGGCGCCCAGTGTGATCGTGCGGTGGACGTCGCGGAAGTCGAGGTCGCCGCCGCCCACGCTCGCGCCAACGTACCACGGCCCGGCGCCGTAGCCGACGTACGCCGTCAGCGTCGCCTCGTTCAGCTTGAAGCCTCCGCCGTTGCTGCCCAGCGTTGACTTGTCCTCTGTGTAGCCGAACGCGATGCCCGCGAGCAGCCGGTCGGAAAGCTTCATGTCGCCGCCGACGACGACCGTGTGCGCTTGGCTGTCGCCACCGCCGAAATCTCCGCTCCGATCGTAATTGCCGTAGTCGTAGATCGCATAGGCGTCGAACTTGTTCTGTGCGCGCGGCGCGCTGACGGCCGACATCATGCGTCCGTCGAGCGCACGGAAGTTCGCCTGCTCGACCTGCAGTGGCGTCTCGGCGAGCAGGCCGATCTTCTGCGGCGCCTCGATCACCGACGCAGCGTAATCGGCAAGGATATTGTGTCCGGCGGTCGTTGGGTGAACGCTGTCGGCGAAAAGATAAGTCTGCGCCGCGTTCGGTGCGACGAGCGTTGCCATCGTGCAGATGAGCGAGCTCGGCGTTGTGCAAGCCGGAGTCGTCACATTGGTAAGGCCGAACGCTGCGGGGTCGGCGATGGCCTCGTTGAGCAGCGCAAAGCTGTTGAGGCGGATCACGTCGACGTGCAGCGCGTCGAGTCCGGCGAAGAGCGTGTTGTTGAAGAAGCTCGACAGCGCGGTAATCGTCGCGCTCTGTCCCGACCCGGCGCCAAACGGCGTCTTGCCGATGTCGGGAAGATTGAACACCATGATGTAACGGGCACCGTTGGCATTCAGGACGCCGACTTGCTGCACCAACTGGGTCGCAGCGAGGGCAAGATTCGCTTGAACCTGGGCCGGCGTGGCGGCACCGGCCGCCGCGAGGCCAAGCTGGAAGAAGACGTCGTTCGCACCCGCCCACACCGAGTACAAAGCACCGGAATTGACCGCGCCTTTACCGAGGAAGTTTTGCACTTGCGTCGTGACCGGCGTCGCCGTTCCCGTCGGTGGCGTGTTCGGCACGCCCGGAAGCTGCGATACGCGCGCGCCGCCTTCGGCATAGTCGTTGCCGCCCTGGTTCGCCGGAGTCGCGGTGAAACCATAACGTTGCGCAAGCACTTCCGCCCAGATCGGTCCCGGATTGGTTGTGAATTTCCCGGTGCCCGGAGGCAGCACCGGTTTGAATGAGCCGGCGTCCGTCAGGCTGTCGCCGAAGAAATAGAACCCGCTGAACTGCGCCGCGGCTTCGCCGTGGCCTAGCCCCAAGCCGATGAACAACGCCGATGCGAGTACCGTTCTCTTCATCCTGCGCATGATGAATCTCCTCTCCGGCCGCATGTCAAATTGATTTTGCGGCATTGTAGAATGCCGGCGACGCTGCGTCATCCAGTCAACGCGCATCACGGCGTCGCGTTCAACGCGATCGACGGGCGGAGAAATACGTATGGGCGGAGCGGCAGGCGCTTGGCGGCGGAATTTGTTCGGATGGCTCGGCGCGGTGCTGATCCTGGCGTGGGGCGCCGGCGCCAGCCCCGGCGAGGGCCTCGCTCCTGCGCCGGCAGGTCTCGGCACCAAATAAAACGGCCCGGCTGCGAAAAAAGCCGGGCCGCTTCGAGGGCTGCGTTTTCAGTTGGCGAGCAACGCGAGCCGCTTGCCATCGACGACCTTGACGCGGTCCCCCTGTTTGAACGCGGGCTTGGCGCCCGACGTGATCGATTGCTTCGAGCCGTCGTCGAGCCGGACGGAAACCACCCAGTAGCTCTTCTTCTTGGCGTTCTTCTCGATCTGATTGCCAGCGTACGCGCCCGCTCCCGCACCGAGGATTGTCGCGGCGGTATTGCCCCGTCCCGAACCGATCTGATGCCCGAGCACGCCACCGACGACGCCGCCTGCGATGAGGCCAGCGCCGGAGCCCTCACCTTTCTTTTCGACGTAGCGCACTGACTCGACCACGCCGCAGGTCGCGCAGGGCTCAGTGGCCGGCGGACCAGGCAGCGGTTGCCCGATTGCCGCAGCGCAGAACGCGAGCGTGGCGGCAATGATGAACATGGATCGCATCGTCACCTCCATGAAGTTGCTTCACAGCGATCAACTATACCAAACTGCTGGAGATCGGCTCGAAGTGCTCCGATCTCTCAGCCTACATCGGCGCGCTGGCGGGCGTAACTACCCGGCGCCGCCTCGATTACACGGGCGCGGCTCTTGCCGCCCGCTTTGCCCACCTCGCGCGCCGCAACTTGAGGACCGAGCTGTGGCTGCAACCAATCGATCCAGTCTTTCCACCAGGATCCCTGGTGCTGCTTGGCGCCCTTGAACCACTCCTCGGCGCTTGCGGGGAGTTTCTCATTGGTCCAGTAGCCGTATTTGTTTGCTTCGGGCGGATTGATCATCCCGGCGATGTGACCCGAGCCGGAGAGCACGAACCGCGATTTTCCGCCGAGGATCTGGGTCCCCGCATATGTCGTCTTCCACGGCGCGATATGGTCCTCGATCGCCGATACGAAATACGCCGGCACCGCGATCTTCGACAGGTCGATCGGAGTTCCGGCCAGCGAGACACCGCCCGGCTCGCGCAGCTTGTTCTTCATATACATGTTGCGCAGATAAAAACTGTGCATCTTCGCCGGCATCCGCGTCGAGTCCTGGTTCCAGTGCAGCAGATCGAACGGGAATGGGTCGCGTCCCATGAGGTAATTGTTGATGACGAACGACCAGATGAGGTCGTTGCTGCGAAGCATGTTGAAGGTATTCGCCATGTGCGAACCTTCGAGATAGCCGCGCTCGCTCATCTTGCGCTCGAGCGAAGATACCTGCTCTTCGTCGATGAACACCTCGAGTTCCCCCGCGCCGGTGAAATCGATCAGCGAGGTCATGAAGCTCGCGCTGACGATGCGCTTGTCCTTCTTCGCCGCCAGATGGCCCAGCGTGGCGGCGAGCAGCGTGCCGCCGAGGCAATAGCCCAGGACATTGACCTCCTTCTCATCGGTCGCCTTCTCAATCGCGTCGAGCGCTGCCATCGGGCCCTCGAGCATGTAATCAACGAAGTCCTTTGCAGCGTGGCGCTCGTCCGGGTTGACCCATGAGATCACGAACACCGTGAGCCCTTGAGCCACGCACCACTTGATCAGCGAATTCTTTTCCCGCAAATCGAGGATGTAGTACTTGTTGATCCACGGCGGCATGATCAGCAGCGGCCGTTTCGCCACCTTCGCCGTCGCCGGCTCGTACTGGATGAGCTGCATCAGGTCGTTCTGGAACACGACGTGCCCCGGCGTCGTAGCGATATTGACCCCGAGCTCGAAGGCCTTGCTGTCGGTCATCGAGATCTTGAGCTGGCCGTTGCCGCGCTCGATGTCGTCGAGAAGGTTGTTGAGGCCCTTGACGAGGTTTTGCCCGCCGGAGGCGATCGTTTCGCGGAATACTTCCGGATTGGTCAGTGCAAAGTTCGACGGCGCCCACGCGTCGATGTACTGGCGCGTGAAGAAATCGACCTTCCTGCGCGTGTGCTCGTCGAGCCCTTCGACGTTGGCGACGGTATTGTGCAGCCAGCGGGCGGCGATGAGGTACGACTGCTTGACGTAGTCGAAGAGAAAATGCTCTTCCCAGTCCTCATGACGGAAGCGCTTGTCGCTTTTCGCCGGCTCGACCACCGGCGCCGTGGACTGGCCCATCAGCTTCAGCATCGACGACTGCCACAGCGCCGAATATTCCCACCACAGATTCATCTGTGTCTCGGCCAGCCGGTACGGGTTGGAGAGCATCTTCGCCGCCAGCTCGAGAAATGCCTGGGTCAGGCCGAATTCATCGGTGACCATCGACTTGCCCGCGGCGGCCTGCCTGGCAATGAAGTCGCCGAGTACCTTGGCGCTCTTGTCGGCGGCACTGGCAAGCGATTCCGCCAGCGCGACCGGATCATAGTCCGGTCTTTCTACGGCGGTGGTTTCAGTGGCGGCCATCGTTCTTCTCCGTGGTCACGCTATTGTAATCTGCGGAGCGACAAAGCGGATCGCGCCGTCGGCGGCGACCAGACGTTTGATGCGTGCGCCATGCCACAAATGGTTCAAATGCGCGATGGCTTCGCCCATCGCGAAAAAGCGCTGCTGCAGGTCGAGCTCGCGGTGGAAGAGCACCGGCACGATGTCCGCGGCCGTGACAGGGCGGCTCGCCGCGGCTTCGAGCTCGGCAAGGCGGGCGACGTGGTGGGCGCGCAGCTGCTCGACGCGGGCCACAATTCCCATAAACGGGAGGCCGTGCGACGGCAAGACGAGGGTGCTGGAGGGAAGCTCGGCAATACGGCCGAGCGAGGCGAGAAAGCGGCCCAGAGGATCGCCGTCCGGCTCGACCGGGCTGACACTCACGTTGGTGCTGATCTTGGGCAGGAGCATGTCGCCGGAAATGAGCACGCCCAAGTCGGCGCAATAAAGCGAGGCATGCTCGGGCGAATGACCGTACCCGGGGATCACTCGCCATCGCTGCGGCCCGATCGCGATCTCGTCGCCGGCGGCAAGATGTTCGAAGGCGAGCGGCAGCTCGGGGACGCCTCTACGGTAGCCGTTGCCGCGCGCCTCCAGCGCTGCGACATGCTCGGCCGCGAGCCCGTGCGCCCGGAATAGCGCGGAGATCGCGGCGACGCCATAGCCTGCGCGCTCGTCGCTAACCGCGTGGGCGGTCAGATACTCCGCCTGCGGCATCGCGACCGCGCAGTCCCAGCGCGCGGCAAGCCATGCCGCATTACCAACGTGATCCGGGTGGTAATGCGTTGCGATCACACGGCGAATCGGCCGGTCTTTGAGCGTGTGCGCGAAATGCTGTTGCCAAAGCCCACGCGTCGCAGCGTCCCCATAGCCGCAATCGACCTGTGTCCAGCCGTCACCGTCGGCGAGCAACCAGAGATTGATATGGTCGAGCGCGAAAGGCAGAGGCATGCGCAACCAGATGACACCGGGCGCCACCTCTCGCGACGCTCCCGCCGGCGGCGCCTCGAACCAGCGAAATCGCAGGACGTTCTCTGTGGCAGCGAGGGAGGCGTTCATCAGGTTGGCGGATGCACGCCTCAACTTAGATCGCTGGAGAGGCGATTGTGCAATGCAGCATCGTCATCGAATCCCCTCGTCGTGTCAAGTCTGGGAGCGTGACCCTTTATGGTATCTTGAGCCGTCCGCCGCCATCGTGCGCCTGCATCGCCTTGCCCTCCCGCGCCGAATCCGTCACGTATTCGATTTCCGACCTCGCCCGCGAATTCGCGCTGACGACGCGCACAATCCGCTTCTACGAGGATGAAGGCTTGCTTGCTCCGCGCCGCAGTGGGCGCAGCCGCATCTACGGTGAGCGCGAACGCGTACGCATCAAGCTCATCTTGCGCGGCAAGCGGCTAGGCCTTTCTTTGTCGGAAATTCGCGAGTTGCTCGATCTCTATGAAGCGACCAAGAGCGAGCGGCCGCAGCTCCTCAAGTTTCTGCAGGTGCTCGCCGAGCGGCGGGCGATGCTCAAGCAGCAGCAGGAAGACATCGCGATCGTGCTCTCCGAAATCGACTCATTCGAGCGACAGTGCCGCAAGCGGCTGCGGCTCGGAGCGAACGGCGGCACGGGCTAGCGATGCCGGTGCCTATTTGACGTTTACGTAAACGTCAGTCAGAATCCCATTTCGCCTTTTTGCCTTCCCGATCATGACGTCGCCTCGACCTGGCACCGCAGCCGCCGGCACGGCATTCGCCCCCCTCAATCCGGATTACGAGGCGCGGGTTCGGATGAGCTTCGGGCGCCAAGGCGCGATGCGCCTTATCGGTGCGCGCCTTTTTGAGCTCAGGCCCGGCTATTGCGCCATCGAGCTCCCCTTTCGCGAAGACCTCACGCAACAGCACGGCTACGTGCATGCGGGAATCGTCGGCGCCATAGTCGACTCGGCGGGCGGATATGCTGGCTTTACACTTTTTCCGGCCGACGCGAGTGTCCTGACCGTCGAATACAAGCTCAATCTCCTCGCGCCGGCGGCGGGTGAGCGCCTGGTCGCGGAAGCCGAGGTCGTCAAGCCCGGGCGGACGCTCGCCATCACCCGCGGCGAGGTTTACGCGGAAGCGGACGGCAAGCGCACGCTTTGCGCGATCATGCAGCAGACGCTGATCGTGCTGGCGGGCAAAGCGGACGCCTGATCGAGGATCGAATCGATTATCGAGATGCTGAACTTCCCCGCATTGGATTTTCATCTCGGCGAAACGATCGGCATGCTGCGCGAGAGCGTGCAGGACTTTGCCGTCGCGGAGATCGCGCCGCGCGCGGCGGAGATCGACCGCAGCAACCAGTTCCCGATGGACCTTTGGCGCAAGATGGGCGATCTCGGCCTGCTCGGGATGACCGTCGAGGAAGACTACGGTGGCACCGAGATGGGTTATCTCGCGCATATTGTCGCGATGGAGGAGATCAGCCGGGCGTCGGGCTCGGTCGGCCTTTCCTACGGAGCGCACTCGAACCTCTGCGTCAATCAGATTCGCCGCAACGGCAACGCCGCGCAAAAGCGGAAATACCTGCCCAAGCTGATCTCCGGCGAGCATGTCGGTGCGCTGGCGATGAGCGAACCCGGCGCGGGATCGGACGTCGTGTCGATGCGCCTGCGCGCGGAGCGCAAGGCAGACCGCTATGTGCTCAACGGCAGCAAGATGTGGATCACCAACGGCCCCGACGCCGACACGCTGGTCGTCTATGCCAGGACTGACGCGCAGGCCGGGCCGCGTGGCATTACGGCATTCCTGGTCGAGAAGGGCATGAAGGGATTCTCGACCGCGCAGAAGCTCGACAAGCTCGGTATGCGCGGATCCAATACCTGCGAGCTGGTGTTCGAGGATTGCGAGTTACCCGCGGAGAACGTACTCTCCGCCGAAGGGCAAGGAGTCAATGTGCTCATGAGTGGCCTCGACTACGAGCGTGCCGTGCTCGCAGGTGGGCCGCTGGGCATCATGGCGGCGTGCATGGATGTCGTGCTGCCTTACATCCACGAGCGACAGCAGTTCGGCCAGCCGATCGGCGAGTTCCAGCTCATGCAGGGCAAGGTCGCCGACATGTACACGACGATGAACGCGTGCAGGGCGTACGTGTATGCGGTCGGCCAGGCGTGCGACCGCGGCGAGACTACGCGCAAGGATGCGGCCGGCGCGATACTCTATGCGGCGGAAAAGGCGACCTGGATGGCCGGGGAGGCGATCCAGGCTCTGGGTGGCAATGGCTACATCAACGACTATGCCGCCGGTCGGCTGTGGCGCGACGCCAAGTTGTACGAGATCGGCGCGGGCACGTCGGAGATACGGCGGATGTTGATCGGCCGCGAGTTGTTCAACGAGACGAAATAGGACCTTGGGCCGATCGGACGAGGCTAACATGAGCGCAGCGAATGTTAAGTCGCTTTAGCGGCGGGCGAGGCCAGATCGCCCAAGGTACGAGCGAGATACGGCGGATGTCGATCGGCCGCGAGTTGTTCAACGAGACGAAATAGCGGGGAACGATCATGGCTCTGGAAATGCGCGAACGCTGCGAGCGCTGCGCGTGGCCGTTGGCGCCTGAGGACGATACCGCATACATTTGCAGCTACGAGTGCACGTTCTGCGCGACTTGCGCCAATGCTCTGAACGGCATCTGCCCCAACTGCGGCGGCGAGTTGGTGCGCCGGCCGCGGCGCCCGCGCAAGCCGGCAGGCGCGGCTTCGAAGCCAGGCGCATAGCAATGCCACTTTCGGCGGCTGGCACGCCGGCCAGCAGCGAGCCAA
>DASWDF010000123.1:0-12203 GCA_036395475.1 Casimicrobiaceae bacterium
CCGCATGTCGTCGATCATGCGTTGGCGCAACGGCGAGATGGCTCGAGGTGATGCATCCATGGCTCTGCTCCTGTGGTGATCCGAGGCGGATTGCCTCGTTCATCAACATAAACAGAACCCCTATCCCATTCACTCACCGACGCCGGATCGAAGCTCGATTACCGCGCGAGCGGTTTAGTCCAGTGGCCGGAGGCGGTCTATCGCGCG
The DNA here is from genome assembly GCA_036395475.1 of Casimicrobiaceae bacterium. Classification (GTDB taxonomy): domain Bacteria; phylum Pseudomonadota; class Gammaproteobacteria; order Burkholderiales; family Casimicrobiaceae; genus PALSA-1003. The sequence goes on from DASWDF010000123.1 coordinate 208, forward strand.
ATGTCGAGATGCGAAGGGACAGCGTGGGGCAGTCTGCTCAGCAGCCGCACCCCAGATCATGGATGGGTTCAGCTCGATCTTGAAGTTTGATCGAAGCATTACTAGACGCGTCATCCGCATCAGCTCAACTCCCCGGCGTCCAAATCCTCTTCCCGGTCCCCGCCATCTCCAGCATCAGCTCGTTGAGCCTCTTCACGAACGCGCCCGGCTCGTCGAGCTGACCGCCTTCGGCCAGCACGGCCTGGTCGAGCAGGATGTAGCTCCAGTCCGCGAAGCGCTTCTCGTCGGACTCGTGCTTGAGCGCCCGCACCAGCGGATGCTGCGGGTTCACTTCGAGCGTGGGCTTGGTCTCCGGCACCTTGTGCCCGGCCGCTTTCAGCATGCGCTCTAGATTCGTGCTCATCGCCGATGGGTCCGCGACGAGGCACGCGGGCGAGTCGGTGAGGCGATGGGTGACGCGCACCTCCTTGACCTTCTCGCCCAATACCTTCCCGATCTTGTCGGTCAGCTCCTTGAACTCGCCCGCCTCCTTCTCCTGCTCCTTCCTCTCCGCTTCGTCTTCGAGCTTGCCTAGGTCCAGGTCGCCCTTCGCCACCGATTGCAGCTTCTTGCCTTCGAACTCGGTGAGGTGGGCCATGACCCACTCGTCAATGCGGTCGTGCATCAGCAGGACCTCGACGCCCTTCTTGCGGAAGATCTCCAGATGCGGGCTGCTGCGGGCCGCGCCGAAGGAGTCGGCGGTGATGTAGTAGATCTTGTCCTGCCCTTCCTTCATCCGCGACACATAGTCCGCGAGCGATACGGTCTCGTCTTCCTTCTCCTCGCGGGTCGAGCTGAAGCGCAGCAGCTTGGCGATGCGCTCGCGGTTCGCAAAGTCCTCGGCCACGCCTTCCTTCAGCACGCGCCCGAACTCTTTCCAGAAGGTGGCGTACGTGTCGGTCTCGCGGTCCCGGGCATCGCTGCGCTCAGCCCGGGCTACGCCCTTTTCCGAGAGCTCCTCGAGGAGCAACAGCACGCGCTTCACGCAACCGGCGCGGATCGCTTCGACCGTTTTCGATTCCTGCAGGATCTCGCGCGAGACGTTGAGCGGCAGGTCGTTGGAATCGATCACGCCGCGCACGAAGCGTAAGTAAGCCGGCATGAGCTGCTCCGCGTCGTCCATGATGAACACGCGTTGCACGTAGAGCTTGACGCCGTGGCGGTGCTCGCGGTCCCACAGATCGAACGGGGCGTGCGCGGGCACGTACAGGAGCAGGGTGTACTCGTGCTTCCCTTCCACGCGCGCGTGGGTCCAGGCGAGCGGGGCTTCGAAGTCGTGGCCGACGTGCTTGTAGAACTCCTGATACTGCTCCTCGGTGATCTCCGACTTGGGCCGGGCCCACAGCGCCGAAGCCTGGTTGATCTGCTCGTCTTCGTCCTTGAGCGCCGGCTCGCCCTTGTCCTTATCCCATTCCTCCTTCTTCATCAGGATCGGGATGGTGATGTGGTCGGAGTACTTGCGCAGGATCGAGCGCAAACGCAAGCCGGACAGCAGTTCGTCCTCGCCTTCGCGCAAGTGCAGGGTGACTTCGGTGCCGCGGCCTTCGCGCCTCACCGTCTCCAGCGTGTATTCGCCTTGGCCGGCGCTCTCCCAGCGCACGCCGTGCTCGGCACCCATCCCGGCGCGCCGCGTGACGAGCGTGACCTTGTCCGCAACGATGAACGATGAATAGAAGCCGACGCCGAACTGACCGATGAGGTGCGCGTCCTTCGCCTGGTCTCCGGTGAGGCTCTGGAAGAACTCGCGCGTGCCCGACTTGGCGATGGTGCCGATGTTGCTGATCACTTCGTCACGCGACATGCCGACGCCGTTGTCGGACACGCTCAGCGTGCGCGCGGCCTTGTCGTAGCTCACGCGGATCTTCAGGTCCGGATCGCTCTCCCACAAAGCCGTGTCGGCGAGCGCCTCGAAGCGCAGCTTGTCGCAGGCATCCGATGCGTTCGAGATCAGCTCGCGCAGGAAGATTTCCTTGTTGCCGTACAGCGAGTGCACCATCAGGTGCAGGAGCTGCTTGACCTCGGCTTGAAAACCTAGGGTTTCCGGGGGGCTGACTTCACTCATGTTCGACATTCCTTGATTCGACGGAAAATGCGCCCGTCAATGTGCCTGGGTTCGCCCGCCTCCTTGGGCGATCCATTCATCGACCAGCTTTTCGAGGACGGCGAGCGACATCGAGCCGTTGTCGATGACGACCGCATGGAAATCCTTGACGTTGAAGCGGGCACCGAGCGCCGTTTCCGCGCGCGCGCGAAGCTCGCGCATCTTGTAGTAGCCCAGCAGGTAGCCGAGAGCCTGCGCAGGGTTCGAGAAGTAACGGTCCACCTCGCTCTCGGCGAAGGCCTGGTCGAGGCCACCCTGCTGGCTCATGTAGGCGATGGCCTTGTCTCGCGGCCAGTTGTACGCGTGAATCCCGGTGTCCACCACCAGGCGCGCGGCTCTGAAGAGGCGCGCCTGCAGGTTGCCGTAGCGCTGGTACGGATCCTTGTAGAAGCCCATGTCGTAGCCGAGCGACTCGGCATATAGGGCCCAGCCCTCGGCGTATGCAATGTTGAAGCTCGCCTGCGAACGCCATGGGTGCAAGCGCTCGATCTCGGCGGCACGCGCCGCCTGCATGTGGTGCCCCGGCACGGCCTCGTGCAGGAAGAGCGTCTCTGTCCGCCATTTCGCCTCGCTCGCATAGCCGAGCGCGTTGATCGTGAAAGAGCCGCTCGTGCCCAAGGCCAGCGAGCCGATCTGGTAATTCGCCGCAGCGCTGCTCACGGACTCGGCCGGGGTCATGCTTCGCACCGCATACGGCATGCGCGGCACGTTGTGAAAGAGTTTCGGGAGCTGCGGATCGACGCGCGGCGCGATCGCCCGGTAGGCGGTGAGCACTGCCTCGGGTGAGTCGAAGAAGAATTTCTTGTCGGTGCGCAACTCCTCGATGAAAGCATCGGTCGTGCCCTTGAATCCGATCTCATTCGCGATCGCACTGATCTCCTTGCGCAAGCTTTGGACCTCGGCCAATCCCAGCTCGTGGATCTGCCCCGCGGAGCGGCCGCGAACGATGCGCGAGCGGATGAGGAACTCGTAGTAGCGCGCGCCGCCTCCAAACGAGGCGAGTCCCGCGATGTCCGGCGCCTTCGGGCGGTAGTCGGCCTGAATGAAAGCCTTGAAACGGCGCAGTGCCGGCTGGTAATCCTCGGCGATTGCGCGGCGCGCATCCGCCGCGAGCGCCGCGCGCTCCGCTTCGGGAATTCCTTCGGCCATACGCGCGAAAGGCGACATCAGCTCACTCTGCTCGACATTCTCGACGAGGTGCGCGTCGATCGCCGCGACGATCCGGTCCAGTACCGGCTTGGTGCTCATCCATCCGCTGTCCATGCCGGGCTTCAACCTGGCGATCGTGTCTTCGGCGAGCTTGGGCGCCGCGCGGATTCGCTTGATGTAGTCGCGATAATCCTCGGGCTTGCGGAACGGCGTCACATGCGCGGCGCGCGGCAGGACGGTGTGCAGGCCACCCACCGTCATGAGCACCAGCGCGTCGGCATCCGGAAACTGCTGCGCCTCGACGGCGAGCTCCATCTTGTCGAGGAGCAGCTCGTACGAAATCCGGTCCTGGCCGCGCAGGGCCTTGGCGTCCAATGCCTTCAGGCGCTCCAGGGCGCGGCGCTCGCGTGCGCGCTCGCGTTCGAGGGTGGCGAGCGACAAGTCCTGCAGAAGATGGTTGTAGCCTGGAACGCCGCGAACAGTCGCCTGGATGGGATTGCGCCGGAACGTCGCGTCGAGGTCTTCGTCGAGGAGGGCTTTGAGCTGTGCTTCTACTTCGGGGGCGGCGTCTTTCGTCTGGGCATGCACGCTGGTGATTCCGACGCTGATGACGAGCGCGAGGAAGACAATAGGATGTCGGGCCATGTGCCTAACGCGCCGGTGCGAAATTCGCGGGAACGAAAACGTAACCCTGGCCTTCCTTGCACAGGTGGCCTATACCCGGGAACGGAACGGCGAGCGCGCCGTCAAGCAGCGCCGTCACTTCGTAGTCGGCGAGCATCATCCGGTAGAAGCCCACGGGAGCGGCTTTGAATAACGGTGCTGCGGCGTGTGCGCCGCCGGCGCCGGCGAGCGCGGTGGTCAAAGCGACGAACGCCGCAATCAACGTATGCCGGATATTCATGGGCTTGATCGACCGCACAGTGTCGACTGCGAAAACAGGAAAGCTTCGGTTCATCGCTGACTCCTGAACGTGAGGATTACGGGCAGTTTAGCCGAGCGAGCCGTTCGCGCGGCTCTACCAAGACCTTTGGGCGAGCCCTAGTACGAAGCGCTCGTCCAGTGCGCGATGATGGCATGCAAGGCATCCAACCCATCGGTGAGCGCTGCAGACCCCGGCTGCAGGATGATGGGCGACTTGATCTCGTGGAGTTCTCCGTTCCGCACGGCGGGGATGTCTGCCCAGCCCACTCGCGCCGCCACGCGTTCCGGACGAAACTTCTTGCCGCACCACGAGCCGATGATGATATCCGGTCGCCTGCGCACCACCTCCTGTGGATCGGCGACGATGCGGCCGTGAGCAAGGCTGCTCGCCGCCCGCTCGGGGAATATATCCGAGCCACCGGCGATGTCGATGAGCTCCGATACCCAGCGGATCGCACTGATTTGTGGTTCGTCCCACTCCTCGAAGTAGACGCGCGGCCGGCGAGGCAGGCGAAGCGCCTCTGCGCGCACTCGGGCCATGTGTGCCTCGAGCTCTCCGGCATAGCGCTCGCTCCGCTCCCACGCGCCGACCATAGCGCCGAGGCGGCGCACATAGGCGAGGATGCCCGCCACCGAGCGATGGTTGCTGATCCATACCTCGATGCCGCGTTTAATGAGCGCCGCTGCGATATCGGCCTGGATATCGGAGAACCCGATCACGAAATCCGGTTCGAGGCGAACGATGTCATCGATCCGGGCGCTGGTGAAGGCCGATACCTTAGGCTTTTCTCGCCGCGCTCTTGCGGGCCGCACGGTGAATCCGGAAATGCCGACGATGCGATCGGCTTCGCCGATGGCGTAGAGCACTTCGGTCGGTTCCTCGGTCAGGCAAACAATGCGCTGCGGAAAGGCATCGGACATGGCTGAACATCATGGGCGAGCGCTGTACGCGGAACACCCGCGCCAACCTCGCGAAACGCCTGCAATCTCCAGGATCGGGAAGAGTTTTCGGTCATTACCGGTATGTAACGGGGGACTGAGCGGGTTCCCGTTGACAAGGATTATCAATTGGCACAGATTGTACTGGTAGGTCTATCATGAGAGGAGCTGGCCATGAAGAAAGTATTGGTGGCAACCGCGTTGGCGGTATTCGGTCTTGCTCCAGTGATGAGCGCAGCGTGCGAATACGGCGACGACTCGTCGGCGTCGGCGACCCCACCGGTGCAGTTCGCGTCCGCGCCAACACCGGCAGCGACCAAGGTGCCAGCACCAGCGGTCGCGAAGACGCTTGCGCCAAATGCGGTGAAGCAGCTGGCAGGCAAGGTGAAGGCTCCCGTGCCCGACCAGAAGATCGCGGCCGGCACCACTAATTAGATTTCGCCGACAGCTCAAAGAAGCCCGCCTAGCGCGGGCTTTTTGTTTCGCTGCAGGTCAACGGGCGGATTGTGCGGCAGCCATGCGGTGCTTCCCGGGTTTCGACGGCTGAAGCTCATATTATCGCCGAGCCGAGCATTCGCCGCTCCGCGCGCGGCGTAGCGGTAGAATTGAAGCATCCGCGCCGATTGGGTGCGCTTCCAGGAGAGTTCGCCATGCGTCGAGTCACTGTTCTTGTCGCCGGCGCCGTCGCGCTCGCGCTGACGTCACCGGCATTCGCGCAGGACACGAAGGTCGCCGTCGGGCTTTCCGGCTGGACCGGCTTTGCGCCGCTGACGCTCGCCAAGGAGGCGGGCATCTTCAAGAAGCACGGGCTCGACGTCGATCTCAAAAAAATTCCGCAGAAGGACCGCCACTTGGCGATCGCGTCCGGCGATATCCAGTGCGCGGCGACGACCGTCGAGACCTGGGTCGTCTGGAACGCGAGCGGCGTGGCCACCAAACAGATCTTCCAGTTGGACAAGAGCTACGGCGCGGATGGCATGGTCGTGCGCAGCAACATCCAGAAGATCGCGGATCTCAAGGGCAAGACCGTCGCGGCGTCGGCACCGGGCACGGCGCCGTATTTCACGCTCGCCTGGTTCCTGAAGAAGAACGGGCTCTCGGTCAAGGATGTCACGGTGGTCAATCTCGAGCCGGGCCCGGCGGCGCAGGCGTTCGTCGCCGGCCAGAACGACGCCGCGATGACCTACGAGCCGTATCTGTCGACGGTGCGGTCGAATCCGTCCGCCGGCAAGATCATCGCGACCACGCTCGATTACCCGATGATCATGGACACGTTCGGCTGTACGCCGAAATTCCTCGCCGACAACCCGAGGGCGGCGAAGGCGCTCGCCGACAGCTACTTCGACGCGATCGACCTGATCGCGAAGGAGCCGAAGAAGAGCTTCGAGATCATGGGCGCCGACGTCAAGCAGACGGGCGAACAGTTCGAGGCGTCGCAGAAGTACCTGCGCTGGCAGGATCGGGCCGCCAACAGGAAGTTCTTCGCGGGCGAGCTCCAGCAGTTCAGCAAGGAGGCCGCCGACTTGCTCCTTGAAATCGGCATCATCAAGCAGGTGCCGGATCTCAACTCGCTGACCGATACGCGGTTCATCCAATAGCGACGGCCAATAGACGTAGCCCGGGGTGAGCGCTTCCTGCGAACCCCGGGGACACGGGTCGGTGTTGACGGCCCCGGGATTCGCTGCGCTCATCCCGCGCTACACTGCGCTTCGGATGTCTTGGTTTCACGCATGACCCCGCTCAAGCCGATCTCCGGCGCGCGCAAGGCTGTTTACGGCGTCGCATTCTTCGTGCTCTTCGTCGCCGCATGGGGCGTGGCGACGTTCGGCGGCTTCGTCTCGCCGACTTTCCTCGCCGATCCGCTGACGATGCTTCGCGAAGGCTACACGCTGTTCGCGAAGTACGGGTTCGCCAAGGACGTCGCGCTCACGATCTGGCGCGTGGTCGGCGGCTTCGTGCTCGCGGCCGCGGTCGCCGTGCCGCTGGGCATCGCGATGGGGGCGTACAAGCCGATCGAGGCGTTCTTCGAGCCGTTCGTGTCGTTCGCGCGCTATCTGCCGGCTTCCGCGTTCATCCCGCTGTTGATCCTGTGGGCAGGCATCGGCGAGCTGCAGAAGCTGCTCGTGATCTTCATCGGCTCGTTCTTCCAGATCGTGCTGATGGTCGCCGTCACCGTCGGCGGCACGCGGCGCGATCTGGTCGAGGCCGCGTACACGCTCGGCGCCGACGCGCGCGGCGTCGTGCGCCGGGTGCTGCTGCCGAACTCCGCGCCCGCGATCGCCGAGACGCTGCGGCTGGTGCTCGGATGGGCATGGACGTACGTGATCGTCGCCGAACTGATCGGCGCGTCGAGCGGCATCGGGCACATGATCACCGACAGCCAGGCGCTGCTCAATACCGGGCAGATCATATTCGGCATCATCGTGATCGGCATGATCGGGCTCGTGTCCGACTTCGCCTTCAAGTGGGCGAACCAGAGACTGTTCCGCTGGAGCTTCGCCTGAGATGAGCAAGCTCGTGATCGCCGCCGTCAGCCGCATTTTCCCCGGCGGGCGTGGCCATGCGCCGACGGTCGCGCTCGAGCCGACCACGCTCACGGTCACGGACAACGACTTCATCTCGATCCTCGGTCCGTCGGGCTGCGGCAAGTCGACGCTGCTGCGCATCGTCGCCGGACTCGACGCGCCCACGTCCGGCCGCGTGCTGCTCGACGGCGCGCCCGTCAGTGCGCCCGGAGCCGATCGCGGCATGGTTTTTCAGTCGTACACGCTGTTCCCGTGGCTCACCGTGCGAGAGAACATCTGCTTCGGGCTTCGGGAGAAGGGCGTGCCGCAGCTGCGCCAGAACGAGATCGCCGCGCGCTACATCGAACGCGTGGGCTTGCGCGGCTTCGAGAACCATTATCCGAAGATGCTCTCGGGCGGCATGCAGCAGCGCACGGCGATCGCTCGCGCTCTCGCGAACGAGCCGAAGATTCTGCTGCTCGACGAGCCCTTCGGCGCGCTCGACAACCAGACGCGGGGGCTCATGCAGGAGCTTCTGCTCGGCATCTGGGAGGTGGAGAAGAAGACCGTGCTCTTCGTCACGCACGACATCGAGGAGGCGATCTTCGTCGCCGGCCGCGTGGCAGTGATGACCGCACGGCCGGGACGCATCAAGTCCGAGACGACGGTCGACCTCCCGCACCCGCGCCACTATACGATCAAGACTGCGCCGGCGTTCTCGGCGCTGAAAGCGCGCCTGACCGAGGAGATCCGCGTCGAAGCGCTGCGCGCGAGCGCCGCGGCCTAGCTTGCCGGCACATTTGACCTCCTGACGCCCACACGCCCTATCGTCTCCGGTGGCGTCGTCGCCACGTCCCCAAGCGCGCTATCATCGCCCAACATGGAAGCGCTTCGCATCATTCGGGACGAACACCGCTCGCTCGCGGCGGTCCTGGACGGCATGCTCTACTTCGTCCACCAGATCCGGGACCGGGGAGCTGGGCCGGACTTCAATCTGCTCGGAGCCATGATCTATTACATCGATACCGTCCCCGAGCGATTCCACCACCCGAAGGAGGAAGAGTATCTGTTTCGCTTCTTGCGTCTTCGACACCCGGACGCGGCGGCGGTCCTTGATCGCCTGAAGCTCGAGCACCGGGCGGGTGCCGATATGATCCGCACGCTGGAGCAGGCGCTGACGCGCTACCAACAGGGCGGCGCAGCCGAATTCTTCAACTTCGTGGCGGCGATGGAAGCTTATGCGGCATTCCATTGGAAGCACATGGGAACCGAGGAAAAGGAGGTCTTGCCGCTGGCGGAAAAGCATCTCACCGCGGCTGATTGGAAGATCGTCGATGCGGCGTTTCTCGGTCACACCGATCCGATGTTCGGTGCCGAGACGGGTCTCGAGCGCGAAGCCTTGTTCGGCCGCATTCTCAAGCTCGCGCCGCCACCGATCGGCATGGGACCGGCCCGCTAGCGCTTCCGCCGCGTCGAGATCTTCCGGCGAATCTCAGTGTCAGCGTGGAGCTGCAGCGGGTATCATCCGTGCAATCCGCTCCTCCCGGCGGCAACCAGACGATGGCAGAGCTTCCGACCGGCACCGTCACGCTGCTGTTCACCGACATCGAGGGCAGCACGCGGCTGTGGGAAGCGCACGCCGCGGCGATGCGCGCCGCACTCGCGCGCCACGATGCGCTGCTGCGCCATTGCATAGGCGATCACAACGGCTACGTATTCAAGACCGGCGGTGACGCGTTTTGCGCGGCGTTCCACACAGCGGCCGACGCGGTTGCCGCGGCGCTCGACGCGCAGCGCGCGCTCCATCGCGAGCCGTGGCCCGAAGCGGCGAAGCTTCGCGTGCGCATGGCGCTGCATACCGGCGCGGTCGAAGTGCGCGACGGCGACTACTTCGGCGCGCCGCTCAATCGCGTCGCGCGTCTCCTCGCGGCCGGCCACGGCGGCCAGACGCTCCTCTCGGAATCGACGCACGACCTCTGCCGCGATCACCTGCCGCCGCTCGCGAGCGTCAGGGCGCTCGGTGCGCATGGCCTGAAGGACCTCGGGCGACCCGAGGCCGTATTCCAGCTCTGCCATCCGGACCTGCCGCAGAGCTTTCCGCCGCTCAAGTCGCAGGCTGCGCCGCGCGATCAGGAAACGCCTTCGATCGCCGTGCTGCCGTTCATCAACATGAGCCGCGACGAGGACAACGAGTACTTCGCCGACGGGTTGTCCGAAGAACTGTTGAACGTGCTGACGAAGATCCGCGGCCTGCGCGTCGCATCGCGGACCTCCGCGTTCTCGTTCAAGGGCAAGGACGTCGACATTCCGACGGTCGCGCAGAAGCTCAACGTGGCCACGGTGCTCGAAGGCAGCGTCCGCAAGTCGGGAAAGCGCGTGCGCATCACCGCGCAGCTCATCGAGGTCGCGTCGGATTCGCACCTCTGGTCGGAGACGTACGACCGCGAGCTCGACGACATCTTCGCCGTGCAGGACGACATCGCGCAGTCGGTGGTCAAGGAACTGCGCACGGCATTGCTGGGGCACCCGGCCGAGACTGCGGCCGACACCACAGCGGCGGCCGACGTGCGCCGAGCCGCCACGGGCCGCGGCGACAACCCCGAAGCCTTTCAACTCTACCTGCAGGGAAAGTTCTTCGGCGAGCGGATCACGCAGGTGGACACCGACAAAGCGATCGAGCTGTTCCAGCGGGCGCTGGCGATCGATCCGAATTTTGCGTTGGCGTGGGCGGGGCTGTCGCGCGTGCACCAGCTGCAGGCGGGTTACGGTTTCGCGCCCATCGACGAAGGCTACGAGCGCGCCCGCGATGCCGCGCAGCACGCGCTGCGCTTGGCTCCGGATCTCGTCGAAGCCCACATCGAGCTCGGCCTCATTCTCGAGGGCCACGACTGGAAATGGGCGGCGGCGGGCGCATCGTTCCGGCGCGCGCTCGAGCTTGCTCCCGGCGATGCCCACGCGCTGCGCGCGGCAGCCGGGCATGCGAGGGTGCTGGGCCGGCTTGACGAGGCACTTGAGCTGATCCGCAGGGCAATCGCGCTCGACCCGCTTTCGGCGCGCACGCATCGCCAGGCCGCGCTGATTTACGTGATGGCCGATCGCATCGACGACGCGGCGGCGGCCTTCCGGCTCGCGATCGACCTCGCCCCGAATGCCGGCCTGGCCCACGCGTTTCTGGCGATCACGCGCCTGATGCAGGGCCGCAATGATGAAGCGGTGGCGCTGGCCGAGGCCGAATCGCACGACGTCTTCCGCAACGTGGCACTTGCGATGATCCGGCACGCGCAGGGGCGCGCGGCGGAATCGGAGGCCGCGTTGCAGACGCTGATCGACGGCTTCGGCTGGACCGCGGCGTATCAGGTCGCCGAGGTGCATGCTTACCGGGGCGATGTCGAGAAGGGGTTCGAGTGGCTCGAGCGGGCCTTCGCGCAGCGCGATCCCGGCGTGATGTTTACGGCAACGGACCGGTTCCTGCGGCCGCTGCATGCCGATCCGCGCTGGCAGCCGTTCCTGCAGCGGATGGGCTTGGAGACCTTCCGAGACTAGCCCCTAGCGCAAGGCGCGTCCTGCGGATCCCGCGTTTGGTTGTTACGCGCGGACGAAGCGATCGAGGAGAGCATCGCACGCAACGGGCGCGGCTCTGCGACTTATTAATTGCTTCTACCCCAGTTTGGCGTTAGCCTTGGAACCCCCCTCTCGATAGGACAATGTCATGGCCATGTGGAAAGAGACTACGACCACCCGGCTGACCCCCACGCCCGCCCCCGAAGCGAGGGAGCCGTCCAAGTTCGATACTCCGTCCAAACCCGAGCTTGTCCCCACCCCGGCCGCGGCTCCAATCGCACGCGCCGACACCGGCCAGCCCCGCAAGGAATCGCTGATCGCCGGCGACATCGCCATCGAAGGCAAGATCGAAGGTGGCGGCAGCGTGCGCGTCGCCGGCAAGTTCAAGGGCGACGTCAACGTCCAGGGCGATCTCACGATTGAGTCCGGTGCGAAGCTGACCGGCAGCGTGCGCGCCGACAAGGTCACGATTGCCGGCGAGCTGGAAGGTAACGTCGAGCAATCCTCACACGTCGACGTGCTTCAGACCGGTGTGGTGATCGGCGACCTGAAGGCAGGTTCCGTGACGGTTGCGACCGGCGCGCGCATGCGAGGTCAGGCCGAGTTCGGCTGGGACGAAGGCGATGCCTCGAAAGCCGGCAAGTACAGCGGCGGCTTCGGAGCAAAGAGCAGCGCCGGTTCATGAGCAGCGCGCGCCCGGGCAGCGCCGGGGCGACCCGCGAATGTCCGCACTGCCGGGAAATTATTCTCGAAAGTGCGGCCGTGTGTCCGGCCTGCCG
>DASWDF010000124.1:0-12828 GCA_036395475.1 Casimicrobiaceae bacterium
CTCCTCGACTGTATTCACAGGGGCCGACGGCACGTGTCGGCCGCGCATCCGACTCGCCACGCGCGATCCCGCGCTGCGCGCAGGTCCCTCGCCGCGGGCTCGCGTCGCTACTCGTGGGTTGAGTCGCTGCCGGGAGCCGGGCACCCGCTCGACGACGTGATTTGCGCCCTAGCGCCAACGCCGCCGCGGCTCGTCACGCGTCGATGGTTAGAAAGCGACGTTGTTCCTGCCCTTGCACGCAAGCATCTTTCGCGCCTCGTCGGGCGTCGCGATTTCCAGCGATAGCTCGTTCAATATCGTGCGAATCTTGGTCACCTGCTCGGCGTTGCTCTTCGCGAGCTGGCCCTTCTTGAGATAGATGCTGTCCTCGAGCCCGACGCGACAATGCCCACCCATGATCGCGCCCATGGTGATCAATCCCATCTGATGGCGGCCCGCGCCGAGGATCGACCAGTGGAATTGGTCGCCGAACAAATGATCGGCGATGCGGCGCATGTGCATCAGATTCTCGGCTTCCGGACCGATGCCGCCGAAGATCCCGTAGATGGTCTGGATCAGCATGGGCGGCTTGACGAGTCCGCGGTCGACGAAGTGCGCGAGATTGTACAAGTGACCGACGTCGTAGCACTCGAACTCGAACTTCGTGCCGCACTCCTCGCCCAGGTGCTTGAGCGAAAACTCAATGTCCTTGTAGGTGTTGCGAAAGATGAAGTCGCGCGTGTTCTCGAGGTATTGCGGCTCCCAGTCGAACTTCCACTGCTTGTACTTCGGCACGAGCTGGAACAGGCCGAAGTTCATCGATCCCATGTTGAGCGAGCACATTTCCGGCTTCGCCGCGAGCGGCGCCTCGAGCCGTTGCTGCACCGTCATGTTGTGGCCGCCGCCGGTGGTGATGTTGATCACCGCGTCGGTCTCGGCCTTGATCGCCGGCAGGAACTGCATGAACACCTTCGGGTCGGGCGTCGGCCGGCCGTCCTTCGGGTCGCGCGCGTGCAGGTGGATGATCGCGGCGCCGGCCTTCCATGCGCCGATCGCACCTTCGGCGATCTCAGAGGGCGTGATCGGCAGATAAGGCGTCATCGTCGGCGTGTGGATCGCGCCCGTGACCGCGCAGGTGATGATGACTTTGTCGCGTGCTGCGGCCATCGTGGCCTCCTTCTCGTGTTCAGTCTCGCTCGGCGGTGCGGCGCTTGTGCGCGATGAGCGCGATCAGGCGGCGGTCGCGCCAGGCCGAGCGCGCGTCGAGCTCGGAGGCGGAAAGCCGTTGTCGGCGCTCGCGCTCGATGCGACGCACGAGTGTCTTGTCCCATCGCCGCGGCAGCTGCGTCTGCGCCATTTCGTAATAAAGCTCACCGTAGCGCTCGCAGTAATCGACCACACCACCCGGCGCGTTGAGGTCGATCGTCTCGAACGGGCCCATGAACGACCAGCGCAGTCCCAAGCCATGGCGCACCGTCTTGTCGATATCCTCGGTCGAGGCGTAGCCGTCGGCGTAGAGCCGGAACGCCTCGGCCAGCAGCGCCCCCTGCAGGCGATTCAGGATGAAGCCCTGGATCTCCTTGCTCACGACGATCGGTACCTGCCCGGCCGCTTCGTGCAGCGCTCGAGCGCGGGCGACGACCTCGGCTGCGGTCCATGGCGCGGGCGACAACTCGACCAGCGGCACCAGATGCGGCGGATTGATCGGATGCGCGACGAGGCATCGCGCACGTCCCGCAAGCTTCTCGCTCCACTGCGATGCCGGGATCGTCGAAGTCGAGCTGGCGAGAATCGCATCGGGCGCGGCGAGCCGGTCGAGCTCGGCAAACAGCGCCTGCTTTGCCGGCAGCTTTTCGGCGATATTTTCCTGCACGTAACCTGCGCCATTGACGGCTTCGGCCAGCGTGCCCGCCGGGGCGATGCGTGCGCGCGTCGCCGCGGGTTTCTCATCGAGCAGGCCTGCCGCTGCAAGGTCGGCGAGCGCGCCTTCGAGCAGAGCAAGGCTCTTGCGCAGCGCGTCGGCGTCGGCGTCGTACACCGCGACTGCGTGCCCGGCCCGTGCAAACACGATCGCCCAGGCACGCCCGATCAGCCCGGCTCCGACAATTGCGATCTTCGTCTTGTTCGGATCCATCAGACCAGCGACTCAACGTTGCCGCACACCGACAACGCCTGTCCCGAAATATTGCGCCCGGCATCGGTGGCGAGAAAGAGCGCCATGTTCGCAATGTCCACGGGGCTCACCGTTCTGCGCAGCGACACCTTGGACAGCAATTGGCGCTTGAAGTCATCGAAGCTCACGCCGAGCGCTTTGGCCTTGGCGGAGATCACGCGCTCGATGCGCTCGCCTTCGACGATGCCGGGTTGGATCGCGTTTACCCGGATGTTCGCAGGGCCAAGCTCCATGGCCAGACTCTTGGTGAATCCGACTACCGCCCATTTCGCCGCCGAATACGGCGTGCGCAGAGGGAAGCCCAGCCGCCCGGCGACCGACGACAGGTTGATGATGCTGCCTCCTCCCGCCGCCTTGAGCAGCGGAACTGCGCGGCGGGTGCAATAGAACATACCGTTGAGATCGACGGCGATCGTGCGATCCCAGTCGGCAATGTCGATATCCTCGACTGGAGCCGTCGGCCCGGCGATACCGGCGTTGTTGATCAGCACATCGAGACCGCCCAGGAACACCGTCGCGGCGTCGAACAGTCCGTCGACTTGCCGCGCGTCGGCGACGTCGGCGATGCCGCTGCCGATTTCAGGATGCGCCGCGCGCACCGCACCGAGCGCGGCCTTGTCGACGTCGCAGATGAAAACCTTCGCTCCGGCATCGGCGAAGGTTTCCGCAAACGCCTTGCCTATGCCGGCGGCGCCGGCGGTGACGAGCACTCGCAATCCTCGAGCGGTAGTGTTCATATCCAGAGCACTTTTTTCCGAAAGTCGAGATCGTTGAGCAATGGTTGCGACGGTCCCTCGTGGCTTACGTGCCCGCGATCGAGCACGACGGCGCGGTCGGCAAGCGCCAGGACGAGATCGAGGTGGTGCTCGATGATCACGATCGAGATCTGGCGCCGCAGGCGCTCGATCGCCACAAACACTTCGTCGACCATCGCCGGTGAAAGCCCCTCGAAGGGTTCGTCGAGCAGCAGCAAGCGCACGCTGCCGGAGAGCGCCCGCGCGATCGCGACCATTTGCTGCTCGCCGCCGGAGAGGCGATCCGCCTTGACGTGCATCCGGTCGCGCAGGCGCGGAAAGATTTCGAATACACGCGCCAAGTTCCAGTGTACACCGCCGGTGTCCCCTGGGTCGCGGCGCAGGGCGCCGAGCGCGAGGTTCTCCGCAACGGTCAGGCCGGAGAACAGTCGTCGTCCCTGAGGGACCAGGCCGACACCTAGCCGGGCGACTTGTTCCGGCGGCTTGCCGTCGATGCGCTCGGCACCGAGCAACACGCGCCCGGTCGCCGGCCGTACGAGACCCATGATGCTCTTGAACGTCGAAGTCTTGCCGGCGCCGTTGCGCCCAAGAAGCGCGACGACCTCATTTTCACGAACGCGGAAAGAGACATCGTGCAGCACGTGGCTCTTGCCGTAGAAGGTATTGATTGCGTCGACCTCGATGATCGGGGCCGCCGCGATGGCTGCGCGCTCGACTCTCGCCGCCGCGGCCCGGACCGCGCCGTCGCCGAGGTACACCCGTTGCAGCTCGGCGTTCGCGCGGACCTCGGCGGGAGCGCCCTCCGCGATCACGCGGCCCTCGTTCATCGCCGTGATGCGGTCGGCAAGCTGGAACACACGGTCCATGTCGTGCTCGACCAGGAGGATCGCCATCTGCGGCACGAGGCTCTTGATCAGCCCCGCGATGCGCTCGCGCTCGGCCGCGGCGAGCCCGACCAGCGGCTCGTCGAGAAGCAGCACGCGCGGTCGCGCCGCCAGCGGAACGCCGATCTCGAGCAGCCGCTGGCCGCCGTAGGAGAGGCTCGACACCGGCACGCGCTCCAGCCCTTCGAGTCCCAGGAAGCGGATCAGCGCATCGGTTTCGAGGCCGACTTGTGCCAGCGCTGCTACCGGTCGCCACCACGCAAAGCGCGCCGGATCGCGCGCCTGGCATGCGAGTCGCAAATTCTCGGCGACTGGCAGCGATGGGAACAGGTTAGTGATCTGAAACGAGCGCGCGAGGCCTAACTGCGCCACGCGATCGGCGGACAGGGCGTCGATGCGCAGACCCGACAGCGTGATCGCCCCACCATCCGCCGCATACAAGCCCGAGATCACGTTGAACAGCGTGGTCTTGCCGGCGCCGTTCGGTCCGATCAGCGCATGCAGGCAACGGTCCTCGAGGCGCAGATTGGCGCGATCCAGGGCAGCGAATTCGCCAAAACGCTTGCTGACATGGTCGCACTCGAGCACCGTCCGATCGCCGTCACCCGGGCGGCAAAGGAACGCCGGCACGGCCTGTCCAGGCTGCGGCGTGTGCCGACCCGCCATCGCGGCCGCCTCGGTGTCGAGCGTGCCGCGCAGCTTCTGATACTGGGTCCATAGCCGCGAGCCCAGCCCGATCAGGCCGGCCGGCGAATACAGGATGAACGCCATGAACAAGAGCCCGAGCCAGAACATCCACGCGTCGGTGTAGCCCGACAGCAGCTCGCGGAACAGGATGTAGAACAGCGCCCCCAGCGCCGGGCCGAGGAAGTTACGCGTGCCGCCGATGATGGTCATGGCGACGATTTCGCCGGAAAACGAGACGTGTACCGTGTCGGCGGACACGATCGATTTCAGGAATGCGAAGAGGCTGCCGGCCACGCCGACGAGCGTAGCGGAGATTACGAAGGCAACGAGCTTGTAATGCCGCACCGGGTAGCCCGCGAACAGCGCACGCTGCTCGTTCTCGCGGATGGCCACCAGCACGCTGCCGAATGGCGAGCGGACGATTCGCAGCAGCACCCACGCTGCTGCGAAGACGACAAGCGCGGTGAAACCGTAGAACACGGCCTGGTTGTTGAGGTCGATCGGGCCGATAACCGGGCGCGTGACGCCGCGCAGCCCCGACTCGCCGCCGGTGAATTCGGTCCAGCGAAACGCAAAGAAAAACGCGAGCGCAGTGAACGCCAGCGTCAGCAACGAAAAATAGACGCCGCGCCGGCGCAGCGCGAAAAAGCCGACGACAAGGCCGAGCAGCGCGGTGGCCGCTACGCCGAACAATACCGGCAGTGCGAGGCTGTCGTGGAACCAATGCAACTGCGACAGTGCCGCCGCATAGGCGGCGAAGCCGAAGAACAGGCCGTGTCCGAATGAGAGCAGACCGGTGTATCCGAGCAGCAGATTGAAGCCCAGTCCGACCAGCGCGAAGAGTGCGATCTCGGTGCCGAGGCTCTCGGTCATGCCGATGCCGCGCATCGCGAAAGGCAGCGCGACGAGCGAGAGCGCGAGGACCGCCAGCGGCCGCTGACTCGTCACTCGAACTTCTCGAAGCGCTCGCCCATCAGGCCGCGCGGGCGGAAGAGCAATACGAGGATCATCAGAATGTACATCGACGCCTCGGCCGCAGGCGGATAGAACAGCACGGTGATGCCGCGAACGACGCCGACCAGCAATCCCGCGACGACGACACCCCAGAAGCTGCCCAAGCCTCCGATGACCACCACAACGAATGTCGGCGTGAGAATTTCGGTGCCCATCGCCGGTTGAACGCCGGCCAACGGTCCCGACATCACGCCGGCCAGCCCGGCGAGGCCCACGCCCAGCGCGAACACCGCCGCCAACGCCGGGCGCAGACTGATCCCGAGCGCGCGCACCATTTCCGGGTCGCGGGTTCCAGCGCGAACGATCATGCCGAACGCGGTCTTGTTGAGCAGGAGCCAACAGCCCATCACCGCGACAGCGGACACGAAGAGCACGGCGAGCCGGTAATACGAGTAGATGAAATCACCGGCCAACAGCGTCCCGCGCAAGCTGTCCGGAATCGAGAACGGGAGGCCGGTCGTGCCCCAGATGAGCCGCAGGCTCTGTTCGATCGTCAGCGCGAGGCCGAAGGTAAACAAGAGACCCAGCATCGGGTCTTCGCGATAGAGGCGCTGCAGGAACGCGCGCTCGATGGCGACGCCGAGGAGCGCGACGCAGAGGGGCGAGAGCACGACCGCGCCGCCGAAGCCGGCGAGTTTCTGGATTTCGTAGGCGAAGTACGCGCCCACCGCGTAGAACGCGCCGTGCGCGAGATTGACGACCCCGCCCAGGCTGAAGATCATCGACAGGCCGAGCGCGAGCACGATGTAATACGAGCCGACGAGCAGCCCGTTGATGATTTGTTCGAGGACGAGAGCCGTCACGACGAGCTGACTGATTGGTGTTTGGTCTTCATCGGGCGGTGCGCGACCGTGACTGCGCGCCTGGTGGCGCAAATCGCGTCGTCGAGCGGGTACCCGGCTCGCGGCGGCCACTCAACAACGAGTAGCCGCGCGAGCCCGCAGCGAGGGGCCCCGCATAGCGGGGATCGCGCGAGGCGAGTCGCGGCTGCGACCGACACACAAACTCCACATGTAAGCTATACCTTCAAAGAGGTCGCGCGCACGAGCCACCCGCTTACCGACGACTGCGCCACAACGCGCCTGCGTTCACGGCCGCGCACCGCCCGCCTAGTCACGGCGGCGCAGCGCCCACGAAGACATGCCGCGCGCCTACTCGGTTTGCTGCGTCTACGCCATCTTGCAGGGATTCTCGGCCTGCGTCGGCTGGATCAGCTCGAGGCTCTCGTTCGCGCCCGGCACCGGCTGGACGATGTCGAAGATGTCCCACTTGTCCTTCATCTTCGTCTTGTCCTTGACCTTCACCACATACATCTCCTGCAGCAGCTGGTGGTCCCATTTACGGAACGTGCCTTTGCGCGCCTTGAGGATGTCGAACGACGGGCCCTTCTCGAAGTACTCGACGAGCTTGACGCTGTCGGTGCTCTTGGCCTCCGCGATCGCCTGCGTGAGTATCTTCGCGGCGACGTAGTCGCCCCAGGCCTGGTTGTCCGGCGGATAGCCGAACTGCCCGACGAACTTCTTGGTAAACGCGACCGCCTGCGGCACGGTCAGCCCGTGGTACCACAGGCTCTGCCAGTGGCCGGAAAGCGAGTCGATGCCCGCGGCCCAAAAGGGAATGGTGTCCATGACGCCGCCCGCCAGCGGGAACGTCAGGCCGTATTCCTTGTACTGCTTGAGGAACGTCGTCTGATCGACGCCGGCCAGGTTTATGTACACGAAGTCCGGCTTCGCATTCCGGATCTTCAGAATGTACGCGCTGTAATCGGGTGAATTCGTCGGCACCATGTCGTTGCCGAGGATCACCCCGCCATTTTCCTGGAGGAAGCGCGAGGACACTTTGTAGAGATCGTGTCCGAACGCGTAGTCGGCCGTCAAGAAATACCACTTCGCGCCCTTGATCAGGTTCTGCTGCTTCTGCCAGGTCCCGATCGTCTTGGTGTACATCGTATTGCAGCCTTCGACGTGGAACATGTAGCGGTTGCAGTTGGAGCCGCGCAAAGCGTCCGAGTTGGCACCGGTGTTGATGTACACGATCCGGGCCCTGCCCGCCACGTCGCCGATCGCCAACGCGGAGGCGCTGCTGATCTCGCCCAGGAGGCAGGCGACCTTGTCGCGCTCGATCAGCTTCTGCGCCTTGGTGACCGCCGCCTGAGGAGTGACGCTGTCCTCGGCGAGCAGGTCGACCTTGCGCCCGAGCACGCCTCCGGACGCATTGATTTCGTCGATCGCAAGCGTCGTTCCGCGCAGGCCGTACTGCCCGAGCTGGCCGAGAAAACCCGTACGCGGCGTAAGGTGACCGATTTTTATCGTGTCAGCCTGCGCCCTGACGAGTGCCGGAAAGCCCAGCGATCCGGCGGCCGCGGCAACGCCCATCGCTGCGGTCTTCTTGAGAGCATCGCGGCGGGACGTCGACGTTGGCGACGCCGGAGAAACACGGGTAATGCGGGACTTGTGCGCGGACATGTGAATTTCTCCTCGTTGCGGATCCCGTTTGGTCTGTGCTGCCGGGGACTCCGTGTGAACCGGCCCGGATGCAGCGGCCGATCAGGTGCGTAGTGTGCAGTTACGCTAACCGCGACGCAACTGCTCGATCACCGGGCCGGTGTCGGGCCGAACGCCGCGCCAGAGGAAAAACGATTCGGCCGCCTGCGCGATCAGCATGCCCAGACCGTCGGCGACCTGCCCCGCGCCACTGGCCCGGGCATGAACGAGAAAGCGCGTGGGCTCGTTGCCATACACCATGTCATAGGCCAGCGACCCGGATGCGAACACGCGTGGGGGCAGTGGCGGCAGCTCGCCGGTGAGGCTCGCCGAGGTCGCGTTGATCACGAGGTCGAATTGCCGGCCGGAGAGGCGCACATAAGCGCCGCCCTCGACCGGACCGAAGGGCGCGAAGCGGCGTTCGAGCGCCACCGCCTTCTCGACCGTGCGATTGGCGATCGCGATCGACGCCGGCTCCTCGCGCAGGAGCGGCAGCACGACGCCACGCGCTGCCCCACCCGCGCCCATGATCAGTACGCGCTTGCCGCGGATCGCGTAGTGCAGCCTGTCCTGAATGTCCCCGACAAGCCCGGCGCCGTCGGTGTTGTCGCCGAGCATGCCTGCACCGTCGAACTTGAGCGTGTTGACAGCGCCTGCCTGCTCGGCGCGCTCGGTGCGTTCGGTTGCGAGCGCGAAGGCTTCGAGCTTGAAGGGCACGGTGACGTTGAGGCCCCGGCCGCCAGCGGCACGAAACGCAGCAACGGCCGCAGCGAAGCCATCGCGCGGCGCGAGGATCGCTTCGTAACGGAGGTCCTGCCCCAGTTGCCGCGCGAACTCGGCGTGAATGCGCGGCGACTTGGTCTGCGCGATCGGGTTGCCGATCACGGCGTAGAGATCGGTCATCGTCGCGCCAGTGCTATGTTTTGTGACTGTTCTCCGCAAGCTTCGCGAGCAGGGCCTCGGTCTTGGCGCGGATGCGCTTTGCGCGCTCGACCGCGGCTACGGTCTTCGCCAGCGTCAACATCGGGACTTCCAGCGCCAAGGGGAGCTCCTGTGGCAATGCACGCAGGATGCCCATCAGGTTCAACCCGCCGTCGCCGGGCATGAGTCGCTCGGCCCGCGCCTGATGGAGCAGCGTTTCGGTATCGCGTGGGCGCTCCGCGGGCGCGTCGCAGAGTTGCGCGTAATGCAGGCGCTGCTGCGCCACCCCGCCGATGTCCGCGGGCACATTGCCGCCGCGATCGAAATGGATGGGATCGATGAGCACGCCGGCGTTCGACTTGCGCGCGGCAGCCGCGATCCGCGCCCCCTGCTGGAGATTCTTGACGTCCGTCCACGGCATGGGCTCGAGATCGAAGGTGAGCCCGAGCGGCGCGCCGAGCTCGCAAAGCGCCGCGAAGCGTTCGGTCAGGCGCGCTTCGACAGGATCGTTGCCGGCGATCAGCACGTGTTTTGCGCCGAGGCGCGCGCCGGTCTCGAGCGCCGGCAGGTAGCTACGCACATCGGTATCGGGCTTCAGGCGAAAGATCTCGATGTCGAGCGTGCGTACGCCGGTGTCAGCGAGGCGGCGCTCGATCTCGCGCACCATCGGCGTATCGCCGACCGCCGGCCACGTCGGCTCGCTGTCCGTCGCCGGGAGAAGCCTTAGGCCCACGTGCGCGTAGCCCGCGTCCGCTGCGCAGGCGACCATGTCCGGCGGCGACAGCTCGAGCACGGTCAGCGCCGCGAGCGACAGGGGTCGCGTCATTGCAGCGGCGAGAAGTTCGCCGGCGTGTAAATCGTCATTGCGCCGCGCGCGGTTAAGCCTTGCGTGGTCAGGCCGCGGTCTTCACGTGCCCGCCGAGGAACAGGCGGTTCAGATTCGGATCGTCCAGCAGCTCGGACGCCGGCCGGTCGAGCGCGAGCCGCCCCATTTCGAGGACGAGAGCGCGGTTCGCATACTTGAGCGCGGTGCGCACGTTCTGCTCGACCATCAGCACCGTCACGCCCTGCTCCGCGAGCCCGCGCAGCAGCGTCATCACCTCCTGCACGAGCTTCGGCGACAATCCGATCGAAGGCTCGTCGATCAGCAGCACGCGCGGGCGCAGCAGCAGCGCGCGTCCAACCTCGAGCTGCTTCTGCTCTCCGCCCGACATGGTCGAGGCCTGGTTGTTGATGCGTTCCTTGATGCGGGGAAAGCGCGTGAGCACTTCATCGATGCGTCCGTTGAGCTCGCCGCGCGGCAGCGTGATGCCGCCCAGCTCGAGGTTGTGCCGCACCGACAGTGAGCCGAACAGATTGCGCCCCTGCGGCACGAAGGCGATCCCCTCGCCCAGCAGTTCGCGCTGCGACTTGCCGTTGACGCGCTTGCCCTCGAAGCGGACCTCGCCGGAACGGGGAACGAGCATGCCGAACA
Organism: Casimicrobiaceae bacterium; assembly: GCA_036395475.1. Classification (GTDB taxonomy): domain Bacteria; phylum Pseudomonadota; class Gammaproteobacteria; order Burkholderiales; family Casimicrobiaceae; genus PALSA-1003. The sequence goes on from DASWDF010000124.1 coordinate 10,371, forward strand.
GCGTCTTCAGCACCGTCGACTTGCCGGCGCCGTTGGGGCCGATCAGCACCGTGATTTCGCCCTTGCGCGCGTCCAGCGTGAGCTCGTTCAGGATCGTCAGGCTAGGCGTATACCCGGCGACGACTTTGTCGAATTCGATGATCTTCTCGGCCATGGCTAGTTCCCTAAATAAGCTTCGAGCACCTGCCGGTTCGACTGCACCTCCTTTGGCGGTCCCTCGGCGAGGACCCTGCCTTCGACCATGCAGATGACGTGCGGGCAGAGCTTCATGATGAAGTCCATGTTGTGCTCGATGACCACGAAGCTCCCGCCCTGCGTCTTGTTGAGCTCGACCAGCAGATCGTGCAGCTGGTCGACCAGGCTCGGGTTCACGCCCGCGCAGGGCTCGTCGAGCAGCACCAGCCGCGGCGCCGGCATGAACGCCATCGCGATGTCAATGAGTTTCTGCTGGCCGTAGGACAAGCTACCCGCGGGCAGATATGCGACGTGCTTCAGGCGAAAGAGCTCGATCATCTCATCGGCGTGATGGCCGAGTCCGGCATCGGGTGCGGCGAAAAGGCGTCCCGGCATCGTGCCCTTGAATTCCTGCGCCGCCGCGATCAGGTTGTCGCGCACCGACAGCTTCACAAAGACTTGCAGCGTCTGGAACGTGCGCCCGACGCCGCGCCGTGACAACTCCAGCGGCGACATGCCGGTGATGTCCTCGCCGCAGAACTCCACGCTGCCGGCGGTAGGCTTGATCTGGCCGAGGATGCTGTTGAACAGCGTCGTCTTGCCCGAGCCGTTGGGCCCGATCACGCCGACGATCTCGCCGGGGCCCACCGACATCGTCACGCCGTCGACGGCCTTGATCGCGCCGTACTGCTTCTTCATATCTCTCACTTCGAGGAACGGCGTCATTTGGCACCTCCACTGGTTTTGAAGCGGTCCGCGAGCGAAAGCAGTCCGCCCGGCAGGAAGACCATCAGCACGATCACCGCAAAGCCGAAGATCGCCAGGTACCAGTCCTGCAGGAAGCGCAGCCACTCGGGCAGCAAGATGACGACTACCGACCCCAGCACGGGTCCGAAGAAGCGGCCCGAGCCGCCGACGATGACCGCGAGCAGCATCATCAGCGACACCGAGAGATGGAACTGCCCGGGCTCGATGAAGTTGACCAGCGCCGCCAGATAGACTCCGCCGATGCCCGCGCAGGCCGCGCCGATCGCGAATGCCAGCAGCGTGTACGCGGTGATGTTGACCCCCGTGCTCTCGGCGCGAATCGGATTGTCGCGCAGCGCTGCGAAGGCGCGACCCCAGGGCGAGCGCAACAGCCACCACAGCACCAGAGCGAGAATGATCACCGACACAAATGCGAAGTAGAAAAACGGCAGCGCGCCATCGAGCGACCAGCCGAAAAGCGAAGGCCGCGGGATGTTCGAAATCCCGAAGGTGCCCCCCGTGAGCTGCTCCTCGTTGCGCATCACGAGGAAGACGAGGACATTGAACCCCAGAGTCGCGAAGGCGAGGTAATGGTGTTGCACCCTCAAGGCCGGGAAGCCCAGCGCCAGTCCGATCGCGAAGCATGCGACCGCCGCGATCGGCAGGACGAGCCAGAACGAAATGCCCATCTTGGTCATCAGAATGCCGGCGATGTATGCGCCGATGCCGTAGAACGCCGCCTGCCCGATCGACATCTGTCCCGCGTACCCGACGATCAGGTTCAAACCGAAGGCCGCCATGAGATACACGCACAACAGCGTCATCAGGTAGATGCCGTAATTCTTGAGGAACAGCGGCAGGATCGCGTAGAGCGCGAGCAGGACCACCAGACCGATCTTTTGTGCGTTGTTCATACCTTGCGCTCCTCGGCCTTGCCCAGAAGGCCCTCGGGCCGGAAGATGATGACGACGAGGAAGAGGAGCAGCGCGACGCCCTCCTTATACGCAGGCGAGATGTACGCACCGGTCAGATTCTCCAGCACGCCGACCAGCACGCCTCCGAGCAGCGCGCCGCGCGTCTGGTTGAAGCCGCCGATGATCGCCGCGTAGAACGCCTTCAGGCCGATCGACTCGCCCATGTCGAACTTGGCGAGGTACGTGGGCGTGACGAGCAGCGCCGCGACGACCGCCAGCACGGCGTTGATCAGGAACACGTAGAGCACCATGCGCTGCACGTTGATTCCCAGGACCTTGGCCGCGTCGGTGTTCTGCGCCACCGCCTGCATCGCGCGACCCGTCACGGTGCGGTTCAGGAACAACTGCAGGCCGATGACGATCAGGCCTGCCATGAGAAGCGTGCCGATGTCCGCGTAGGAGACCTTGAAGTCCCCCAATGCCAGCAGGCCATCGGGAAAAGGGCTGTTGAACGGCATCGCCTGCGCGGTCACGCCGGCTTTGGTGAGCTGCTTCACGCCGATCGAGAGTCCGAGCGTCGCGATCACCATCGGGATGACGCCGTGGCGGATCAGCGGATCGAC
>DASWDF010000125.1:0-7007 GCA_036395475.1 Casimicrobiaceae bacterium
ACGGCTTCAACAAATCGCACGCGGCGGCGTACGCGCTGATCGCCTACCAGACCGCGTACTTCAAGGCACATCATCCGGCGGCGTTCGTCGCTGCCAATCTGTCGCTCGTCATGGACGACACCGACAAGGTTCGCCACTTCCACGACGAGGCGAAGGCCTGCGGGCTCTCTGTCCTGCCGCCCGACATCAACGCATCCAACTACCGCTTCGAGCCGGTTGACGACAAGCAGATCCGTTACGGCCTGGGCGGCATCAAGGGGACCGGTAGAGCAGCGATCGAGGCGATTGTTGCGGCACGCGAAAGCGGCGGCGCATTCGCCGATCTTTTCGACTTCTGCCGCCGCGTCGACAAGCGCACCGTGAACCGGCGCGCGATCGAAGCGCTGATCCGTGCCGGCGCGTTCGACGCAATCGACAAGCGGCGCGCGAGCCTGCTCGCCTCCGTCGGTGTTGCGCTCGATCAGGCCGAGAAGGCCGAGCGCGCGGCGTCGCAGGTTTCGCTCTTCGGCGAGCACGGCGATGAGCATGCTGCCGCCAAGCCGAAGCTGATCGAGACGCGCGAGTGGAGCGACAACGAACGCCTGACGCATGAGAAGGCGAGCCTGGGCTTCTATCTCTCCGGACATCCGTACCGCGAGTACGCGGCAGAGCTTTCGTCGCTCGTCCATGTTCCTCTTGGCGCGATCAAACCGACGACTGTGTCGGTGCGTATCGCCGGTGTCGTCACCAGCTTTCGTGCGCAGACCTCGCGCCGCGGCAAGATGGCGTTTATCACCCTCGACGACGGCAAGGATCCGGCCGAGATCGTCATCTACAACGAGAACTTCGACGCGCACCGCCATCTGCTGCGCGAGGACGTGCTGCTCGTCGCCGAAGTCCGGGTCCAGCAGCGCATGAACGAAGAGGGCCAGATGCAGGGCCTGCGTATCATCGCCGACGCGCTCTACGATCTACCCGCGGCGCGGCGCAAGTTCGCGCGCGGATTGAAGCTCGTTTGCAACGGCACGGGTTCGGCCGAGCGCCTGCTCGCGCTTCTCGAGCCGTACAGGAGCGGCCAGTGCCCAATCATCATCGACTACCAGAACCGTGCGGCCGGCGGCGAGATCGAGCTGCCCGAAGCGTGGCGGGTAAAACTCGACGAGCCGCTGCTGGCGCAGCTACGCGAATGGTTGGCGCCGGAGAATGTGAGGGTGGTGTACTAGAGCGATCGGCTGCCAGGCCGACGCCGTTGGGCAAATGGCGCGACGCTTTCCCCGGACATTTTAGGGGGCTTGATCATCGTGGACGGGCCTAGAGAACAAGGACCTGCATGCCACGCGGATGGATTAGGCGCCACTACACGTGCCGCTGTCCCCAAAGCTCGGAGGGAATTGACATGCTTCAAGTCGCCATCCGCCACGTGCGCCCGGAGAAAGAGACCAAGTTGCGTGTGTGGCTCGCGGAACTGAACGCGAGAGCGGACGAGGTTCGTGACACATTCAGGAGTGAAACGGTGCGCGCTGAACAGGCGTTTATAGTTCCAGGTGTCGCTGGCCCGATACTGATCTACATTATGGAGGCGGAGGACTTTGCGCGAGGCTCGAAGGCGTTCGCAGAGTCGAGTTACGCGATCGACGCCGAACACCGAGAGATGATGCGGGAGTGCCTCGGAGAGTCGCTCGAGCTCCGCCCCCTGTACGATGTGGCCCTCGAGGCGAGGGGCAGCCGTGCCCCCAGTGGATAGTTGCTGTGGCGCCTAACTTCTCGCTCGTGGTCGCAGCATCAGGTATGCGTAAGACATCAGTGACGTGAGTCATCCCTCACGCTACAAACGAAAACTGAGCAGACGCGCATGCTTAACCGAATCTTCCCTGAGCGCATCGACAATCACTATCGCGGCCACAAATTGGCGCTGTGGATTTTCGTTCCGATTACGTTTATGAAAATTGCGATAAGTCTGGTTCACATTTTTTACACCGACGGCGGGGCGCAATCGATCTCCACCATCCCTCTCGACACCTATTCCGCTGGCGCAGCACAGAATGTGATCGCGCTTTTCTCGCGCATGGGGCTTGACCAGCTCTTACTCGGCTTGCTCTTTGTTTTGGTGCTGTTTCGCTATCGCGCGATGATTCCGCTCATGTATGTGCTGATCGTCGTGCATTACATCGCCCAAGAAGGCATTGTTCACATGAAACCCCTCGCGTTGGCCGGAACGTCAGGCGCCCGTACCCCAGCCCTAGTACTCACAGTACTGAGCATCAGTGGTCTTGTCCTGTCGCTACTAGGTAAAGGCTATCTTCCGAGGCAAAAATCAGAGTCCGCCTGAACTCGCGGCGCTAAGCGCCAAGCAATACGCCAATGCGTACCAAACTCGGCTCTATCAACCGCCTCGTCGCAGTGATTCTCGCGCTGGTCTGGGCCTGTGGCGGCGTCGCTGGTCTGGTCGTTGCGTACGTCTACGGCGCATGGATGCCGGCTGCGGCCGCTATCTTTGCCCTCTGGTATGCGGCTCTTTGGGTCCGCGTCGTTGTCCAGGCGCGTTTGCTCGCGTGGAGTGAGATTGCCACGCCATGGCGTGCACGCTAGCCCTTCGGGGTGCAAGTCGAGAGATTACGCGATGAATGAAGCAAACAACCGCTCGCGCGCTGCAGCAAATGCCCTCTACAGTAGCTTCGCTCTCGCTTCGCGCGATGATCGTCGGCAAATGCCGACGGTCGCGCTTCGCACCCGAGCGGCGAGCGCGTAACCAATGCCCGAGCCTTGCGAACATGTGAGTGAAATTCGGCAAGTAACGCCTGCAGCGAACGGCTGTGAGGAATGCCGCGCGGTCGGAGCGCAGTGGAATGAGCTTCGCGTATGTCTATCCTGCGGCCATGTCGGATGCTGCGAGGATTCGGAGCACGCGCACGCTCTGCAGCATTTCAACGCGACCGGTCATCCGCTGATTGCATCCTTCGAGCGTGGCGAGACCTGGGGCTGGTGTTACGTTCATCGCCGCTACGTCGATGTCAAGCCGGAGTTGCTGCCTAAAAGGCGGTCCGCGCTGGCAGCAGCCTTCGCGCGTCTCTTCAAACGATGATCAAGAAAGCTGGATAATGGATCGGCCGGAGCGGTCGCTTGACCGATCTCATTCCGCGCCAGGAACAAGCATGACCGCAGAGAAAGCAATGGCATTCGTCCGAGAGCAAGGGGTAGTCCTCGTATCAGGCAAGGGCGCCGTTCCTCGCCTGACGGAAGTGATCGTGGGCGGGCCCATCAGAGGGAGTTGGTGGGCCCATCCGAAGAGTCACCAGATCTTCGCAATCCTTCAAGCGGTGACTCATTCAAAGGAAATTCTCGTTTGTCGTCTTGTCGACGGAAAGATTACTTTGGTTCATCGTCGCCTCTGGCCGGCGTTGGTCCGGATCGCCGGGCGATTCCGGCCTGATCAGATCGCGCAGGTTCGAGAGGAGCATCTGCCTTCCGGACAGCACGTGACTCGGCTCGTTCCATTTTCAAAGTGGGTTCCGGCTGAAGTGAGAAGGGAAGCCAAGGCTATCAGCGAACCGGAGGCTCTGGCAGCTCTCGGGCCCTGGACATTGGTGCCTGACGCATCGTCCAAGCACAGGCGCCGAAAACGGCGTGCCGCTTAGCCATTGTTTACCCGATGCGGAATATCCGCACCCCGGTACTACTATTCGCAGCGACGCTGTGGCTCTTCGCGTGGGCCACCGCCAGTGCGCAGTCACCTTCCGAGAAAGCGCACGCGCTCTTCGACGCGTACTCGGAATGGCAACTGCGCGAGCTACCTGGTTACGCTACGGCAGTCGGAGACCATCGCTACGACGACCGCCTAACCGATTTCTCCGAAGCGGCCATCGCTGGCCGCAACGCGTTCGTGGTGGACCTGGCGAGGCAACTCCAGGGCATCGACCGCAACGCCTTAGTAGATCAGGACCGGGTCTCCTTCGACATGCTCGCGACGGTCGTCGATTTCGACCTTGGCCGGTTCGCGGTCTTCAGCGAACCCGACGCCGCCCGTGCTGATCTGTGGTTGAGTGTCAACCAGTTCAACGGGCCGCAGATCGGATTTGCCGGCCTCCCAGCGCTGATTCGGGTATCTCGCTTCAACTCGGTGCTCGACTACGAGAATTACCTCAAGCGACTCGGCGCCGTCCCGGCCCAGCTCGAGCAGCTTACCGGCGGGCTGCGGAGGGCCGTGGCGCGCGGGTGGCTCCCGCCACGCGTCGTCGTGCAGCGCGTCCCGTCGCAGATCGACGCGCTCCTTGCGGCGGACGTCACCGCAAGTCCGCTGTATGCGCCGTTTGAGCGCTTCCCGGGAAGTTTTTCGCCGGCCGATCGAGAACGGCTGGCCGCGATGGGCCGCGCCGCGCTGGCCGACAAGGTCTTCCCGGCGTTTCGCGCGCTGCGCCAGTTCTACGTAGCGGAGTACATGCCGGCGTGCAGTGAGGAGCCCAGCGCCGCCGCCCGGCCGAGCTGGGCGAAGTTCTACGCGGCTCAGGTTGCCTCGCAGACGACCACTTCGCTCACGCCGCGCGAAATCCATGACCTCGGCCTCAAGGAAGTCGAACGGATCGGTCGCGAGATGGACGCCGTTGCAAAGCACGTCGGCTTCAATGGAACGCGAAAGCAGTTCGCCGATTGGATCAAGTCGGCGCCGGAATTTCATTACTCGAATGCGGCCGAAATGCTGGCCGGATATCGTGACATCGCCAAGCGGGTTGAGCCCGAGTTGCCGCGGTTGTTTGCGGAGCTCCCGCGGCTTCCCTTCGGCATCCGTGCCATGGATGCCGCCGAGGGCGACAACGCCGAGAAATACACCCGCGGGACTGCGGATGGGACCCGCCCAGGCTACTTCGAGGCGAACGTCAACAATGTGTCGCGCCGCGCAAAAGGTGACATGGTCACGCTGTTGCTGCACGAAGGCGTGCCCGGACACCATCTGCAGAGCGCCCGCGCGTTGGAGCTCAAAGATCTGCCGGCCTTTCGCAGGCGGGCTTTCCTGCCCGCGTACGGGGAGGGTTGGGCGCTGTATGCAGAGAGCCTCGGCAAGGAACTCGGCCTCTACGATGATCCCTACGCGGAGTTCGGCTACCTGTCATCCGAGATGCTGCGCGCCTGCCGGCTTGTCGTCGATACCGGTATTCACGCATTCGGATGGAAACGCGAGCAAGCGATCCGGTATCTCGTCGACAACTCCGGAATCACCGAGGAGCAAGCCATCGCGGAAATCGATCGGTATTACGTCTGGCCGGGCCAGGCGCTGGCCTACAAGATAGGCGAGCTCAAGATCAAGGCCTTGCGCGCCAGAGCGCAGGCGGCGCTTGGCGAACGTTTCGATATTCGCCGATTTCACAACGCGCTCATCGACGATGGTGCGCTGCCGCTGGCGGTACTGGAGCAGCGTATCGACGAGTGGATCGCACGCGATCGCCCGTGATCGTTGGCGAGGGCGTGCAGTACATCAAGCGATGCGAACTATGACATGAGTTTCGCCAAGCGGATGGTTCTCGTCACCGGTGCGGCCGGCAATCTCGGCCGGGCCGTGGCCGACACTTTTTTCGAGCGCGGTACGAATCTGGTGCTCATCGGTCGCCGGCTTGAGGACCTGACCAAAGCATACGGGAGTGCGAATGCGCGCCGGCTGCTCGCGCCGGCGAACCTGCTCGACCAGGTGGAGGTCGATGCCGCGGTAAAGTCCGCGATCGAGCGCGTCGGACGGATCGACGCGCTGTGCAACATCGCCGGCGGATTCCGGATGGGAACGCCGGTGCATGAAACACCCGACGAGCTGTGGCAGTCGATGCTGGATCTCAACGCGCGTTCGGTGATCACCATGGCCCGCGCCGTCGTGCCGCCGATGCTCGCCGCCGCCTCCGGCAAAATCGTCAACGTCGCCGCGATGGCGGCGCTCGCCGGCAAGGCCGGTATAGGCGCCTACGGCGCAGCCAAGAGCGCTACGATCCGTCTGACCGAGACCATGGCAGCCGAGATGCGGGAAAAGGGCATCAACATCAATTGCGTAATGCCGAGCATCATCGACACGCCGCAGAACCGCGCCGCGATGCCCGACGCCGACCGAGGACGCTGGGTCACGCCAGCCGCGGTGGCGGAGGTGATCCTGTTTCTCGCCTCCGACGCCGCGCGCGCGATCCATGGCGCCGCCGTTCCCGTGGTCGGCTTAAGCTGATATGCGTGCGTAACGGCGTTGCCCCCGTCCTCACCATGAAACGAATCTGGTGGATCGCGCTCTCGATTGGTTTGCTCGTTCTGAGCGCGATTGCCGTCCTCGTGCGGCTTTCGGGTTATTACTATGTGCCGAAACCCCTCGGTCGTGCCCTTGACTCGTTCGTCGGTCCCGGCGAGCTTATCTGGTGGATCACTATCGGCGGCGTCTTCGAAGGTTTTCCGAGCACGATCCTCGGCTACAGCGTGCTTGTTATCGGAAACACGATCGTGTGGGTGCTGGTTATCGGAAGCGGCATCCTTGCGGTGAGAGTCGCCACTCGCGCGATCCGAAACCTGAAACTGTCGAAACGATGAACCTGCAACAACTTCTCGGTATCGAACTGCCGATCATTCAGTCGCCCATGTCGGGCGTCCAGGGAAGCGCGCTCGCGGTGGCCGTGTCCAACGCCGGCGGCCTGGGTTCGCTGCCCTGCGCGATGCTCGGCCCTGACGCGATGCGCGAAGAATTGGGCGCGATCAGTCACCAGACGGCGCAGCCCTTCAACGTGAATTTCTTCTGCCACGAACCGCCCGCGCCCAGTCCCGAGCGCGAAGCGCGCTGGCGCGCCGCGCTGGCGCCGTATTACACGGAATTTGGCATCGATCCCGACACGATTCCCGTCGGTCCGGGGCGCGCGCCCTTCCGCGCCGAAGCCGCCGACGTGCTCGACGATTTCAAGCCGGCCGTCGTGAGCTTTCATTTCGGCTTGCCTTCGCCCGAGTTGCTGGCGCGGGTGAGGGCTTTGGGCGCAAAGATATTTGCGTCGGCCACGACTGTCGACGAGGCGCATTGGTTG
>DASWDF010000126.1:0-25922 GCA_036395475.1 Casimicrobiaceae bacterium
CAGTGCTCGGTGGACCAGTATGTCCATCACGGCTGGAATGCCGACTATCAGGCGCTGCCGCCCACCGATGTCTCGATCCTCGCGCCGCCGGATTCGTTCGTAGCGGCGCTCCTCGCCGAGATCGGGCCGCGTACTGCGAAGTCGATCAAATCGTGGTTCGTGAAAGAAGCCGAAACTGCGGGCGCAAATATCGAGCAGCGGCCCGCCACCGGAGAGCGCATGCCCCTCGAGGATATGGCGCGCGTGACGACGGAGACGCTTGCGCCGCACAATCCCTCGTACATCCGCCTGCCGCTCGGCTGGCCGGGTGAGCTCTGCCGCTTCGCGCATCCGCGGGACTACATCGGCTTCGACGGCGGCGGCGGCATCGGCTCGGGCCCGGGCATGGCCGTGGGCGCGGCGCTCGCGCTGCGCGACAGCGACAGGCTGCCGGTCGCGGTCCTCGGCGACGGCGACTATCTGATGGGCCTCACCGCGCTCTGGACCGGCGTTCACTATCGCGTGCCGGTGCTCATCATCGTCGCCAACAACGAATCTTTTTTCAACGACGAGCTGCATCAGGAGCGCATGGCGCGCCTGCGCGGCCGCCCCGTGGAAAACCGCTGGATCGGCATGCGCATGAGCGATCCTCCATTCGATCTTGCAACGCTGGCGCGTGGTCAGGGCGCGACGGGTTACGGTCCCGCGCGCAGTGCCAATGAGCTTGCCGCCACGCTCGGGAAAGCGGTTGCCGACGTGCGCGCAGGCGCCGTGGTCGTCATCGACGCGCACGTCGCGCCGGAATATTCGCGCGCGGTCTCGTCGTCGCTGCTGCGCCACGTTCCGGCGCAGCGCTAAAGAATACGCGCATGCTCCAGACCGCCGAAAGAGCGCTCGATCGACGCCTGCCGCAGCATCGCGGCCTCTACTACGGCGGCGGTTGGAATACGTCCGTGGGTGGGCGCGAGATCGCAGTGACGAGCCCGGCGACGGGCGAATCGCTCGGCACCGCGGTCGACGCCACTACCGACGACGTCGATCGCGCGGTCGCCGCGGCGAGAGCCGCGTTCCTACTCTGGCGCGACACGCCCGCGCAGCAGCGCGCGAAGGCGATCCGCAAGGCGGCGGCGATCCTGCGCCAGCACGCCGAAGAGCTCGCTTATCTCGACGCGCTCGACGGCGGCAATCCGTTGACCGCGATGCTCTACGACGTCGAGATCAGCGCCGACTACATGGATTATTTCGCGGGCCTCGTAACCGAGATGAAGGGCAGCACGATCCCGATCGGTGAAGGAACGTTGAACTACACGCTGCGCGAGCCGCTGGGCGTGGTCGCGCGCATCGGCGCTTTCAATCATCCGCTGCTCTTCGTCGCCGGGAAGTGCGGCGCGCCGCTCGCGGCCGGCAACGCGCTCATCGTCAAGCCCGCCGACCAGACGCCGCTCTCGGCGCTCCGCATCGCGGAACTTTGGGACAGCGTCTTCCCGCCGGGCGTGTTCAGCGTCGTGACCGGCGGGCGCGACACGGGCGCGGCGCTAGTGGCGCACCCGCGCGTAGCGAAGATCGGCTTCATCGGCAGCGTCAACGCCGGCCGCGCGGTGATGAACGGCGCGAGCGCGACGCTGAAGGCGCTGACGCTGGAGCTCGGCGGCAAGAATGCGTTGATCGCCTGCGCGGACGCGGCGCCGGCGGAAGTCGCCGACGGCGTGGTGCGCGGCATGAATTTCCGCTATGTCACCGGACAGTCCTGCAATTCGACCAGCCGCGTCTATCTGCACGCCGACATCCACGACGCGACGCTGCCGGAGATCGTCAAGCGCGTGCGAGAGATCAAGATAGGGCTGCCCACCGAGCGCGACACCGAGATGGCATGCCTTTCCAGCCAGGCGCAGTTCGACAAGACGATGAGCTACATCAAGCTCGGCGTCGACGGCGGCGCGCGGCTCGCCTACGGCGGCAAGCGGCCGGCCGATCCGAGGCTCGCGCGCGGCTTCTTCGTCGAGCCGACGGTATTCGCCGATGTGACCGACGACATGCGCATCGCGCGCGAAGAAATCTTCGGGCCGGTGGTGAGCGTTCTGCGCTGGACCGACGAGAACGACCTTCTCGCCCGCGTGAATGCGCTCGACGTCGGGTTGACTTGCTCGATCTGGACGCACGATCTCGACCGCGCGCACCGCCTCGCCTCCCGGGTCGAGGCCGGCTACGTGTGGATCAACGGCACGAGTCAGCACTGGGTCGGCGTGCCTTTCGGCGGCTACAAGCAGTCGGGCATCGGCCGCGAGGAGTCGATCGAGGAGCTGCTCGCGTGCACGCAGATCAAGAACGTCAACGTGACGCTCAGGCGAAATCCATAGCGGGGACAATCGAACCTTGAGTTAAAATTTTCCGTTTGCCCTGAGCTTGTCGAAGCCTGTCCTGAGTGAAATCGAAGGGCTCAGCACGGACGGAGATAGGTTGATCAGCCGTCGACAACATTGGAGGAGCGCATCATGCATCGGCTTGTCTCGCTGTTCATCGGCACGTTGCTCGCGGCTTTTGCGTCCGTCGCAACGAGCGAAGAAATCGCCGTCGGCAACTATGGCGTCTCGGCCAACGGCATGCCGTTCGGCGTCGCGCTGGTCAAGGGCTACTTCAAGGAGGAAGGGCTCAACATCACCGGTCTCATTACGTCGGCGGGCGGCGGCACTTCGCTGCGCAACATGCTGGCAGGCGGCGGTGTACCCTATGGCGAAGTGAATCCGGGTGTCGTCATTTCCGCGATACAAGCCGGCGCGGACCTCAAGATCATCAGCGACAACGTGCTCACCGTCGCCGAGTTCGTATGGGCCGTGAAACCCGATTCACCGATCAAGTCGGTCAAAGACTTCAAGGGCAAGAAAATCGGCTACACCAATCCGCGCTCGACGAGCCAGGCGCTCGCGCGGATGCTGCTGCAGGCCGGCGGTTACACCGAGGCCGACGCCGAGCTGGTCAAGACGGGCGGGTTCGGTGAAGGGATTGCTGCGCTGGATTCGGGTCAGATCGATGTGGCAGCGATCACCGAGCCGCTCTGGTCGAAAGTCAAGCACAAGTACCGGGCGGTCGTCGTCGCGAGTGAAGTGCTGCCGCCGCTCGACAACGTCGTCGGCGTGACCACCGTGGAGATGGCGGAAAAGAAGGGCGACTTCCTGCGCGCGGTCATCCGTGCCCGGCGGAAGGCGGTCAAGTTCATGATCGCGAATCCTGACGAGGCCGCCGAGATTGTCGCCAAGCAGTACAACATCGAGCTCGACGTGGCGAAAAGCGCCGTGCGCAACCTGACGACCAGCAAGACAAAAGGCGTGCCGTACTGGGGCGAGGGCCAGATCCACATGGAAGGCCTGAAGCGGATGATCGAAGCGCAGCGCTCGGTCGGCGCGATCACCGGTGAGGTCGATTACAACAAGATCATCGACACGCGGTTTTTGCCCGACGATCTCAAGGCGATCAAATAGAAGCCGTCCCAAAGCTGCTGCGCGCCCCGATTGCTTTGTCGTGTCCTCGCTCGCCCCTCGCCGTACTTCCTCTGTACTGTCTCGGGTCTCGCTGCGGGACCTCATTTGGCAACTGCGGCACTCGGGGCTGCTCGCGACCCTTTGAGACGGCTTCTTGTCTCCGTAAACCTTAGGGCGCCCCGTGACGGCTGAGCAGGTCAAGCTCTCCGGCGTCAGCAAGGTGTTCATGACGGGCCGCCCGCCGGCGCCGCTGCACGCGGTGGGACCGGTCGATCTCGACCTCAAGCGCGGCGAATTCTTCGCGGTGGTCGGTCCCTCAGGCTGCGGCAAATCGACGCTGCTCGAGCTGATCGCGGGCCTCACGCCGGCGACCGAAGGTTCGATCGAGTTCGAAGGCCGGCCGATCGCGGGCCGGGCACCCGACGGCATTGGCGTCGTGTTCCAGGACGACGCATCGCTCCCCTGGCTCAACGTCGCCGACAACGTGGCCTTCGGCCTGCGCCGCGCGAACCTCGGCAACGAGGAAAAGCGCGAGCGCGTGCGCAGCGTGCTCAATCTCGTCGGCCTCTCCGATTTCGCGACCAGCTATCCGGCGCAGCTCTCGGGCGGCATGCGCCAGCGCGTGTGCATCGCGCGCACGCTGGTGATGCAACCCACACTGATCCTTCTGGACGAGCCGTTCGGCGCACTCGATCAGCAGACGCGATTGCTGATGGGCGACGAGCTTCTGCGGATGTGGCGCCAGACGCAGGCGACGGTCTTTCTCATCACCCACGCGCTCGATGAGGCGACGATGCTCGCCGATCGCATCGCGGTGATGTCGGCGCGCCCGGGACGGCTGATCGACGTCGTCGAGACGCGCTGGCCGCGTGAGCGCGACAGCCGGATCATCGAGCACAATGAGTTCGGCGCGATCACCGCGCGGCTGTGGAAATCGCTGCGCGGGGAATCTCTCAAGACGATCGGCCGCGCCGTCGGTCGCGCGGAAGACAAGACGCCGGCTCCCGGCGTTCGCGTCGACGACGAAATCTTGTGATCACCTTCTGCAAATGATGAGCCGGGTCGCCTGGTACCGCCTCCTCGTCATCGCCGGCGCCATCGCGCTGCTCGAGGTGCTGTGCCTCACCGGCGCCATCGACAAGATCACCATGCAGGCGCCGCACCTGATCGCGCGCGATCTATATCGCATGCTCGTCTCGGGCCGCATGAACGCTGCGATCATGATAACTTTGACCAATACCGTGATCGCGCTGCTGCTGGCACTCGGCGTGGGCATCGTTGCCGGCGCGCTTCTGCATCGGTTCCGGGCGCTGCGCGACACGCTCGATCCGCTGTTCGCGACCTACTACGCGGTCCCGGTGTTCGCGTTCTATCCGTTCTTCATCGTCGTCTTCGGACTGGGAGACTGGCCGCAGATCCTGATCGCATTCATGCTCGGCGTGGTCGCGGTGATCGTCAATACGCTCAACGGCCTCGATCGCGTTCCTGTGGTGCTGCTCAAGACTGCGCGCATCCTGCGCCTCTCGCTGGTCGACACGGCGCTGCGCATGACGCTGCCGGCCGCCGCTCCCTACATCCTGACCGGAGTGAAGCTCGCCGTCGCCTACGCCTTCATCGGCGTCATCGGCTCCGAGTTCATCATGTCGCGTGGCGGCATCGGCTACGAGATCAGCTTCGCGTACTTGAGCTTCGACAATGCGACCATGTATCCGCTGATCGTGTTGATCCTGCTGGCGTCGATCGTGATCAACGCCGTGCTCTCGCGCTGGGAGCGGCGCCTGCTAGCGAAGCGGGGCATGCGATGAGCGCTGCGCACTGGAGACGGCTGCGCCATACGCTCATGCTGATCGTGGCGCTGGTGGCGATCTGGCAGGGACTCTACTGGTGGGTCGGCGAGGTCGCGCTGGCGTCTCCTCTCGCAACGCTGCGCTACACGGCCAAGCTCGTCACCGGCGACACCTTCGCCGTGCATCTTTTCGACACCCTCCGGGCGTTCGCAATCGCCTTCGCGCTTTCGGTCGTGATCGGACTCCTGGTTGGGTTCTGGCTCGGCTTCGACCGGCTCTCGGGCGACACGCTCGAGCCGATGATCGTCGCGGTGTACGCGATACCGAAGCTCACGTTGTATCCGATCCTGCTCCTGGCGTTCGGGCTCGGCGTGTCGGCGAAGGTCGCCTTCGGCGTGCTGCACGGCGTGATACCGATCATCCTGTTCACGCTCGCCGCGGTTCACAACACCAAGCCGATCCTGATCAAGACCGGGCACGTGCTCAAGCTCTCGCGCTCGCAGATGGTGCGCTGGATCCTGTTTCCGGCGGCGATCCCGGAGATCTTTACCGGCTTGCGCGTGGGATTCGCGCTGACGCTGATCGGGTCGCTGCTCGCCGAGATGTTCGCCTCGCAGCGCGGCCTGGGCTATCTGTTGATGAACGGCATCGGCCTGCACAACGTCGAGCTGATCATGTCGGTAACGCTCATCATCATCGTCTTCGCCGGCGCGGTCAGCGCGCTCCTGCTCTACATCGACCATCGCCTGCACCGGCGGAGTTAAATAGAGTTAAGTAGGGTCAGAGACGACTTTTCGGCTATCGCCCGGACAACACTGAACGCGCCCAGAAAGTCGTCTCTGACCCTACTTAAGGAGCGATCGAGGCGCCCGTGATGCGGTTTCGCGCGAATGCCTCGACGATGAAACCGGAAGCTTTCATCTCTTCCATGAAATCGTGCAGGTACTTCGCGCCGGCTTCGCGGCCGCGCGGCGTTCCCATCGCCTGATTGATCGCCATGAACCGTCCCGGGAGCATGCGCAACCCGGGAATGCGCCGCGCGTCGACCTCGAGCTGGGGCTTCACGCCGGCGACGGTGTCGAGCTTTCCCGCGCCCCAGAGATCCATGACCGCGTCTGACGATGCGGCGCGAACAATCGTCGCCTGCTTCAGCTCGCGCGAAAGAAAGAGGTCGTAGGCGCTGCCCACGATGACCCCGACGCGCGCGCCCGCACGATCGACCTCGGCGCTCGTGCGGATCGGCGAAGCTTCCGCGACGAGGTAGACGCCTTCGATTACCGCATAAGGTGCCGTGAAGCTGATGTCGGCCGCGCGCAGCGGGTCGATCGCGAGAAAGCACACGTCCCACGCCTGCGACTTGAGCCCTTCCACCA
Organism: Casimicrobiaceae bacterium; assembly: GCA_036395475.1. Lineage (GTDB taxonomy): Bacteria > Pseudomonadota > Gammaproteobacteria > Burkholderiales > Casimicrobiaceae > PALSA-1003. Next base: position 6,616 of record DASWDF010000126.1, read on the forward strand.
CCTTGCCCGCCGCGTCGTAAGGCACGAGCTCGATCGCAACACCCAGGCCCCGCGCAAGCTCGCGCGCGAGGTCGACCGAGATGCCGCAAGGCTCGCCGGTCGTGGCATCCTTGCCGGCGAGCACCGGGTTGCCGAAGTTGATCGCGGCGCGGAGCTTGCCCATCGGCGCGAGGTCGGAAACGGCGGCGGGATTCATGGACATTCTGCAGAGAGGCTCAGCCGGCGAGCCCCATCTTCTCGAGGAACGGCTGCCAGCGCGGATCATCGTGAAGGGAGTGCAGCAGCGGATCTAACTTCATCATGCTCAGGCCGGGATCGCGCTGCGCGTACGCACGCTCCATCCATTGAAAGGCGAGGTCCGCTTCATTTCGGTAGGCGTGGGCCTCCGCGATCTGATAGGCCTCGCCGTCCGCTCCCTTGTCGATCAGCTCCTTCAGCGCTGCATGCGACTCCGCCGACAACCCGCGCGCGTGTTGTGCCAGCGTCAGGCCCAGCCGACGGTAGGTGCCGGCTCCCCCTTGGAATGCTTCCAACGCTTCGTCGAGCCGCCCCTGCTGGAGGCGTACAAGGCCGAGATAATAGTGCGCGTGGCTATCGTGCGGGTTGAGTTCGAGCGTCTTTTTCATCGCCGCCTCAGCCTCCTCCAGGCGACCGGCGCAAAAGCACCAGCGTCCGAGGGATCGGTAAACCGGCACGGCTAAGGGGTCGAGTGCTGCCGCCCGTCGAAGCAGCGCGATCGTCTCGTCCATCCGACCGAGAAATCCTGCCAGAATCGCAGTGCTGCGTATGATCCGCGCATTTCCCGGCGCAAGCTCGAGCGCTCGACGCAATGACACGTCCGCTCCGCGCCATTCCCAATCGTAGAGCATGAGAATCTCGCCGAGTGCTGCATGCGCCTCTGCGAGATCGGGCTCCAGCTGCAGGGCCCGCTCTGCCGCTTCCCGCGCCTTGCCGAAGCCCTCCGCGATCGGCAACCAGGAATACCCAGCCTGAGTGGCGTAGGCACGCGACAGCCCGGCCCACGCCAGCGCGTACTGCGGGTCGAGCTCCAGAGCTTGCCGATAATATTGCAGCGCCTTCGCCGTATCCTCTTCGGTGAGACGATCCTCGAAAAAACGCCCCTGCAGGTAGAGCCGGTACGCTTCCGCGTTCTCTCCGCGTCCCTTCGCCGCCGCATGGACCTCCGCCTTCACCGCCGCGTTTGCCGACGCATCCGGCTTCTCTCCCAGCAACGCCGATCGCAGCTCTTTCACCACTGACTGGGCGATGTCGTCCTGCACCGCGAAGATGTCCTCCAGCTCGCGATCGTAGGTGTCCGACCACAGGTGTGAGTCGGTGGCAACTTCGATCAGTTGCGCCGTGATGCGGACGCGCTGGCCGGACTTGCGCACGCTGCCTTCGAGGATGGTCGCCACGTTGAGCTTCTGCGCGATCGTCGGAATGTCCACGTCCTTACCCTTGAAGTGGAATGCCGAGGTGCGCGACGCCACGCGCAAGCCGCGGATTTTCGACAGCACGTTCAACAACTCTTCCGCGAGGCCATCGGTAAAGTATTCCTGATCCTTTTGTGGGCTCAGGTCCGTGAACGGCAGCACCGCGATCGATGGAACCGACTCATCGATGGGCGCAAGCAGCGTCTTGAGCGGAGGAAACGCCTTCGCCAGATCGGGATGGCAGAGCTGAAACACCGTTTCGCGGCGCGCCAGGTCCTTGAGCTTGTGCTCGCCCAGCGATTTGAGTGTCGTCTCGGCAGGAAGCCGGTCGCGACACAGATCGTGGGTGATCTCGGATAGCAACGTTTGTCCACCGTGCCCGACCGCAAGAAGACGCGCCACCTGGTTGAGCGGCGCGCCGAAGTAATCGCCGTCGCGGATTTCCGCGGCGCCGGTGTGCAGCGCCATCCGGGTATGAATCGCGGCCTTTTCCGGCCACCGCTCCGCACGGAGCGCGCGTTGCGCGGCGAGCGCGGCCTCGACCGCGCTCGTTGCAGTGGCGAAGGCGGCGCAGAACGCGTCACCTGCGGTCTTGAACACGTGGCCGCCATGCGCCTCAATATGCTCTCGCAGCAGGGCATCGTGGCGCGCAAGAGAGGCCCGCATCGCGTCGTGCTGCGTCGCCCACAACCGCGTGCTGCCCTCGATGTCGGTGAACAGAAACGTCACCGTGCCGCTCGGCGGGGGCGGCGGATTGGAACGATGCTCGGAGGGCATGCCGGATTTTATGTCACGAACTCCCATTCGCGCCCGTCTGCGCCGTTTCGAGCAAAGCGAGCAGCCCTTTGAGCAGCGCGATCGGCGACGGAGGGCAGCCTCGGATATGCATATCCACGGGAAGAACGGCGGAAACGCCGCCCACGCAAGCATAGCTGCCGGCAAAAACGCCCCCGTCTCGCGCGCAGTCACCGACCGCGACGACCCATTTCGGCGCCGGCGTGGCCTGGTAGGTACGCTCCAGCGCTTGGCGCATGTTCGTCGTGACCGGGCCCGTTACGAGCAACACATCGGCGTGACGCGGCGAAGCGACAAAGCGCAGACCGAATCGCTCGAGATCGTAGACGATGTTGTTGAGCGCATGGATCTCGAGCTCGCAACCGTTGCAGGAGCCCGCGTCCACTTGGCGGATGGAGAGCGTGCGGCCCAGGCGCAGGCGGGCCGCTTCCTTGACCCGCCCGGCAAGCTCCGCCAGCGCGGCGTCGTCCGGGGCCGGCGCCGCTTCGGTCAGCGGTCCGTGGACCAGGCTCTTGAAGAGCATCCTACGCATGCACGCTCCTGCTACAGGTCATGACCCGAATACGAACAATTGAACGACTTGTTGCACAGGGGAAAATCGGCGACGATGTTGCCCTCGATGGCGGCCTCGAGCACGGGCCACTGGAACCACGAGGGGTCGCGCAGATGGCAGCGCTCGATGTTGCCGTCGGCGCCTATCCTGAGCCACACGAGGACGTCGCCGCGAAAACCCTCGACGATCGCCATTCCTTCGCGCGCATTCGCTGCAGCGAACGTCCCTGACGGCTGGCCGATCGACCCTGTCGGAAGCTCGCGCAAAATCTGCTCGATCAGCGCCAGGCTTTGCTCGACTTCGCCGATGCGGATCCAGATGCGGGCGTCGACATCGCCTTCCTGCCGCACCGGCGTTTCGAACTGCAGCGCGTCGTACGGCGCATATCCGGGCGATCGTCTCGCGTCGAAGCTCCGGCCCGAGGCGCGGCCGACATAGCCGCCGCAGCCGTATTGTCGCGCGAGGCCTGGCGACAATATGCCCGTGTCGACGGTCCGGTCCTGCAGCGAAGCGGTGTTGTCGTAGAGCTCGACCAGCTCCGGAAAGCGCCGGCGACACTCGCGCAACAGTGCGCTAACGAGCGCCTTGCCCTCTTCGTGCAAATCGCATCTGACTCCGCCCGGCACGATTTGATCCATCATCAGCCGATGCCCGAAGCATCGGTCCGCCGCGCGCAGCACCTGCTCGCGCAAATGGCCGCATTGCGCGTGCATCATGGCAAAGGCGGCGTCGTTGCAGATGGCGCCGATGTCGCCGAAGTGATTGGCGAGCCGTTCGAGCTCGCTCATGAGCGCGCGCAACCAGACCGCGCGTCGCGGCACGTCGACGCCGTGCGCAGCCTCGATCGCCCGGGCGAAAGCGAGCGCGTAGGCCACGGTGCTGTCGCCGGACACCCGCCCCGCAAGCACCGCGGCACGTTCGAGGGACGCGCCTTCCATCAACCGCTCGATGCCCTTGTGCACGTAACCGAGCCGCGCCTCGAGGCGAACGACCGCCTCGCCGTTCGCGGTGAAACGGAAATGCCCGGGCTCGATGATGCCCGCGTGCACGGGACCCACCGGGATCTGGTGCAAGCTCTCGCCTTCGGCCGTCAGGAAGGCGTAGCTCTCTGCAGCGCGCGTCGCAGCGCTGACTATCCATTTTCCATGGTCGAGCCACGGGCGCGTGTCGGCAAGCCCTTCGGGTTCGAGCCCCCACAGGTCGCGGATCGCACGCTCGAGACGAATGGCCGGCGGATGCGATTGCCCGACCGAAGGAAAGCGCTTGTCTTCGCACTCGACGCTGAGCACGCCGAATTCCCCTTCATCGGTCAGCGCCATGTGCACCTGCTCGCGCTCGGCCCAGACACCGAGCAGCGTCCATTGCCCGGTTGAAAGCAAGCTCGCTGCGCACCGCCAGCCCTCGCGGTTCACGACGGCGCGCGGCCAGGGGCGATGCGCCTCGACGATTCGTCCCGCGCGAATGACGTCGTGCAGCCTCGTCCTCGCTGGCATCGGCTCGTTCATCCCAGCAGCTCCGCGACGTGTTGAAACCATGCAACGAGCACCGGCGGCACGTAGATACCCGCGGCCAGCACCAGTGCCAGATGCGTGAACAGCGGCACGTACGACGCGCGCACAGGAGCGTTGCTGCCGAGGGCCTCGCCGAATGCCAAGCCATTCAGGCGATAGAGCAGCGCTCCCAGGGCGATCAGCAGCCCCAGGGCCAGCACCACGGCGAGCACCGGCGCGCGCGCGAAAGTCGAGGCGAGGATCAGAAATTCGCTCATGAAGATGCCCGTGGGGGGCAAGCCCACGATCGCGACCACGCCGAGGACCAGGCCCCAGCCCAGAACGGGGTGCGACACGGTGAGGCCGCGAATGTCGGCCATCCTCTGCGTCCCCTTGACCTGCGCGATATGGCCGACGGAAAAGAAAATCGCCGACTTGGTCAGGCTGTGCATGATCATGTGCAGCAGACCCGCGAAGTTGGCGAGCGGCCCACCCATGCCGAAAGCGAAGCTGATGATGCCCATGTGCTCGATGGACGAATACGCGAACATCCGCTTGATATCGTCGCGGCGGTACAGCATGAATGCCGCGAACACGACCGACACCAGCCCCAGGGTGACCATCAACGGTCCGGGGGCGAGCGCGCCTGCGTTGCCGGCCATCACCATCTTGAAGCGCAGCAGCGCAAACAGTGCGACATTGAGGAGCAATCCCGACAGTACCGCTGAGATGGGCGTAGGGCCCTCCGCGTGCGCATCGGGGAGCCACGCATGCAACGGTGCCAGGCCGACCTTCGTGCCGTAGCCCAGCAGCAGGAACACGAACGCCAGATTGAGCAGCGCCGGATCGAAGGCCGATGCGCGCTGTACCAGTACGCTCCAGGCCATCGCCTCCAATCCCTCGCCCAGGACCGAGCTCGAAGCGAGATAGACGAGGATCGTCCCGAAGAGCGCGAGCGCGATGCCGACGCTGCCGAGGATGAAATATTTCCACGCTGCCTCGAGCGCCTCGTGGGTCCGATAAATGCCCACCATCAGAACCGTGGTCAGCGTCGCCAATTCGACGGCCACCCACATCAGACCCACGTTGTTCGCGAGCAATGCCAGATTCATGGCGAACATGAGCGTCTGATACATCGCGTGATAGAAGCGCAGGTAGACATGCGTCAGGCGGCCGGTCTCGAGCTCGTGCGCGATGTAGCTGCCGCTGAACACGCTGGTGGTAAAGCCCACGAAGGTGTTGAGCACGATGAACACGACGTTCACGTCGTCGACGATCAGGAACAGGCCCGGTTCGGGCCGCACGAGAAACAGCATGACGGCGCCGAGCAGGGTCAGAAAGGTACCCAAAACGTTGAGCCGCGCAGTGGTCCGATCGTCGGGCAGAAACGCCAACAGCACCGCACCTACCGCCGGAATGATCAGGATCGCCCTGACGACCAGCGCGCCGGGATCGGTCATAGTAGCCGCCCGTCGGCGCTCATGGTCCCCCCACGCTTGCGGCTGACGCCGCTACGCTGCCCCCGCAGGGGGAGCAATTCGCGCCTCGGGGCCGCCCGTCGGCGCTCATGGCCGTTCCCCGCGGAAGCGATCGAGCGCGTGCATATCGACCGAGTCGAAGCGCTCGCGAATACGGAACAGGAAGATCCCGATTACGATCAGCGCGATGAGAATCGAGAAGGCGACGCTGATCTCGACAACCAGCGGCATGCCCTTGGCGCCGGTCGCGGCGAGGATGAGTCCGTTCTCGATCGACATGAAGCCGATCACCTGGCCCACCGCATTGCGGCGCGACACCATCATCAGCAGGCCGAGGAGGATGACCGACAGGGCGAAGGCCAGATCCTCGCGCACGAGCGTGCCCTCCGCGGCGGTGATCGGCAACATGACCAGGATCGACAACGCCACAAGACCGATGCCGCCCAGCATGGTCTGGCCGATGCCGACCACGGTCTCGATGTTGCGATGGATACCCAGCCGCACGATGATGCGGTGAAGCACGACGGGGATCACGATCGCCTTGACGAGGAGCGCGATCGCGGCGGTGATGTACAGATGCGGCGCGCTCTGGATGTGCGCCTGCCACGCCACCGACACCGACACGACGAACGCGTGCAGGGCGAACGTATTGAGCAGGCTGAACATGCGGTCCTGGTAGAGCAGCATGAAGCTCACGAGCACCAGGCCGCCGGCGAACAAGTGCGCGATATCGAGAGCGAAGCGATCCATCACACGCCTCGCGAAACGAACAGCAGCAACGCCGCCAGCAGGGCGAGCATGAGCGCGGCGCCGAGGAAGTCCGTGACGCGGAAGACCCGCATCTTGGCAACCGCCGTCTCGAAAACGGCCAGCAGGAATCCGCCGACCGCCAGCTTGAGCGCGTAGACGGCCACGCTGACGGCGTAGGTGGCAAAATCCTGACCGGCCACGGCCACGCCCCACGGCGTGAACACGCAGCCGATGACCGAGAGGTAGAGCAGCAGCTTCAGAGAGGCTGCCGCTTCGATGACCGCAAGATGACGTCCGGAGTATTCGAGAATCATCGCCTCGTGCACCATCGTGAGCTCGAGGTGCGTCGCGGGGTTGTCGACCGGAATGCGCGCGTTCTCGGCGATGGCCACCATCACCAGGGCGACGAGCGCCATGGCCAGCGACACGCGCAGCCCCACGCCTTCGCCCTGCATGAACGTCGCCACCGAAGAGAGCTGAGTCGTGCCGGCCAGGAGCGAGAGCGTGAATGCGATCATCAGCAGCGCCGGCTCGGCCAGCGAGGCGATCATCATTTCCCGGCTCGAGCCGATCCCGCCGAAGCTCGTGCCCACGTCGAGCCCCGCCAGCGCGAGCATGAAGCGCGCGCTCCCCAGGAGCGCGACGATCGCGATCAAGTCCGCGGCCGGGCTGAAGGCGAGGCCCGTGGCGAACGTCGGCACAAGCGCCGCCGCGACCCACGTCGTGGCGAAGATCACGTAGGGCGCAGCGCGAAAGACCCACGAGGCGTTGTCCGCCAGCACCACTTCCTTGCGCAGCAGCTTGTGCAGATCGCGGTAGGGCTGGACGAGATCGGGTCCTTGGCGGCGCAGCAGGCGGGCCTTGACCTTGCGCACGTATCCGGTGAGGAGCGGTGCGAGCGCCAGGACCAGCAGCAACTGGCCGAGTTGAACGAGCGCGTCGAGGATTATTGCCATACGGCCAGTATCACGAGGAGCGCTACCAAGGCGCCCGACACCAAGGTCAGGTAGCCGCGGATCGTCAGGAACTGCACCCGGTTGAGAACGTCGGCGGTCACGCCGACGGTTCTGGCGACGGGGGCATACAGCACGTCCCACAAGATGTCGTGCAGACGGACATGCAGCCACGCGGGCCGCGAATCGCCGGGCGGCGGCATGTGGATTTCCTCACGAGCACGGAACACCGTCGTGCCGAATACGCGTCGAATCGGCTGCGCGAAGCTCCCTGCCGTGTATTGCGTGGCTGGATTCGCATCCGGGAATCCGCAGTCCCAGGCGGCCGAGCGCCGGGTCGCGTGCGACGCCCAGCGGTGAATGACATAGGCCGCCAGACTTGCCGCGACGGCGATGAGGACGAACAACAGCAAGCCGTTATAGGAGCTTCGGCTCTCGGCGATCGGGACGATGGTGAACCATGCGAATGCGGCTTGCCGCGGCATCTGCGCATTGACGAGCCCCTGAACGACCGGAGCGAGTGCGTCGATGAAATAGCCGGGCAGAACGCCGGCCACAAAACAGAGGAAGACCAGAGCGAACATCGCAGTCAGCGAAAATTTGTCCGCTTCCCGCGCCTCGTGCGCCACGCTCGTTCGCGCCCGGCCGAGAAACGTAATCCCGAATGCCTTGACGAAGCACGCCGCCGCCAGAGCCGCGGAGAGTGCGAGCAGGCCGCCGACGGCAGGCACCAGAAACTTGAGCACCCATTGCGGCAGCTGGGGACTCAGCAGAATCGCCTGGAAGGTAAGCCATTCCGAGACGAAACCGTTGAAGGGCGGGAGCGCGGAGATCGCCGCCGAGCCGATGAGAAAGGCAAAGGCGGTGAACGGCATGCCGTGGATCAATCCGCCCAACCGCTCCATGTCGCGCTCGCCCGTCGCCGTGAGAACCGCGCCGGACCCGAAGAAGAGCAGGCTCTTGAACACCGAATGATTGAAGACGTGAAACAGCGCCGCGGTCGTCGCCAACGCCGCGGGTCCCCGCATGTCGTTGGCAGCGAAAGCCAGGCCAAGGCCGAGTCCGATGAAGATGATGCCGATGTTCTCGACCGTGTGATACGCGAGCAGGCGCTTGAGATCGTGCTCCATCAGCGCATGAAGCACGCCCAGGACGGCGCTGGCGCCGCCGAAGAGGAGCACCACGCCACCGGACCACCACGCCGGCGGTCCCATAAGGTCGAACACGATGCGCACGAAGCCGTACACCGCGACCTTGGTCATCACGCCGCTCATGAGCGCCGAGACATGGCTCGGCGCGGCAGGATGCGCGAGCGGCAGCCAGACATGGAGCGGCACAAGGCCGGCCTTGGAGCCCGCGCCGAGCAGTGCCAGCGCAAGAACGGCCGAGGCCACGGTAGTGGAGAGCTGGCTATTGCGGATGGCGTCGAATGCGTAACCGCCGGCCGGACCCGCGAGGAGACCGAAGCTCAGGAGCAATGACAGCGTGCCGAAGCTCGCCATCAGCAAGTAGATGTAACCGGCGCGCGCGTTGCCGGGCTGACGGTGGTGAGCCATCACCAGCGCCCACGATGTGAGCGACATGAACTCCCAGCTCAGCAGAAAAGTAAACGCATCGTCGGCGAGCACGACCAGGTTCATGCCGGCAAGAAATGCAGGGAAGAAGGGCAGCACCCGGCCGGGCTCCGCTTCGTGCCTTCCGTAGCCCAGCCCGTAAAGACTTGCGGTCGCGCCGCCCAGATTGACGACCGCGAGAAACGCCGCCGCCAGCGGGTCGAGCCGGAAATGCGCGCCCAACCAAGGCAACCCGATCGGCAAGCGCAGCGTCTGCGCCAGCCCGGCGTCCGTCACGAGAGCCCAGGCAACCGCTGCCAATGCAATCGTCGAGACGACGAGCGCGATCGCGTAGACGAGGATTGTCGTCGCAGTGCGACGCGCGCCCGCGACCGCCGCAGGGGCAGTTGCCAGCAGCACCGCGATGCACCACAACAGTACCTCTACTGCCATCAAGCGTTGCCTCGCTTGGCCTCGACTTCGAACAGGGAGCGCGTGAGTCGCACCAGGTCGTCAGCGCGTCTTCAAACGAATGCCACGACCGCCCTTCTCACTCACGGCACCTTCGCTGATGAGCTCGACACCCGCCGCGTCGAGAGCAGCGATCAGCTTCATCAGTGAATCCACGTTGCCGCGAATGACGCCTTCGCTCGCTTCCATTCGTTGAATGGTCGGCAGCGACAGCCCGGACGCCGCGGCCAAATCACGCTGGTCCATTCCAACCAATGCTCGAGCCGCTCTGAGCTGTGCGGAGGTAATCATGCTTTGTCTATTGATTATAATGTATAAGACATGATAAGTTAATGCTAAAACTTCTTTTATAACGTTGCAACTGGCGACTCGATCGTTAGTCCGGGGTCGAGTTCGGGTAGATCGACGCTGCCTCAGAGAGCATCCAATTCAATGCAGCAACGCGAGATCGAAATCGTCAATGCGCTGGGATTGAACGCCGCGGCGTCCGCCAAACTTGTGCAACTCGCCTCGAAGTACCTGTGCGAGGTTTCGCTGGCGCGCAGCGGGCGCAAGGTCAACGCCAAGAGCTTGATGGGCGTGATGATGCTTGCGGCGGGCAAGGGAAGCCGCGTCGTCCTCCACACCGACGGCCCGGACGAGATGGAAGCGCTCGAGGCGATCGTCGCGCTGATCGCGGACGCTTTCGGCGGAGCGCAGTGAGCACTACGCCGAGCGCAAGTAGGGTCAGAGACGACTTTCCAACCGAGCGCAAGTAGGGTCAGAGACGACTTTCCAACGATTGGCCGAGCAATGACGAACACGGCAGGAAAGTCGTCTCTGACCCTACTTAATCCGGCAGAGATCGAATGGACCGCCATTCGCGCGCAAGGCGCGGGCGGGCAGAACGTGAACAAGGTCGCGACGGCGGTGCACCTGCGCTTCGATATCCGCGCATCGTCGTTGCCCGAACCCGTCAAGACGCGCCTTTGCGCGCACAAGGATCAGCGGATCACCGCCGACGGGGTGATCGTCATCAAGGCGCAGCAGTACCGCAGTCAGGACCGCAATCGCGAGGATGCGCTGGCGCGGCTGCAGGAGCTGGTGAATAGCGCGACCGCCGTGCCGCGCCGGCGCAAGCCGACGCGGCCGAGCAAGAGCTCACAACGCCGTCGCGTCGACAGCAAGGTCAAGCGCGGGCAGGTCAAGGCCGCGCGGCGCAGGATCGTCGAATGACACGCAAAACAGGAGCCTTGAACGCGAGCTCCATCTTGGAGAATTGCCGTATTTCTGCTCATCTGCAGCCATGAAGATTACTCTCACTATTACCAGTCGTGGTGTCGTAACGCTTCCGGCGAAGCTGCGGAAGGCTTTCGGCATCAAGACTGGTGATCAACTCATCGCCGAAACGACTTCCGAGGGACTATTGCTCCGCCCTGCGGCCACATTGCCGATCGAGATCTACAGTGAGAAGCGCATCCGCGAGTTCGACGAAGCCGAGGCAGAGCTTGGCAAGATCCTGCGCCGCAAGACGCAATCTGTCCGCTGAATGCGCAGGCTGTAACGGGTAGCGCGCACCTACGGCAATAAGCGCCGCATTGCCCGTAGTGCCTTGGCCTGATCTTTTTCGGCAAGGCGACCGAGCTTCCCGCGCACGAGGCGATGGTCGAGCGTAAAGAGCTTGAAGCGCACAAGCGACGGCGCAGGCAGCCCTGCCGCCTTGAGATCGCTGATGGGAACATCGAGCGGCCACGGTGCGTGCCCCGCCGACGTGACCATCGCCATGACGCTGTGCCCGGCCGCCCGATTGAAGGCCGCAGCATCGGAGATGACGAGTGCCGGCCGATTTTTTTCGGCTTGCCGATCCGTGAACGGAAACGGCACGCGCACCACGTCGTAGCGCTCAAAGCTTGCCATACGCCTTCTCATCTTCGGCCGTATGCCATTCGCTCAGCGTGCCCTGAACCGCCTGCAAATACTCGACGTCGAGCGGCTGGATTCGCCGCACGGCAACGCGCCCGTTCGGCTCGATTTCCCAAGCGATCAGGTCGCCGGGTTTGCTTTTCAATGCCGTCCGGACTTCCCGGGGGACTGTCGTCTGCCCCTTGGAGGTGATCTTCGAGGTGGATGACATGGTAAGGATTCCTTATGCATTACTTCCTTACCATATTACCATAGGGATCGCGCCTATGTCACTCCCAAGATCGCCTCTGCTACTCGGGTCACGGCCTCCCTCCCCGAATCGACGTGCTGTACGCCCTCCACGTCCGCGGCGCCTTCGAGACCGATGACGAGCTTGCCGAACTGGCGGGCAAGCGCGACCTCGGAGAGCGTGCCGAAGCTGTCGCCGATCGCGATCAGGCAGAAAGATGCACGCGCGATTAGCGCATTGCGCGCCTCGCCGATGCCGGTGGCAATCGCAACGCCGACAAACGGATTGGCCTGCGACGAGTCGGTTTCCGGCAACAGGCCGATCGCGAGTCCGCCGACGCGCGCTACACCTTCGCACACCGCCTGCATCACGCCCTGGCGGCCGCCGCAGATCACGGTGAGGCGGCAATCCCCGAGCAGCTCGCCGACTTCGAGCGCAGCGGCAAGTTGCGCATCTGTCGCTTCGCGCGGACCGATGACGCCGATCGGGATGCGCAGCCATGCGCCGCTTTCGCGTTGCAACCAGGTCACCGCGGCGATGGCGTCCACGTCTTCGAGCTTGTCCGACGCAACCGTCGTGGCTTCGAACCAACGGCGTTTGGCTGGATCGAACCAACGTCCGGCCGCGTCGAAGAACGTGCCGCGTGAGCGATCGAGCCTATAGATGGCGCTCATGCTTCGCTCCCACCCACTCGCCGGTGGTGATGATCGTCGAGCACACGGCAGTGATCAGCAACGCGAGCGCCGCTGCCGCGGGAAAATCCGATCCCGTCTCGGAGATCAGGCTGTAGAGCCGCAGCGGCAGGATCGGCAGCTGCGTGCCGACCAGCGCGAGCGCGGTGCCGTACGCGCCGAACACGACCGCCGCGACCAAACAGAACGACGCGACTACCGGCGCCGCAACCTGCGGCAGCAGAACCTGACGAAATGCCTGGGCCGCCGTGGCGCCGAGCGATTCGGCGGCGGCCAGTTGCGCGCGATCGAAGTTCACCAGCACCGGCAGCATGCCGATCACCACGCGCGGGATCAGGTAGTACGAGGACGCGAACGCCAGTCCCGTGGGCGTGAACAGCGCGCCGCCGATCGTCGCAGCGTCGAATCCGGCGCGCGCGAGCAGTTGCGTCACGAATCCGGCGCGGCCGTAGCCCAGGATGAACCCGTAGGCGACGATCAACCCGGAGAAGGTCAGCGGCAGCGCGATCACGAATGAGAGCACCGTGCGTTGCCGAGCCGTGAGCCGCGACAGATGCAATGCGACCGCGACACCGACGCCGGTCGACAGCGTCGCCGCAACCAACGTCAGCACGCTGCTGCCGCCAAGCGCCGTCCAGAACCCGGCCGTGGCGAATACGCGCGCGAACGCACCACCGCCTTCGCGCAGCGCGTCGACGGCGATCGCTGCTACCGGTAGCGCGAAGAACAGCGCGAGCAGCAGCACGCCCGGAAGGGCGAGCGCGGCGTTGGTGCCGGTGCGAAGGGCCATCGCTCTATCCTGTTGTGGTCATCCCGGCGAAGGCCGGGATCCAAGTTCCGCCCGCAAATTGGGCCCCGGCCTGCGCCGGGGCGACGACCATTGTGTCGTCCCTCATCATTTGGTGCCTGTCGCCGCCGCCCAGCCCTTGTCGACGTCGGCCTTCTTTGCCGCAGCGGACTTCACGTCGAGCGGACGCACTTGCGGCGCGGCCGGCAGCTTGTCGGCGACGTTGTCGGGCAGCTTCACCCCCGGCACCGAGGGCCGCACGAAGCCCTGCGCGAAGATCCCCTGCCCCATGTCGCTCATGATGAAGTTGAGCCAGAGCTTGCCCGCGCTGGGATTGGGTCCCTTCTCGACCAGGCTGATCGCATACGGCGCGGCGGCCGACGCCTCTTTCGGAATCACCACCGCCACCGCATCGCCGAGCCCGTCGGTGTACTTGGCCTTGAGGCCGTCGTTCTCGTAGGAGATCCAGATCGGAATCTCGCCCTTGACGAACTGCGCGTACGGCGTGGTGCCGAGCACGCGCAGCACGTTGCCCGACTGGTGCAGCTTGGCAAAATAGTCGAGCCCTGGTTGCAGGTTGCTCATGTCGCCGCCCATGCCGAAGTTCGCGGCGAATGCGACGACCTGGCCGACACCGGTCGAGCGCGGGTCGAGATAGACGATCGTGTTCTTGTACTCGGGCTTGAGGAGATCCGCCCACGACTGGGGCGCGTTCTTGACCAGCTTGGTGTTGACGACGAAGGCCACCGTCAGCGTGTGGATGGTGAACCATTTGCCATCGGGATCGCGGAACACCGGCGTCAGCTTGTCGAAATTCACCGGCTTGAACGGCGCTACGACATTCTTGGCGGCAGCGTCGATGGCCGAGGCTGCGAAATAGTACGCGGTATCCGCCTGGGGGCGGTTGCGCGCCTTGTCGAGCGCGACCACGGTCGCTCCCGAGCCGATGTCGTTGTACACGATCTCGACTTCGGGATAGCGCTTCTTGAACGCGGCGAATTCCGCCGCCCAGTTGGCCCACGTCGGGCCGGTGTCGAAGCTCACCACCATGCCTTCTTTTTTCGCCGCTTCGTAGAGGGTTTTCTCGCCGGCGTAGAGCTCCGGCGAATCGAGCACGGTCTGCGCCGCTGCCGCGACGGCGAAGAGCGACACCGCGATGGCCAGCAGCGCTGTCCCCAATCGGCCCGTTCGCCCTGAGCCTTTCGAAGCCCGTCCTGAGCGAAGTCGAACGGGGCGGCGAGTGGCATCGGATTCGTGGTTCGACAAGCTCACCACGAACGAATCTTTGGTGCACAGGATTGTTCTCATGGCTTCCTCCTTCTTCAACGAACGTTAAGGAACCTCTGCGTGGGCCCCACGTGAGCCGCGTTTCTGGCGCAATGGCTCCAGATGCGAGGCGTCGCGGCGCAGCGAATAGCTCGGGCCTATTCGCAAGCCGCGCAACGACGCAGATGGGGCCGTTGCGCCGAAACCCGGACGGGACGGAGGCTTTCCGGGCGATCTGCTTTGTCGCGCCGCTCGCCCATGGGGCCTGCCATGGGCGTCGCGTCGCTTCGCGCATCTCATCCCGGAAAGCCTCCGTCGCGGCCACGCGGAGCTCACGCAGAGGTTCCAAGGAACTGGATGGCTTCGCGCGGCACGCGCACGCTGGCGACATGATCGCGCATCGCGGTTTCGATTTCGAGCCGGCCGTTGCCGGCCGCGACCTCGATCTGGCGGGTGGCGCCGAAGAAGCGGTCGCGGAGCACCCGTGCGGCGAAGACATTCTCGCCGGCCGCGGCGCTTGCGACCTCGACGCGCTCGGGTCGCACGAGCAGCCGCAGCGAGCTGCCCGCGGCGTGTCCGTGCGGGGGCGTGGCGAGCCGGCCGATCGGCGTCTCGACGGTTTCGGCGTCGATCACCTTTCCCTCGAGCAGATTGGCGCGACCGACGAAGCCGGCGACGAACGCGTCCGCCGGTGCGTCGTAGATCTCCTGCGGCGAGCCCGATTGCACAAGGCGGCCGTCGCGCAAAAGAACGATCCGGTCGGCGAGCGACAGCGCCTCGTCCTGATCGTGCGTGATGAGGAGCGTGGCGATGTTGCGGCCGCGCTGGATGCGACGGATCTCGTCGCGCATGGCAACGCGCGTGGCCGCGTCGAGCGCCGAAAGCGGCTCGTCCAGGAGCAGCGCGCGCGGGCCGAACACGAGCGCGCGCGCCAACGCCACGCGCTGCTGCTGCCCGCCGGAGAGTTGCGCCGGCAGGCGATCGGAGAGCCCGGTAAGGCCAACCAGCTCGAGCATTTCGGCCGCACGCCGGCGGCGCTCGTCGAGCGTGACATCACGCACGCGCAAGGGATACGCGACGTTCTCCCACACGCGCATATGCGGGAACAGAGCGTAGGCCTGGAACACGACGCCGCACTCGCGCACGCGCGTCGGCAGCGCGCTCACGTCTTCGCCGTTCAAGCGGATGACGCCGACGTCGGGCTTGAGAAAGCCGGCGACGAGCCGCAGCAGCGTGGTCTTCCCGCAGCCGCTGGGCCCGAGACAGACCACCAGCTCACCAGGCAGGATGTCGAGCGTCACGTCGAACACGCCGGCCTGCGTGCTGGGGTAGCGATACGTCACGCCTTCGAGCGAGACGGCGGCTGTCGCTGTGCTCATGCGACCCTCATTACACCGCGCTCACGCGACCGCCGCTTTCATACGCGTCACGCCGCCCGCGGTGACGCCGCCCGCCACCGCCGCAATGAGCGCGAGGGCGAGCAGAATCACAGTCGCGGCGCAGGCAAAGCCCGTCGCGCCGTAGAACGCTTGCAGCAGGACGACCGGATACGTGCGATTGAGAAAGCCCGCGACGAGATTCGAGAACTGGAACTCGCCGATCGACAGTGCAGCCACGATGATGAGGCCGGCGAGGATCGACTGGGAGAGCGCGGGCAGCACGATGTGCACAAAGCGTTGCCACCCGCGGCTGCCGAGCGACTCGGCCGCGTCCTCGAGCGTGCGCAGGCCCAGCCGCTGCATGTCGGCGATGACCGTCTGCAGAAAGTACGGCAGCGCGAGCACGACGTGCCCCGCGGCAAGGAGCCAGATGCTGCCGAGCCACGGCAGCGTGTCCGACGAGAACACCAGGATGAATCCGAACGCGAGCACCAGCGGCGGCAGCGCCACCGGCATCTGGTAGAGCACGCGCGCGAGCGCCCGCACGCGCCGGCTCTCGGCGCGGAATACCGCATAGGCGAGCGGCAACCCGACGCCCAAGCAGGCGGCACAGGTGAGTGCGACGACGGCGAGGCTCGCGGTGAAGGCACGGCGGAAGCTGGGATCCGCGGCGACGTCCCGATACCACTGTGTCGTGAGCCCGGTCGGCAGGATCGTGTTGAGCCAAAGCTCGCCGAACGAACCCGTGAGCAGCAGCGCGATCGGCACGACGAGATACGTGAGGTAGGCGGCGGTGATCCAGCGCAGGAACATGAGGTCAGTAGGCCGGGCCTACGATGGGGTGAGTAGCCAGGGTCGAGCGCGCAGCGCGAAGCCCGGGGCGGCGTCTTCATTCCAAGTTGACCCGGGCATCGCTTCGCTCAGCCCGGGCTACTGCCACAGCTCCACGCGTTCGCCGCGCGCTCGCATCTCTCCGGCGCGCTTCTGCAGGTAGCGCTGAAACGACGGCTCGGTGCGATAGGCGCCGCTCGTCACATAGGCAAACGACGAGGCGAAGTGAAACGGCCGCAGATACGCCTCGATCCGGAACACCTCGCGGCCGCGGTCGTCGAAAAAGATGACCGTCGGCGTGTAAGTCACGCCGAGCTCGCGCGCCCAGGTTTCCGCGCTGCTCCTGCGGCCGGCGGGCGTTGTGAGTCCGGTGTGCGCGCCGAGCGCGAACCGCGCCACATCGATGCGTTTGACTTGCGCCAAGACTTCGTCGCGCCGGAATCCCTCCCGGTGCAACTCGTCGCAGGCCGAGCAGTCGGTCGTTTCGAAGATCACCGCGAGCGGCTTGTCTCCTTTCTTGCGCCGCAAGTCGTACGGCGGTCGCAGGAAGAACGGCTCATCGTGCAGGCGCGCGCTCGCCGGCTCGCGAACGGCGCGGCCGAGGTAATTTGCCAGCGGCTCGCTGCGCTCGAGCCGCGCGGCGACGTAATCGAGCACGGCCTCGAAGCGCTGCGGCGGATAATAGCCATTGAGGCGCACCACCACCGCGCCCTTCTCGTCGAAGAACAGGAGCGTGGGCGTGAATTGCACCTTGAGCTGGCGTGCGAGCTCCTTTTCGGTCATGGAGCGCCCGTCGATCCAGATGACTTCGCGGTCGCCCCACAGGTTGAGCGCGACGGCGAGAAAGTTCTTGCGCGTCTTCTCCACGATCGTGCGCTGCGAGAAATTGTTCGTCATGAGCTGCTTGCAGTACGGGCAGCCGTCCTGACCGAAATAGACGAGAAGCCGCCGCCCGTCGCGGGTTGCATCCCCGATGTCTTCACGGAAGTCGAGGAAGGTCGATTCGAACCAGGGCGGGATGTCGAAGGCGTACGGCGCCGCCTCCTGCGCACGCGCGCTGGAAACGGCCAACGCGACGGCGAATGCCGCGAGCCAGGTTCTCATCATTGTCTGTGCAAGCGTACGGCCGGCCCCGCTGCCGCGCCTCGGCGCCTATGGAAGGTCTATTCTCTTGCTTCCCGTATTTTTGCGCTAGTATCGTACGGAGCTTTGTGCGTCGCATGGAGGAGCAATGAACGCTGGTCATCACATTCGGGGGACCGCAGGACTGCTCCTCTTTTCGGTCCTTGCGCTGCTATCGCTGCCGGCTCGCGCAGAAGTCGGCGAGATCACCGTGTCCAAGGAGTACGGCATCGGCTATCTGCCGTACATGATCATGGAGCAGCAAAAGCTCGTCGAAAAACACGCCCGCGCCGCCGGACTCGGCGAGCTCAAGGTGAACTGGCAGACGTTCGGGGGCTCCGGTCTGACCCAAGGGGCCATCCTCGCCGGACGGCTCGACTTCGCGTCGAGCGGCGTACCCTGGTTTCTCACCTTGTGGGACAAGACCAATGGCGATATCAAGTCGCTGGGCGCGCTGAATTCGATGCCGCTCTACCTCAACACGCGCAACGGGAGCGTCGCGTCGATCAAGGACTTTACCGACAAGGACCGCATCGCGCTGCCCGCGACCAAGTCGTCGATCCAGGCGATGACCCTGCAGATGGCCGCCGCGCAGGCCTTCGGGCCCGCCAACGCGACGAAGCTCGACAAACTGACGGTTTCGCTCAGCCATCCCGACGCGATGACGGCGTTGCTCTCGGGCATCAGCGAGATCGACAGCCACTTCACCTCGCCGCCGTTCCAGGATCTCGAGCTCAAGGACCCGCGGATCCACAAGGTGCTCAACTCCTACGAGGTCCTTGGCGGCGCGGCGACGTTCATCATCGCGTCGACGACGACCAAGTTCTACCAGGCCAACCCGAAGACCTATCAGGCGTTCGTCGCTGCGCTGGCGGAAGCCGAAATGTTCGTGAACAACAGCAAGCGCGAAGCCGCCGCGATCTACCTCGCAATGTCGGGTGAAAAACGCCTCACGATCGACGAGCTCACACAGATGTTGGGCAACCCCGAATATCGCTTCACCATGACGCCGGAGAACGTCCTCAAGTACGCGTCGTTCATGCAGAGCATCGGCGCGATGAAGAACAAGCCGGCGTCGTGGAAGGACCTGTTCTTCCCCAACGTGCACTCTCTGCCCGGAAGCTGATCCGATCGCCCACGCCGCGGCCGAATGAATTCGGCCCTGCGAAACCCGATGTTCTTCGTAGGTGCGAATTTATTCGCACGCACCGGCTCAGGCTGATGCGATTCGCTCAGGCTCGATCCGCGAGCCCCGTCTTCTCGAGGAACGGCTGCCAGCGCGGATCGCCATGGAGGCTGCGCAGCGGTTGCGATACCTTCGTCATGCCGATACCGGGATCGCGCTGCATGTACGCCCGCTCCAGCCATTCGAATGCAGGATCCATCTCGCCGCGGTACGCGTATCCCAAAGCGATCTGATATGCGCCACCGGCCGCGTCCTTCTCGATCAGCTCGCGGAGCGCCGCCTCCGAGTCCGCAGACCGCCCGCTCGCGTGGTGTACTTGCGAGAGTCCGAGCAGGCGGAAGGTGTCATGAGGTTCTCGCGGGAACATTTCCTGCGCCTCGTCCAGCCGCCCCTGCCGCAGGCGCACGAGGCCGAGCCAGAAATGCGTGAGCCCGCCC
>DASWDF010000127.1:0-19265 GCA_036395475.1 Casimicrobiaceae bacterium
GCGCTGGAAAGGCGATTTTCTGCGAGAAGCCGATCGACCTGGACCTGGCGCGCGTCAATGCATGCGCCGACGTGCTTGCGCAAACCCAGGTGCCGTTCTACGTCGGATTCAACCGGCGCTTCGATCCCACGCACCGCGCGCTGCACGATGCGATCCGTGCGGGCGAGATCGGTCGGCCCGAAATGCTGATCCTGTCCAGCCGCGATCCGGAGATTTCCCCGCCGGATTACGTCGCGGCCATGCCCGACGGCATCTTCTACGACACCATGATCCACGATTTCGACATGCTGCGCTGGCTGCTCGACGACGAGCCGGTCGAGATCTACGCCCGCACCGCTTGCATGCTGGACGCCAAGGAAAATCCGCACTGCGATCCCGACACGGCGATGGTCATGCTGCGGATGGCGGGCGGCGCGCTGGTGCACGTCAACTCCAGCTTCCGCGCCGTGTACGGCTACGATCAGCGCATCGAAGCGTTCGGCGAGAAAGGCATGCTGATTTCGGGTAACCAAACGCCGACGACGCTCGAGCGCCATAGCAAGGACGGCATGCGCTGCGATGCGCCGCTGCACTTTTTCATCGACCGTTACGCCGAGTCTTACCGGCGCGAGCTGGACGCATTCATCCAGGCGATCGAAACGCGCACTACCCCGTTGATCAGTCTCGACGACGGGCGGCGCGCACTCATGATCGCCGAGGCCGGCGTGCGCTCCGCCAAGAGAGGTATGCCGGTGGAGCTTCAGCCGTGACTCGTCATGTGTGGTCCTAGAATTCGCGTGGCTTGCTTTGCCGGGGCATTGCAGCGTACCTTTGCCCGGAAAAACGACGATGACCGCGGCGGCCGAAACGTCTCCTCCAAGGGGAGAGTCCACCGCTCGGCCACAGCGGATGCGGCGCGATCGACGCCGCAATCAAAGTGCTGAAGGACAAGGCCGTCCTTCCGGGCCATTTGCCGGCGCTCATCACCGCGATCAAGCCGGCCGTCATCGTCGCCGAGAAGACGCAGACCGGCAACTTGCTCGACAACGCGGTCGCCGAGAACGTGCGACGGCAGATGGCTCGACTGAAGAGTTCGCCGCCGATCGTCCAGAAGCTTTACGCGGGCAAGAAGATCGACATCGTTGGTGGCGTGTATGACCTCGCCACCGGCAAGATCGCACTCGTCTAGACGCACGGGTTTGCCGCCGCTTAGTCTTAGCCTCCCATGGGTACCTGGCGACGTGACAGCACTCGCGTTCCGACCAGCACGCGGATGAGGATAACGGCTAAGACCATCAGCACGATCAGCACCGACGCGTACGCCGTCGCGTAGCCGTACTCGCCGACCTCGGCGCGGCCGACGATGTTGACCGTCGCCATGTCGAAACGCGGGCTGGTGAGGAAGATCACCGCGGAAATCGAGGTCATGGCGCTGATGAAGCTCACGACCAGCGCCGCCACCACGGCCGGCCGGATCAGCGGCAGGATCACGCGCCGAACGGTGACCAACGTGCCGGCGCGCAGCGTCGCCGAGGCCTCGTCCAGGCTGCGATCGATCTGACTCAATGCCGCCAGGCCTGCGCGCATGCTTGTCGTCATGTCGCGAAACACGAAGCAGGCCACGAGGATGAGGCCGGTGTAGGCCAACTCGATCGGCGGCGCGTTGAAGGCAAGGATATACGCGATCCCGACCACCGTCCCGGGCACGGCGAAGTTCAACATCGCCATGAACTCGAAGGTGCGTTTGCCCGCGAAGCGCTGGCGGTCCAGCAGATAAGCGACGGCCAGCCCGAACGCAGCGGTGAGAGGCGCCGCGGTCAGCGCGATCATCAGCGTCGTCGAAAACGAGCTCCACGCTCCGCCCGTCCAGAAGAGCTTGCCGTTTTCGACCGCGACGCCGAACGCAGTCGCGTAATGGCGCAAGGTCAGCGCATGGTTGAGACCCCATTTCTCGAAGAAGCCACCGGTGAAAATCATCAAATAGATCACGACAGCCAGCGCTGCCCAAGGCAGGGCAAGCCCGGCCATGACCGCAACGACCGAGCGCGGCAACGGCGTGCGCAAGCCACTATCGCCTTTGCCGCCCACGGTGACAAAGCTGCGCCCCGCGAGCAGCCGCCGCTGGATCAAGAACAGGGCCAGCGAAAAGGCCAGCAGGATCACGGCGAGGACCGAGGCGCGCCCCGGGTCCTGCTGCACGCCCACGACGGCGAAGTAGATCGCGGTGGAGAGGACCTCCAGATTGCCGCCGAGCAACAACGGGTTGCCAAAATCGGCGAGGCTCTCGATGAACACGATAAGGAAGGCATTGGCGATGCCCGGTGCCATCAGCGGCAGCGTGATGGTGCTGAAGGTCCGCATCGGCGACGCGCGCAACGTCTGTGCCGCCTCTTCCAGCGCCGGACTGATGCCCTCGGCGATGCCTACAAGCACCAGGTAGGCAACCGGGGTCAGCGCCAGCGTCTGCGCGAGCCAAACGCCGGGCAGGCCGTAGATCCACCGCGTCGGCCGGAGGCCGAAGCTCCATTCGAGCAGCGCATTCAGCGCGCCGGAACGGCCGAACAGCAGGATCAAAGCCAGTCCGATGACAAAGGGTGGCGTAATCATCGGCAGGATCGACAGGACGCTCAACAGCCTGCGTGCGCGGAACCGTGTGCGCGTCACGATGAGCACGAAGCAGAACCCGAGCAGCGTCGCCGCGGATGCCGTCATCAGCCCCAGTTGCATCGTGTTCCAGACAATGCCGTCGTAACCCCAGACCTTGCTGCTCGCGAGGCGCGCTAACAACGCGGTGAGCGAGAGATTGCCCGTGGAGTCAAGGAACGCGTGCAGAAAGAGCCGGCTGAGCGGGTAGAGCGTGAACAGCCCGACGAGCGCGATCGAAGCGCCGATGGCGCCGGCGACGAACGCGTCGCCCCTGACCCAGCCTTTGAGCGCCAGCCCGTGACACAGAAGCACGAGCATGGCAGCGGCGACGAAAAGAGCGCCGTATCCCAGACCCTGCTGGCGGCGAGGCAGCTCGCCGAACGCAATCGCGAGCTCGCGCCATCGCCAACCATCGATGTCGATCGCCAGCGCAATCGCCGCGATGTAGATGAGCCCGGCAACACCGATCGCGATAAGCGCCCGCGCGATGCGTCGTCTCGAATCAGAACGTATCGCCGGCCGCCACAGGAAGGCGAAGGGCGCCAGCAACACGAGCAACAACGGGAGGAACCAGAGCCTGCCGTGCCATAGGAGTTGCACCAGGGCAGGCGCGGTCGCGGGAGACCACGGGTACTGTCCCAACCATTGGAAAGCGAAGAATCCGCTGCCGCCGATAGCGCTCCACGGCAGCAGTGCGAAGCCGACCCACGCGAGCGCGAGCCAGGGACCGATAACGCGTCTCATCGCGCTACCGAAGCGTTACATGAGTCCGTTCGTATTGAGCCTGTCGAAGCATGAACGGAGCGATGCAATGCGCGCTCGTCTACTTGCCCGCTCGCCCTTCGACAAGCCTGCCTGAGCGGAGTCGATGGGCTCAGGGCGAACAGGACCTAACGCAGCGCTTCCCCAAGATCATCAGCCGCCACCGACGTTATTTCGGCGCCTTGAACACCTCGTTCTCCCAGCGCGACAACAGACGCTCGCGGCCTTCCTTCGAGCCGTACTTGTCGAGGTCGAGCTTGATCAGCTTCACCTCGGAAGGCTTGGGTGCCATCGGATGAACCTGCGCATTCTTGTTCGACGGAATCTGAAACTTGTTGACCGTGATCGCCACGTTCTGCCCGGCAGGCGACAGGACAAAATCCATCCACTTCTTCGCGCCCTCTGGATTCGGGCCGCCTTTAATGATCGCCGAGGAGATGATCTCGTAACCGGTGCCTTCACACGGGGCCACCGTCTTGATCGGATAGCCCTGGGCCGCCTGCGCCACCGAGTCGTGGAGGAACGTGATGCCGATCGTCGTCTCGCCCTTGCCGGCGGCGCGGATGCCGGCCGTGCCCGAGCGCGTGTACTGGTTCACGTTCTTGTTCATGGCCGCAAGGAACTTGAAGCCCTGGTCCTCGCCCATCAATTGCAGGATGGTCGAGACAGTGTTGAATGCGGTACCCGAGGTTCCGGGATTCGCCATCTGGATCTCGTTCTTGTATGCGGGATTGATCAAGTCCTTCCAGCATTTCGGTTCGGGCATCTTGTTCTTCGCGAGGAGCTCCGTGTTGTAGCCGAATCCCAGCACGCCGGTGTAGATCGGCGTCTGAAAGTACTTGTTCTCCTCGGCAATGCGCTGCGCCCAGTCGTGCAGCTGCGCCACCATGGGCGACTTATATGCCTCGAGCAGCCCTTCCGCCGCCAGTGCCTTGGCCGAAGCGGATTCGGCGGCGTGAACGACGTCGGCGCGCGGATTGCCCTTTTCGGCGCGGATCTGCGCGAGGCTTTCGCCGTCGGTACGGCGGATGAAGACGGCCCTCTGCCCGGTGGTCTTGTCGTACGCGGCCTTCAGCGCTTCGCACCAGTCGACCTCGAAGTTGCACAGCACCGTGACTTCCTGCGCCGCTGCCGACGCGGCAATCGCCCACAGCAGCAAGCACCCTAGCAACGTTGTCGGTACCGAAGCGCCTGCACGTCGATCGACCTTCATCTGTACGCCCTCCCCTTAGAAGCCATGAGGCGATCCACATTAGCACTTGTTGTCCGCAAGCGCGAGACAAGGCCAGCGACGCTGTCGCCGCCATCGCCGGCTGACCGCCACCCGGCCGTGCGGCGAGCGATCATCGGCAATATCCGGAGCGGCGACGTGGTGAAAGTCGGCATGATCACACTCACAGTTTCGTCATTGCGCGCTCCAAAATGGTTCGTGCATGTAGACCAATTGCATACCACTCGCGCAAGCGGTATCTTGAGCTTACCATGCCGCAAGCGGCAGACTCGCCTGCGTGACGCCCCACCACGCAGCGACCATTCGTTACGTTATCGGCATCGACGGCGGCGGGACAGGAACTCGCGCCCGGTTGACGCGAGCCGATGGAGAGGTATTGGGATTCGCGCAGGCGGGGCCATCGGCGCTCGGACAAGGCGTGCAGCAGGCGTGGAGCAATGTCTCGCAGGCAATCGAACGGTCGTTTCACGCCGCGAACGTTCACGCCTGGCAACCCGAAGAATGCGCAGTCGGGCTGGGCTTGGCCGGCGCGATCGTCCCGAAGCACAACCGAGATTTCGTGCAAGTGGCGAATCGTTTCGGCGAGATCGAACTCGCGAACGACGGGTATACGGCGCTGTTGGGCGCCCACGGCGGCGGCCCAGGCGCCATCGTTGCCGCGGGCACCGGCAGCATCGGCGAGGCGCTGCGCGACGACGGCGAGCACGTCTCGGTCGGTGGCTGGGGTTATCCAGTCGGCGATGAAGGCAGCGGCGCCTGGCTGGGTATGCGTGCGATGCGCGAGGCGCAACTTGCAAGTGACGGCCGCGGCCCGGCCGGTCCGCTGGTGAACGCAATCCGGGCCGTCGCGGGCAATTCGCGCGAAGCGCTGCTCGCATGGTGCGAGCGCGCCGGCCAGCACGCCTACGCGGCGCTCGCGCCGCTCGTCTTCGACACCGAAGCGACCGATACAAGAGCGGCGCAATTGCTGGACGATGCCGCGCGAGCGATCGATAGCATCATCCTTGCCCTCGATCCAGACGGCCGGCTGCCTCTCGTGGTCTCCGGCAGCATCGGGCAGCGCTTGCAAAGCAGCCTCGCGCCGTCGATCCGTGCGCGGCTCGTCGAGCCAGCGGGCGATGCGGTCGATGGCGCACTGCGACTAATTCGCGCGCGACTCGAGAAGACAGGACGACATTTCGATGACCGCTGAGATCCACGGCTGCATCCTGACCCCGCGGGGTTTCGTCGACGGCATGCTCGCGCATGGTGGAGGCCATATTGGTCGCATCGAGGGACGGCCGGTTCCGGACGAGCGCGCGCGAGACGAAGCGCAGACGTTTGTGCTCCCCGGGTTCATCGATTCGCACGTCCACGGCGGGGGTGGACGCGACACGATGGAGGGCGGCGACGCGATCGACTGCATTGCACGGATGCACGTCCGGCACGGAACGACTTCGCTGCTCGCGACGACGATGACCGCGCCGCTGCCTGAGCTCGAATTCGCGATGAGCGCAATTGGCGGGGCGTGCCGAATGCGCCGCAGCGGAGCGGCGCGCGTGCTCGGCGTGCACCTCGAAGGCCCTTATATCAATCCGCGCAAGCTCGGTGCGCAACCGGACTTCGTGCGGCCCGCGTCGATCGCCGAGGTGCTCGCGTTGCACGCGCTCGCACCGATCGTGCTGATCACGCTCGCACCCGAGCTGTCCGGCAATCTCGACATCATTCCGGCGTTGCGCGCGGCCGGCTTCCGCGTGCAGATCGGCCATACGCTCGGCACTTACGAAGACGGTGTGGCAGCGCTCGAGCGCGGCGCCGGCGGCTTCACGCATCTGTTCAACGCGATGTCGGGAATGCATCATCGCGCGCCCGGCATTGTCGGTGCAGCGCTTGCGCACGCGCGGCATGCGGAAATCATCCCGGACCTGCTGCACGTGCACCCCGGAGCGCTGCACGCAGCGCTGCGGGCGATACCCGGGCTGTTCTGCGTCACCGATTCGACGGCGGCGGCCGGCATGCCCGACGGCGAATACCGCCTGGGCTCGCATCGCGTGACCAAATGCATGGGCGGCGTCCGCTTGCCGGACGGGACGCTGGCCGGCAGCACATTGACGATGGACCAGGCGCTGCGCAACCTCGTCGCGCTCGGGCTTTCGCTCCACGAAGCATCGTTGCGCGTATCCACGCACGCCGCCGATTACCTCGGCCTCAAGGATCGAGGGCGGATCGACGAAGGTCACCAAGCCGACTTCGTCGTGCTCGACCGTGATCTGCAATTGCAGCGGGTGCTCGTCGAAGGAGAGGACATTGATCTCGCGGATGCTTGATGAAGCCCGCGACGTGCTGATGAACATTCCAAAAAAGGTCGAAGAGCGATCGCTGCAGATCTACTTCTGGTGACCGGTGAGCGGAGCCGCCTGATGTGGATGGGCGACCTGATGCGCGCCCATTCGCGAAGTCGCGGCCGGAGCAGGCACCGGGGGCTCCGATCAGCGGCATCCGCGGCGATTCGCCATGGCTCGAGAGAATAAAAAGGGACTGCTTGTTACTTGTCCGACAAGTTTGGTGTGATATCCTACTAACTCGAAGCCGCATGGCGCCCGGCACCACTCGGCAAACCCTTAATCCTCGACAAGACCGGATCCTTGCGCAATCCATCGATCAAAAACCGGCCTCGGGACAGTCTCACGGCGCAGGTGTTGCGCGAGCTGACGGCCCGCATCGAGCGCGGGGAATTGAAGCCCGGCGACCGCTTGCCTACGGAGCGCGAATTGGTGGCGAACTATCGCGTCAGCCGTACCGTCGTGCGCGAAGCCATCTCCAGCCTGCGCGCGTCGGGTCGAATCGAGACGCAGCAGGGGCGCGGTGCGTTCGTTCGCTATCCTCCTGTGTCGTTTCGCTACGCTCTGGATGCGCCAGACCTGGCCAAGGTGGGCGATGTCCTGCACATCATGGACTTGCGCATCGGGCTCGAATCCGAGGCCGCGTCGCTCGCGGCCAAGCGGCACAGCGCCGCGCAGCTCAACGATATCCATGCGGCGCTCAAGAAACTCGAGACCGATATCACCTCGGCCGACGCGTCCGTAGCTTCCGATGTTCAGTTCCATCTGGAGATCGTCCGCGCGACTGGCAACGCCTATTTCGTCGATGTTTTCAAGCAGCTCGCCCCGGTCATGATCCCCAGGGCGCGGGTCGATTTGTTCAAGCACGATCGCAAGGCCAAGGTCCAGTATCTCCAGCTGATCCAGCAGGAACATGCACAGATCTATCAGGCGATCGCGCGTCGCGATGCGGAAGCCGCCCGCGCTGCCGTTCGCCTGCATCTTGCCAACAGCAGGGAACGGCTGCGCGCGGCGCTGGAACGAACCGCGGGACCCGACGCGCGCCGCGCGTCGAAATCAGCGACACTGCGTCCCGCCGGAAGCATACCGGCATAGTTTAGGAAGACCCGCTGCTAGCAGAAAGCGCAAACAAAAAGGCATGTAATGCAATGCGACTCCACGGTTTCGCAAGCGGTGAAAGATATGGGTCGCGAGTAACGTCCAACCAGCAAAGGAGGAATTCATGAAGCGTCGCGATTTCGTAAAGCTTTGCGCCTCGTCGCTCGCCGTGGGCACGGCGAATGTTCCGGGCGTGTCGTCCGCGCAGGAGAAGGTGGTGTGGAAAGCCTCCGACGTTCATCCACTCGGTTATCCGACGGTCGAGGCGATTGTGCGGATGGGTAAGAAGCTGGAGAAGGAAACCAACGGCCGCATTTCGATCCAGATGTACCCGCTGATGCAGTTGGGCGGCGAGAAGGAGATGATCGAGCAGGCGCAGGTGGGAGCGCTGCAGATCGCGCGCATCTCGGTGGGCGCCATGGGCCCGGTCGTGGACGAGCTCAACGTGTTCAACCTGCCGTTCATCTTCCGCGACGAAGCGCACATGCGGAAGGTGATCGACGGACCGATCGGCCAGGAGTTGCTGGACAGGGTCACGGCCAGTCCGCAATCCCGGCTGGTGGTGCTGGGCTGGATGGACGCCGGCACCCGCAACGTCTACTCGAACAAGCCGGTCACCAAGCCCGAGGATTTGAAGGGCATGAAGATCCGGATGATGGGCAACCCGATCTTCGTCGAGACGATGAATGCAATGGGTGGCAATGGCATTTCGATGGGCTTCAACGAGTTGTTCGGCGCGTTGCAGACGGGCGTGGTGGACGGCGCCGAGAACAATCCGCCAACGCTACTCGCCCAGAACCACTACACGGTCAGCAAGGTGTACAGCCTCACGGGTCACCTCATCATTCCCGAGATCTTCGTATTCTCGCGCCGTACGTGGGACGGCATGTCCAAGGCCGATCAGGACCTGCTCAAGAAGTTTTCGCGAGAGGCGCAGTTCGAGCAACGCCAGTTGTGGGACGCGTACACCACGGAGGCCGAAACCAAGCTCAAGGCAGCCGGCGTGCAGTTCGTCCAGGCCGACAAGGCGGCGTTCTACAAGGCGACGCAACCGGTCCGCGACAAGTACGGTGCCAAATACGCCGCGCTGCTGAAGCGCATCGAAGACACCAAGTAGCCGCAACCGAGAAAGGCACGCGGCCATCCTGGCCCGCGTGCCTTTCTCCTGCTGGAGCCCGCAGCGATGAGCCCGAAGCAACGCTACCAACAGGCGATGGAATGGCTGTATGTCGCCTGCATCGTGATTTCCGGTACCGCGCTGGTGATGATCACGCTGATCATTCCGCTCGGCGTGTTCATGCGTTATGCGATGAACAACCCGTTATCCTGGCCGGAGCCGGCCGCCGTCATCATGATGGTGATGTTCTCGTTTCTCGGCGGCGCTGCCGTATATCGAGCCAACGTGCACATCGCGGTGGAGGCGTTGCTCAACGCGGTGAGTCCGGGCATGCGGCGCGCCATGCTCTGGGGAGTGGACCTGTGCATGGGTGCAACCGCGCTCTTCATGCTCGGCTACGGCGTGCAACTGTGTCTGGTTACGCGGTATTCGACGATGGCCGAATTCCCCGTGCTGTCGCAGGGCCTCGTGTATCTACCGATTCCGGTCGCGGGTCTGCTAACGCTGCTGTTCGTCATCGAGAAAGTCTGGGTGGGCGAGCCACCCAAGACGTCGTTCATGTACAGCGACCAGGCCGTTGAGTTGGAGTAGCGATGGACGCTCTCGTGCTGCTGGGCTCGTTTACGCTCCTGTGCGCACTCGGCGTGCCGGTCGCCTACGCCCTCGGTCTGGGCGCGATTGTCGCCGCATTCTGGGTGGACATACCCCTTGAAGCGGTGATGCTGAAGATCTCCGACGGTACCGATGATTTCGCGCTGCTGGCGATCCCGTTTTTTGTGCTCGCCGGCGCGATCATGGCCGAGGGCGGCATGGCCGCGCGCCTGATCAACCTCGCCAAGGTATTCGTCGGCTTCATCCGCGGCGGGCTGGCGCTGGTGAACGTCCTCGCCAGCACGCTGTTCGGCTGCATCTCAGGATCGTCGGTCGCCGACACCGCGTCGATCGGCTCGGTGATGATTCCGCAGATGATCAAGGCCGGCTATCCGCGCATCTTCGCCACCAACGTGACGATCTGCGGTTCGGTCCAGGCGCTCCTCATCCCGCCCTCGCACAATGCCGTGATCTACTCGCTCGCCGCTGGCGGCACGATCTCGGTCGCGCACCTCTTTCTCGCCGGGATCTTCCCGGGACTCCTGTTCGGTTTGTGCCTGATCGGGCTCGTGTTATGGACCGCCCAAAAGCGCGGCTTTCCAAAGGGTGAGCCCACGGCGCTCAAGGACGTGCCTAGGATCGTCGGCGATGCGCTTTGGGGTCTCGTCACCGTCGTCATCATCATGGGCGGCATTCTCTCCGGGGTGTTCACTCCGACCGAGTCCGCTGCGGTTGCCTGTGTGTACGCCTTTCTGGTGACGCTTTTTGTCTACCGCGACTACAAGTGGCGCGACCTGCCTCACCTCATCCACCGCGTGGTCAAGACCGTTGCGATGGTGATGATGCTGATCGGCTTCTCGGTCGCCTTCGGCTACATGATGGCGATCATGCAGATCCCCGCGAAGGTGACGCAATTCTTCCTCGGCGTCTCGGAGAACAAATACGTATTCCTGCTGCTCGTCAACATCCTGCTGCTTCTGCTCGGCACCTTCATGGATCTCGCGCCGATGCTGCTCATCTGCACGCCGATCTTCATGCCGGTGATACTCAAGCTGGGTATCGATCCGGTGCATTTCGGGATGATCATGATCCTCAACCTCGGCATCGGATTGATCACGCCGCCCGTTGGGCCGACGCTTTTTGTCGGCTGCGCAATCGGCAAGGTCACGATGGAGCAGGTCTCGAAGGAGCTATGGCCGTTCTACGGCGCGATGTGCCTCGCGCTGCTGCTCGTCACCTACATTCCGGCACTCTCCCTGTGGTTGCCGAGCCTGTCCAAGCTCTAGCGCCTTCCCGCGTCTTCATCATCACCATCGGCGCCCGCGCGTCGAATGTCTCCTGGTGAGCGCGAGATGGGATCGCCCGCGCGCAGGGTTGCCGTAACCGACGGAATGGCGTACCTTTCTTAACTAACGCTAGGGGTCCTCCCGCAAGGCGCGGGACGGTGAGATCACACCCTTGGTACCTGTGCGGATAATGCCGGCGCAGGGAAGCGTGCTCCACCTCTCCCGCTCCCCGCCCGACGCTCCGCAGTGTCAGAGGAGCGCCATGAACGCCAACGACAGATTTTTCGCACGCGACGCGCAAGTCGACAGCGCCGCCGTCCAACCGCTGCCGAATTCGCAGAAGATATTCGTCGAAGGCTCGCGACCGGACGTGCGCGTGCCGATGCGCGAGATCGCGCAAGGCGATACGCCCGCGTTGTTCGGCGTCGAAAAGAATCCGCCCATCGTCGTCTACGACACCTCGGGACCCTATACCGATCCCGCGGCGACGATCGATATTCGCAAGGGACTGCCGGCGCTGCGCGCACGCTGGATCGAGGAACGCGGCGACACGGTCGAGCTCTCGCAGCTCTCCTCCGCATACGGCCGCGAGCGGCTATCGGATACTGCCTTGTCCGGGATGCGCTTCGATCTGCAGCGCAAGCCGCGCCGTGCGCGCGATGCCACCAATGTCACGCAGATGCACTACGCGCGCCGCGGTATCGTCACGCCGGAGATGGAGTTCATCGCCATCCGCGAGAACCTGAAGCGCGAAATAACGCTGAAGATGCTGCCGGAGCTGGTGACGCGGCAGCACGCTGGACAGAGCTTCGGCGCCGCGATCCCGGAATTCGTCACGGCCGAGTTCGTGCGCAGCGAAGTCGCGCGCGGCCGCGCGATCATTCCCGCCAACATCAACCACCCGGAAACGGAGCCGATGATCATCGGCCGTAATTTCCTGGTCAAGATCAACGCCAACATCGGCAATTCCGCGGTTTCCTCGTCGATCCAGGAAGAAGTCGAGAAAATGACCTGGGCGACGCGCTGGGGGGCGGACACTGTCATGGACCTGTCGACCGGCAAGAATATCCACGAGACGCGCGAATGGATCATCCGCAACTCGCCCGTGCCCATCGGCACCGTTCCGATCTACCAGGCGCTGGAGAAGGTCGATGGCAAGGCCGAGGAGCTGACCTGGGAGATGTACCGCGACACGTTGATCGAGCAGGCCGAGCAGGGTGTGGACTACTTCACCATTCACGCCGGCGTGCTGCTGCGCTATATCCCGCTCACCGCCAAGCGCATGACCGGCATCGTCAGCCGCGGCGGCTCGATCATGGCCAAGTGGTGCCTCGCCCATCACAAGGAGAGCTTCCTCTACACGCGTTTCGAGGATATCTGCGAGATCATGAAGGCGTACGACGTCTCGTTCAGCCTCGGCGACGGCCTGCGTCCGGGGTCGGGCTACGATGCCAACGACGAGGCGCAGATGGCGGAACTCGCCACGCTGGGCGAGCTTACGCAGATCGCATGGAAGCACGACGTGCAGACGATGATCGAAGGCCCGGGCCACATCCCGATGCATCTGATCAAGCACAACATGGACGAACAGCTGCGGCTCTGCGGCGAGGCGCCGTTTTACACGCTGGGACCGCTCACGACCGACATCGCGCCGGGCTACGATCACATCACCTCGGCCATCGGCGCGGCGATGATCGGCTGGTACGGCACCGCGATGCTCTGCTACGTGACGCCGAAGGAGCATCTGGGACTGCCCAACAAGGTCGATGTCAAGGACGGCATCATGGCGTACAAGATCGCCGCGCATGCGGCCGACCTCGCCAAGGGCCATCCTGGCGCGCAGATCCGCGACAACGCGCTCTCCAAGGCGCGCTTCGAGTTTCGCTGGGAGGACCAGTTCAACCTCGGGCTCGATCCCGACAAGGCGCGCGAGTTCCACGACGAGACGCTGCCGCAGGAAGGTGCGAAGCTCGCGCACTTCTGCTCGATGTGCGGCCCGCATTTCTGCTCGATGAAGATCACGCAGGACGTGCGCGAGTACGCGGCCAAGCTCGGCGTGGACGAAGCCGCCGCGCTGGAAAAGGGAATGGAAGCGAAGGCGGTCGAGTTCGTGCGGAAGGGCGCGGAGATCTACAGCAAGGCATAGCCGGAAGCGCAAGGCAGTGAGCCCCGGGTCTCAACTCGCGGGCTCGCTTCGTTCCGCCTAGAACCGTCCCAGCCAGCGCCGGTAGGCCACGGCGAATAGCGCGTATCTACGAGATCAACGTCAAAGTTGCCTGAAGGAAGCGCCGCACAGCTTGCCCCGCAGGGCGTCAGGCACGTGCCGGCGGGAAGTATTCGTATCGGCGTTTCCGGGTGGCGCTATTCGCCCTGGCGCGGCGCGTTCTACCCCGAAGGTTTGGCGCAGCGGCGCGAGCTGGAGTACGCGTCGCGCATGCTGTCGTCGATCGAGCTCAACGGCTCGTTCTATTCCCTGCAGCGTCCGGAGGTCTATGCGCGCTGGTATGAACAGACGCCGGTGGATTTCATCTTCAGCGTCAAGGGCCCGCGCTACATCACGCATATTTTGCGGCTGCGCGATGTGGCGACGCCACTTGCCAATTTCTTTGCGTCGGGCGTTGCAAATCTCCATGAAAAACTCGGGCCGTTCCTCTGGCAGTTGCCGCCGAACCTCAAGTTCGACCCGGCGTCGATCGAGGCGTTCCTGTCGTTGCTGCCGCGCGATACCGACCAGGCGTCGGCGCTGGCCCGTCGTCACAACACCAAGGTGAAAGGCCGGGCGCAGATCGCTTACGGCACCAACCGTCCCTTGCGACACGCGCTCGAGGTCAGGCACCCGAGTTTCGTCGCTGCGGGATTCATCAAGCTGCTGCGCAAGCATCGCATTGCGTTTGTCGTCGCCGATACCGCGGGCAAGTGGCCCGAATACGAGGATGTGACCGCCGATTTCGTCTATATTCGCCTGCACGGCGCAAAGGAGCTGTACGTCAGCGGTTACAGCGACAGGATGCTCGACCGCTGGAGCAAACGCATCCGGTTGTGGAGCGCAGGCAAGGAACCGCACAACGCCAGGCGCATGTCCCACCGGCCGGCGCGGCGGGCTTCATCGCGCGACGTCTACTGCTATTTCGACAATACCGCCAAGGAGCACGCGCCGCGCAACGCGCGGAGGCTCGCGCACAAGCTCGGCGTGCGCTGGACTTAGGCGGCGGGGCGTTGTCGGACGGACGCGGCCGCCGATCGGAATCGGGCTACGACGCGCGAGCCCTGCGGGCGCGAAAAACGACGGCGCCGTAGATCACCACGTTGAGCACGAGAAGCGCCGCGCCAAGCACCATCTGCACATCGCGCGTCAGCGCTTCCGGGTAGAGCAGAGCGTCGATGTAATGCTCGACGAAACCTCCCGCGTAGCCTGAGTCGCCGGCAGCGCGGCGCAATTCGACTTCGAGCGGCGTGAGCGGACAAACGCGCCCTGTGAATTCGACGAACGCCGCCCACGCCAGGGCGGGCAGATGCAGCCAGGCGAATCCCGGCGCGCGTAACACGAGAAGCCCGCCAAGCAGCGCGAACAGCACAAACGCGAGGTGAAGAACCAGGACGGCGTCGGCAGCGATCCGCTCAAACATTCGTCGTACTTCGAGTCAGCCCCGCGCGACCCAGGACAGGCTGGTGAAGCGCAGAGTGCTGCAGCTTATGCCGACGCGTTGATACGTACTGGAACGCGCCTGCGTCCCCAGGCCCGCTCGAACATGTCGTAGCGCCCGGGCAGCGGCGTCGAGCAGTGCATGCAGCGCCCGTCCGGCGTCAGCGAATAGTCGAGGATCTCGTACCAGTCGCGCACGATCACGGGCTTGGCGCAGCCGGGGCAGAAGGTCGTTCCCCCCTCGCGGTCGTGAACGTTGCCGGTGTAGACGTAGTGCAGGCCCTCGGCCAGCGCGATCTTGCGGGCACGAATCAGCGTCGAAGCGGGCGTGTGCGCGATGTCCATCATCTTGTAGTCGGGATGGAACGCCGTGAAATGCAGCGGCACATCGGGCCCCAGCTCGCGCATGATCCACTTCGATTCGGCCTCGATCTCGGCGTCGGAATCGTTCTTGCCGGGGATCAGGAGCGTCGTTATCTCGAACCATACGTCGGTTTCGTGCTTGAGATACACGAGCGTGTCGAGCACCGGCTGCAGACGCGCGCCGCAGAGCTTGAAATAGAACTCGTCGGTGAAGCCCTTCAAGTCGACGTTGGCAGCGTCCATCTTGGCGTAGAACTCGCGCCGCGCCGCGGTGCCGATGTAGCCCGCGGTCACCGCGATCGCCTGGATGCCGAGCTCATGACACGCGTCCGCAGTGTCCATCGCATACTCGGCGAAGATCACCGGATCGTTGTAGGTGAATGCGATGCTCCTGCAGCCTCGCGCTTGCGCGGCGCGCGCGATCATCTCCGGTGTCGCCTGGTCCATCAGCGTGTCCATCTCGCGCGACTTGGAGATGTCCCAGTTCTGGCAAAACTTGCACGCGAGGTTGCAGCCGGCTGTGCCGAACGAGAATGCGCTCGAGCCGGGGAAGAACTGGTTCAGCGGCTTCTTCTCGACCGGATCGATGCAGAATCCCGACGAGCGGCCGTAGGTCGTCAGCACCATGGCCTCGCCCTTGCGCTGGCGGACGAAGCAGGCGCCGCGCTGGCCATCGTGTAGCCGGCAATCGCGTGGACAAAGATCGCACTGGATGCGGCCATCGTCCAGCGCGTGCCAGTAACGTCCCGGATAATCTCTCATGGATGCTCAGTTACCCTCGAAAGCTCGCTCTCCTTCCACTTTGTCACCTGGTAGAGCGCAACGTTCAACCGCGGGCTCCAGAAATCGGCGGGCAGCCCCGCCTTGTGCTTCAGCGCGGCGAGAAACTCGCGCGGCTCCGGGAGCGCTTCCCAGACTTGCGGCAGGAATGTGGCCCGGTGGTCATCGAGCTCGAGGGTGACGCCGTCGATGCCCGGGCGAAGGCGCGCGCGCAATTGATCCTCGGTGTCGAAGCGCCCGCTCTCCAGAGGCGAAAGGAGCGAGACCTCGACCGATGTCGCCTCGAATTCGTCCGACGTCAGCGGTGGAAAGCGCGGGTCGCGGAATGCCGCGGCGACTGCATTTTCGCGCACGTCGAGCCCGACGTCCCGAGTCGCTCTGAGGCTTCCGATGCAACCGCGCAATTCTCCGCGATAAAACAGCGTGACGAACGTCGCTCCGAACCGCAGCAAGGCCCCGCGGTCGGGCGCCCCGTTTGCGAGTCCCAGCTCGGCGGCAATCGCCCGGCGGGCGATGCCGATCAAGGTGCGGCCGAGCTCGTCATCGCGCATCGGCAGTCTCCGCGAGCGCCTCCGCGGCTTGCCTGTGCCGCAGTCCCGGCCCCCGGTCGATGAATGCGAACGCGGCATAGCCGACGACGCGCGACTTGTCTCCTGCGGTATCGCCCGAGTTGCGCAGGTCGATGAGCTCAGGAAAGAGGTTCCGTCGCCGCGCGCAAAGCGCGAAGCCGTTGATCGGCGTTGCACCGCAGGCCTGCTCGTGATCGAGAGACGAGTCGAGCGCCAGGATCGCGGCCGCGGTGCCGCGGTCGAGCTGGCGCGCTGCTGCATACGGGTGATAGTGAGAAAGATCGGAGCTGACGACGATGAGCGTCTCGGGCCCGCCCCACAGGCAGTCGATAACTGCTGCCACCTCTTCGGCGGTCGCGTCGCCTACGGCGAAGGGCACGATCCGGAA
The DNA here is from genome assembly GCA_036395475.1 of Casimicrobiaceae bacterium. Taxonomy (GTDB): domain Bacteria; phylum Pseudomonadota; class Gammaproteobacteria; order Burkholderiales; family Casimicrobiaceae; genus PALSA-1003. The sequence goes on from DASWDF010000127.1 coordinate 16,775, forward strand.
ATCGTCGAGCACCGTTTGCAGGAACGGCAGCTGTACCTCCAGCGAATGCTCGAGGGCATGCGCCGCCTCACTCGTCTGAACCTGCGGCAATTCGAGCACCCGCGCCGCGGCGTCGGTGTCGACCGCGACCGTGCCCAGCGGCGTTGCGAATGCGTCGGCCGCGGGCAGCGCGAGACCGCGGATCGGCACGCGATGCACGGGACCCAGCAGCACCACGCGGCGGATCGTGCCCCGCCCCGCGGCGATCCGGCGGTAAGCCGGCGCCGCGACCGGACCGGAATAGATATAGCCGGCGTGCGGGACGATGATCGCCTTGGGCAGCGGCGCATCAGTGTCCGGCAACGAATGCGCCTCGGCCAGGTAGCCTCGCACTGCAGCGCCTAGAACCGCAGGCGTTCCCGGGTAGAACATGCCGGCCACTGCGGCCGGTCGCACGGTTTGCACTCGCCACCTCGCGTCGATCGCCGCCCGGCTGGGGACGCTCACAACTTTCCGAACGGGGGGATTATTGTCGCGCGATGGCGCTCACTTTGCTACCGGCGGCACGACCTTGCGATCGGCTTTGTTGCGTAGCCTGGGTTGAGCCGCAGGCAAAGCCCGGGGCGAGACTCAATGTCGCGATGGTCCCGGGATTCGCGCTGCTCATCCCGGGCTACTTGGCCGGCGGCACGACCTTGCGATCGGCCATGTGCCGCAGGTATGCGAGCAGCTCGGCGAACTCGCGATCGGGGAGTGTCCTGCTGTCGAACGCGGGCATCTTGGCGCCCGGCCAGCGATGCAGCGCCTGGGGATCGCGGATAAGCCGCCGCAGCGCGTCGGGACGCATGTACTCGGTCGGGTTATAAGGGACGTTGAGATCCGGCCCCAGCGTCGCGTCTCCACCGCCATTCAACGTGTGGCAAGCAATGCAATGCTTCTGGAACGCCGCGAACCCCGCCCGGATCGGATGGCCTGCCGGCAGCTTTGCCGCCGGCGCGATCATCGGAAAGCGCTTGACCAGCGACGCGACCGCCTCGATACGCACGATTTGGTGCGGCCATTGCTCGCGCGTGATCGCGCCCTTTTCCGCGCGCAGCCAGACGAGATAGAACGGCCCGGCGCTCCCGGTCTGCCCGGCCTTGAGCGGCGGCCACGGCGCCTCGGCGGGCTCGACGGCCAGATAGGCGACGGCGCCGCCGTCGTGCGCCAGCAGCGCCGCTGCCGGCAGCGTCGTCACAGAACCGTCGGCAGCCACGAGACGAACGCTGTCGTCGGTCGCGGCGCCATCGAGCAATGTCGCGAAAGGGATCGCGCGGAAAGTCATGCTGTGCCCGTAGGCGACATCGGCGGGGATCGTCACCGTCGTCGCCGCTGGTAGCGCCAGCAGACCGGCGGAGGTGTAAATAGCGGTGCGTCCGCCGGTTGCGACCGTCAAGGCCGGTTCGGCGGCCACCGCGCTGGCGACGGCGCACAGCAGGAGCCCGACAAGCCAGAGCCGATGTGTTCCGCGGCCTCCTCCATCGGTCGCTGTTTTGCCAGGCATCAAGTGTCGGCCTCCTGCGTCGACTCGCCACGCGCGATCCCGCGCACTGCGTGCGCAGGGCGACCGGCGACGCCGCGGGCTCGCGCCGTCATTCCTCGTGTGCGAGCGGGCGCACGATGTAACCGCCCGACTTCTCGTCGCGCTCGAGCGCGAGCACGCCGCGCCGCTCGGCTTCCTCGAGCAGCCCGTTGAACGAGCGGAATCCATAATACGACTCGGCGAACCCGGGCTTTCGCCGCTTTAGTGCCTGCTTGACCATCGATCCCCAGATCTTTTCTTCGGCGCCGCGCTCGGCGAGCAGTGCCTCGACCGTCGCGGTGATCAGCTCGACCGCCTCCTGGCGTCGCTCCTCGTCGCCCTTCTTTGCCGGCGGATGCGCCTCGCCTGCTGCCTGCGACTTAGCCGGTTGCTTGCGTGCCGCGGGCCTCTTCTTCTCGCGCACCAGATCGTCGTAGAAAATGAACTCATCACAGTTGGCAATCAACAGGTCGGACGTCGAATTCTTGACGCCGACACCGATGACCACCTTGTTGTTCTCGCGCAGTTTGGAGACGAGCGGCGAGAAATCCGAGTCGCCGCTGATGATGACGAACGTCTCGACGTGCGCCTTGGTGTAGCAGAGGTCGAGCGAATCGACGACCATGCGGATGTCGGCGGAGTTCTTGCCCGATTGGCGCAGGTGCGGAATTTCTATCAGCTCGAACGACGCTTCGTGCATCGGCGCCTTGAAAGCCTTGTAGCGTTCCCAGTCGCAGTACGCCTTTTTCACCACGATGCTGCCCTTGAGCAGCAGCCGTTCGAGCACCTTGCCGATGTCGAACCGATCGTACTTGGCGTCCTGTACGCCGAGCGCGATGTTCTCGAAGTCGCAGAACACCGCCATGTTGGTGACTTCGGGTGTGTTGGGCATTGTGTGTTCCGGGCGTTTGGCGACAGGCGGCCTGGCGCTAGAATGCGCACTTTGGCCGT
>DASWDF010000128.1:0-14561 GCA_036395475.1 Casimicrobiaceae bacterium
CGCGCCAGGTCCAGGTCGATCGGCTTCTCGCAGAAAATCGCCTTTCCAGCGCGCGCGGCCGCTTCGACGATCGGTGCGTGTGTCCGCGGCGGCGTGCAGACGATGACGGCGCCCACCGCTGGATCGGCCAGCGCCTCGCCGAGGTCACGGCCGGCGCGCGCGCCGTGCCTGCCGGCCAGCGTCTCGGCCGTGCGGAGGTCGAGGTCGATTACCCAGGTGAGGCGTGCCCGCGGATGCCCGGCGACGTTCGCGGCGTGCACGGGTCCGATGAATCCGGCGCCGACGAGACAGCAATCGATCATGTCGGCAGCATGCCGAGGGCGACGAGCTCGCTCCGTAGCTGATCCGGGGAACGGAAATGGATGCCGTGGATGCCCAGTGCCGACGCCGCGGCGGCATTGGCAGCCACGTCGTCGACGAATACGGCCGTTTCCGGCGCGATGCGGTGGCGCTCACAAAGGATCTGGAAGATGCGCGGATGGGGTTTGATGACGCCTTCCATGCCCGACACGACGATGCCGTCGAACCACGACAGGAACGCGAAGCGCCGGCGCTGCGGAGGAAACGTCTCCGCCGACCAGTTCGTGATCGCGTAGAGCGGCACCGCGCGCTGCTTCAGCTCCGCGAGCACATCGACCGTGCCGTCGATGGCGCCCGCGATCATTTCGCCGAAGCGCTTGCCGAAGGCCTCGATCAATTCTATCTTGTCGGCATGGAGCGGTAGCAGCTCCTGCGTCGCCTCGATGAAGCTGCGCCCTGCATCCTGCTGCTCGTTCCATTCCGTCGTACAGACCGTAGCGAGGAACTGCTCCATCGCCGCCTCGTCGCCTTCGAACAGCTTGCGATAGAGGTGCCGCGGGTTCCAGTCGATCAGGACCCCGCCCAGATCGAAAATGGCGACGCTGCGTTGTACGGTCGATGTAACCACGAAGCGCGACGACTAGTTCGGTGCAAGGCCGGATCGCGGCCGCTTGACAAGGACGTTGCGAAGGAAGGCGACGGATTTCTCGACGCCTTCGAGCGCCGGCAGCATCGGATCCTCGTGCTCGATGCTGAATACATCATCGTATCCGACCGCTGCGAGCACGGCGACGAACTCACGCCACCATAGCTCGCCGTGGCCGTAGCCCAGTGTTATGTAGTTCCAGGCCCGATCCTGGAAGCGATCGCCCGGCGTGGTTTCGATCACCCCGTTTACGCCGGCGATCACCGGGTCGACGCGCGTGTCCTTGGCGTGAACGTGATAGATCGCGTCACCCAGCGCGCGTACTGCAGCGATGGGGTCGGCGCCCATCCACATCAGATGGCTGGGATCGAGATTCGCGCCGACCGTTTCGCCGACCGCGCCGCGCAACCGCGCGAGCGTCCGCACGTTGTAGACGTTCTGATGGCCGTGCAGCTCGAGGCACAGCTTGCGAATTCCGAGCCCGTTCGCGTACGCGACCAGGTCGCGCCAGTACGGGATCAGCACCTCGTCCCACTGCCAGCGGAGGATCTCGCGCACCTCCGGCGGCCATTCCATGGTGATCCAGTTGGCACTGCTGTCGCCCCTGGCGCCCGGGCAGCCGGACATCATCACTACGCGATCGACACCCATCAGGCTCGCGAGCTTGATCGTCTTGCGCGTCACCGCATCGTGGCGGCGCCCATGTTCCCCCGGGTGCAACGGATTGCCCGAGCAGTTGAGCGCGCTGATCGCGATGCCGTGTTCGGCCAGTCGCGCCTTGAAATTGCGCTGCTCGGCCTCGCTCTCCAGCATGCGGTCAAGGTTGAGATGCGGCGCCGACGACCAATTGCCGCACCCGAATTCGAGCATGTCGAGCTCGAGTCTCGCCGCCGTGGCGAGCAGCGTATCGAAGTCAGTGCCCGGCAGGCTGTCGGTGATCATGCCGATTTTCATCGCCTCGCTGCCCGGGATGTTGCCGACGATGGCGCGTGCGCGCTGCCGCGCGTCGATCAGTCGGCGGCGGCCCGCGCCGGCGCGGGTACAGCTTGGCGCCGCGCCGCAAGCCGCTGTTGCAGCCGCTCGAAGTAGAGATAAATCACCGGCGTGATGTAGAGCGTCAGCGCCTGCGATACGACCAGGCCGCCGACGACAGCGAGACCGAGCGACTGCCGCGCCTGGCCGCTCGCGCCGAGCGCGAGCGCGATCGGCAGGCTTCCCATCAATGCGGCCATCGTCGTCATCATGATCGGGCGGAAGCGCGTCAGGCACGCCTGGAAGATCGCGTCCTCCGGCGCCTTGTTTTCCTTGCGCTGCGCCTCGATCGCGAAATCGATCATCATGATTGCGTTCTTCTTCACGATGCCGACCAGCATGATGATGCCGACAAAGGCGTACATGTTGAGCTCGATGCCGAACAGCCACAGCGTGACGAGCGCGCCGAAGCCGGCGGGAACCACGCCGGACAGAATCGTGAACGGATGAATGAAGCTCTCATAGAGGATGCCGAGCACGAGATAGATCACGAAGATTGCCAGCACGAGCAGGATCCCCATCCCGCGCAATGACGACTGGAACGCCTGCGCCGTACCCTGGTAGACGCCGTTGATCGTCGCCGGCAGGCGCATCTCGGCGGTCGCTTTGTTGATCTCCTTGATCGCATCACCGATCGCGACGCCGGGTCTGAGGTCGAACGATAGCGTCACCGCCGCGAGCTGGCCAAGGTGATTGATCGCCAGCGGGCCGACCGTCGGCTTCAGCGTCGCGACACTGTTCAATGGCACCAGCGCACCGCTCGCGGAGCGCACGTAGAGCAGCGACAATACCGATGGGTCGGTTTGATAGCGCTGCTGCAGCTCCATCACAACCCAGTACTGGTTGGTCGGCGCATAAATCGTCGAGACTTGGCGCTGGCCATAGGCGTCGTAGAGCGTGTTCTCGATCTCTTGTGCCGAGACGCCGAGCGCCGCGGCCTTGTTGCGGTCGATCTCGACGGTCACCTGCGGCTTGGAAATCTGCAGGTCGCTGGTCACGTCGACCAGTCCCGGCAGCGACCTGAGCTTCTCCTCGACCCTCGGCGCCCATTGATAGAGCTCGTTCGTGTCGGTGCCCTGCAACGTGTACTGATACGAGCTCTTTGTAACCTGGCCGCCGATGCGGATCGCCGGGATGTTTTGAACGTACGCCTTGATGCCGGTGACGCGCGCGAGGGGACCGCGCAACTGCTGGATCACGACGTCGGCGTTCGGACGTTGATCGCGTGGCTTGAGCGCGACGAAAATTCTGCCCACGTTGAGCGACGCGCTCGGCCCGCCGGCACCGACCGATGACATCGCACCCGCCACGTAGGGATTTTCCTTGACGATCGCGGCCACCTGCCGCTGCATGCCAGCCATCGCCGTGAAGGACACGTCCTGCGCCGCCTCGGTGAACACCAGGATGAGCCCCTGATCGTCGGCCGGCAGGAAGCCTTTCGGCATCGTGCTGAACAGAATACCGGTGGCGATGGTGATGGCGAAAAACGCAGCGAGCGTGAGCCGCTGATGACGCAAAACCCAGGCGAGAGTATCGCGGTAGCCATTCAACAACGCGTTGAACGCGCGTTCGCTGAAAGCGTAGAAGCGGCCGTGTTTTTTCGTGCGCTCGTCGACCAGCATGCGGCTGCACAGCATCGGAGTCAGCGTCAGCGAGACGAAGCCGGAGATGAGCACCGCGACGATGATGACTACACCGAACTCGCGCAGCAGCCGGCCGAGGATGCCGCCCATGAACAGCACCGGGATGAACACGGCAACCAGCGACAAGGTCATCGACACGATGGTGAAGCCGACCTCTTTCGACCCATCGAGCGTCGCCTGCATTCGCGACTTGCCCATTTCGATGTGGCGGGTGATGTTCTCGAGCATCACGATCGCATCGTCGACGACGAAGCCGACGCACAGCGTGAGGGCCATCAACGACAGGTTGTCGATGCTGTAGCCGAAGGCGTACATCACCGCGAAGGTGCCGACGATCGACAGCGGCAAGGCAAGGCTCGGGATGATCGTGGCGGTGGCGCTGCGCAAGAAGACGAAGATGACCGCTACGACGAGCCCCAGCGCGAGCAGCAGCGATTGCTGAACGTCGTGGACGCCGTTGCGTATCGGCACCGAACGGTCGTAGAACATCGTGAGCTGGATCGCCGGGGGGAGCTGCGACTCGAAGGTCGGCAGGATCTTCTTGATCGCGTCGACGATCTCGATCGTGTTCGTTCCCGGCTGGCGCTGCACGCCGAGCATGATGCCGCGCGTGCCGTTGTGCCAGGCCGCGATCTTGTCGTTCTGCACGCTGTCGAACACGCGCCCGATCTCGGAGAGCCGCACCGGCGCGCCGTTCCGGTAGGCGACGATCAGCGGCGCATAGGCCTGTGCAGTCATGAGCTGCCCGGTCGCCTGGATCGACGTCGCCTTCTCTCTTCCGTACAGGGTCCCGGTCGGCAGGTTGACGTTGCTGCTGCCAATGGCCTGCTCGACCTCGGTGAGGGAGATGCCGCGCGTGGCCAGCGCATTCGGGTCGAGCTGGATGCGCACCGCGTATTGCTGCGAGCCGTAGACCTGAACCTGTGCCACCCCGCTGATCGTCGAGATCTGCTGGGCGAGCAGGTTCTCCGCATACTCGGCGACCGTCGACAGTGGCAACGTCGACGACGAGAGCACGATGTTCATGATCGGCGCATCGGCCGGGTTCACTTTGCGCTGCGTCGGCGGTGTGGGCATCGACGACGGCAGCGATCGCGACGCCGCGGCGATCGCCGATTGCACGTCCTGCGCCGCGGCGTCGATGCTGCGGTCGAGCGAAAACTGCAGCGTGATCGTCGCAATACCGTTGGTGGACACCGAGGTCATCGTGTCGATGCCGGCGATGGTGGAGAACTGTTTCTCGAGCGGCGTGGCGACCGCGGAGGCCATCGTGTCCGGGTTCGCGCCCGGGAGCTGCGCCTGCACCTGGATCGTCGGGAAGTCGACGTTGGGCAACGCGTTGATCGGCAGCAACCGGTAGCCGATGATGCCGAAGATGAGGATCCCCGTCATGACCAGCACGGTCATCACCGGACGGCGGACGAAGATTTCGGCGATGTTCACGAGGGCTGCGCCGCCTTGCCGACGTTGACCTTCGTCCCCGGGGCAAGCCGCAACTGTCCGACGATAACCACCTGATCGCCTGCCTGCAAGCCGCTCGCCACGACGGTGTCGTCACCTTCGGCGCGGGCGATCTCGATGTTGCGTAGCTCGACCGTGGAGTCGGGCTTGACGACGAAAACATACTGTCCGGTCGGACCGCTCTGCACCGCGGCCGAGGGCGTCACGATCGCGTCCTTTTGCTCGTGCAAGGTGAGCACCACGTTGACGAACTGGCCAGGCCACAGGGCCTTGTCGGTATTCGGGAACTCCGCCTTGAGCTTGATCGTCCCGGTGCTCGCGTCGGCTGCGTTGTCGACGAACGATAGCCTGCCGGCCACGGGCGGGTGCACGGAGTTGGCGAAGCTCGCCGCCACCTTGAGCTCACCGTTGGCCTGATACCTGCGAACGTCGGCGACGTTCTGCTCGGGCACCGAAAACGACGTATAGATCGGCACGACCTGGTTGATCGTCACCAGCGGGTTGGTGTCGTTCGCTTTGACGAGGTTGCCTTGCTGGATCTGGATGCGGCCCGCGTAGCCGGTCACCGGCGCGCGAATCGTGCAGTATTCGAGCGACAACCTGGCGCTCTCGATCGCGGCTTCGTTAGCGCTCACGATTGCGGCAGCGGTTTCCGCATTGGTGCGAACCTGCTCGTAGGCGTCGGGCGAGATGAAGTTCTTGGCGAGCAATTCCTTGTAGCGTTTCTCCTGTTGGCTGGCGCGAGTGAACAACGCCTTGTCCCTGAGCAGGTTCGCCTGCGCCTGTTTCAGGCTTGCGGCGAACGGACGCGGGTCGATCTCGAACAGCACCGAGCCTTTCCGCACCTCGTCGCCTTCCTTGAAGTGCACGGACACGAGCTGCCCGTCGACGCGCGCCTTGATCGCAACGGTGGTGTACGGTTCAATATTGCCGATGGCGTAGAGGCGGACCGGCACCGTCTTGGTCACGACCGCCGCCGTAGTGACCGGAACCGCGGGCGCGCTTTTCTGTGTATCGGCGCGCGACCCGCGATTAGTCTGAAAAACAAGGAAGACCGTGACTGCTACTACGGCCAGCAGGAGGATTCCGGAAAATATTTTCTTCTGGGTCGACATCAGTTGGGTGCCCCGAGACAGCCGGGCGCAACCCGAAATTATCGCCCAATCAGGCCGATCGTGGGGAAGTTACAAGCTGTTACAGGTGGTAGTCAGCAACTCCGCGCGCCATGCGGGAAGGCACCGCAGGGAGAATGGAGCGGGTGAAGGGGATCGAACCCTCGTATGCAGCTTGGGAAGCTGCCGTTCTGCCATTGAACTACACCCGCACCGGAGGAACCTCTGAACAAGTCCCACATGAGCCGCGTTTCAGGCGCAATAGCCTCAGATGCTAGGCGTCGCGGCGCAGCGAATAGTTCATCCTATTCGCAAGCCGCGCAACAACGCAGATGAGGCTATTGCGCCGAAACCCGAAGGGACGAACGCTTTCCGGCCGATCTGCTTTGTCGCGCCGCTCGCCCATGGGGGCCTGCCATGGGCTTCGCGTCGCTTCGCGCATCTCATCCCGGAAAGCGTCCGTCGCGGCCACGCGGGACTTATTCAGAGGTTCCCTGCGAATTGTCCGTCACGGGCGGCGGGTTGCCAAGTGCCGACGGGCCGGAAAAGCTATGCCGCCAGCACGCCGATCAGCTGATTGGCCTGCCGCAGCTTCTGCGCCAGGTCGAGCGAAAGATTCCTGAGCACAGCAATCTTGATCTCGGGATGATCGATGGCGAGTTCATCGAGCGACCTGGCGCTCAAGGTCCAGCTGCGTACCGCCGTATCGGCATGAACGTGTGCACTGCGCGCTGCCTTGCCGAGCATCGCCATCTCGCCGAAGCTCATGCCAGCGGAGAGTGTGGCAAGGCGCTGGTGCGAGCCGTCGGCCAGCGACAATACGACACTGACCTCGCCTTCGCGAATGAAGAACACGCGATCGTCCTGTTCCTGGCCGGCTGAGATGATGGTAGCGCCGACGGGATAGTCGGCCGCCTGCATGCGATCCTGTAGCCGCGCGAGCGTGCGTTCGTGCATTCCGGCAAACAGAGGAAAAGCGGCGACCGTGCTCACCTGCGGCGACCATTGAGTCGCGGAGTCGAGCAGACGGTCCTCGCACCACTCGACCGCCAGGTCGTTGTCCTCGAAGCTCAGATAGCCGCCGTCGCCTTCGGGTAGAGCATGCCGCAGCGCATCTTCGACCACGGCCCTGCCGCGGATGCGCGAGAACACCAGCGCCTTCCCCTGCGCAACCAGTAATTGGCGGACTTCAAGCAGAAGCCGGGCGGCGCTTTCGGCCAAATAGCTGACACGATGCATGTCGAGGATGAAGCTGTCGGCGTCCGGTGCCACCTGGATCAGCTGCCGGACGATGAATTCCGCGCCATCGAATGCCACCTCGCCCTGCAAGCAGTAGCACTTGATCTGGGACGCGACCTCCCGCAGCCGAATCGCCAGTTCAGTCGACCGGACTCGTCGCGACGGAAGATCGAGCGCCGAGAACACACGGCTCAAGACCAGCGAGGGAGAAGCGGACATGCCGAATACATGCAGCCCGAATTCGCGCGATATCTCTCGACAGACGGCGATGCCACGGGCGCTGTTTCCGTTCTCGTCGAGCCGTGGCGAGAAGATCGCGATGCCGAAGCGGCCGGGCATGACGGCGATCACGCCGCCGCTGACGCCGCTCTTTGCCGGCAGACCGACTTCATATAGCCAGCTCCCGGCATAGTCGTACATGCCGCAAGTGGCCATGATGCTGAGCACGGCCTGGACCTCATCGGCAGGCACGACGCGTTTTCCGCTGCGGGGTTGCACGCCGCCGTTGGCCAAGGTCGCCGCCATATAGGCGAGATCGCGGCAGGTGACCAGGATCGAGCACTGCCGGAAGTAGTTCTCGAGCACGGGCATGGGGTCGCCGTCGATGATGCCGAAATGCTTGAGCATCCAGGCGATGGCGCGATTGCGAAACCCGCTTTCGCTCTCGGAGCGGTAGACGGCATCGTCGATAGTAACGGCGCGCCCGAAGAAGCCGGACATGATGTTCGCGATGCGGCCCCATTGCTCCTCCGCGGTCGTGCCGGCGACGAACCCGGTCGTCGCGATTGCACCAGCGTTGATCATGGGGTTGAACGGTGCACCGGTTTGGGGATCGAGGCTGATGGAATTGAACGCCTCGCCGCTCGGTTCGACGCCGACCTTGGAGAGGACGGCCTCGCGTCCCCGATCCGCCAACGCGGCCGCGTAGACCGCGGGCTTGGATACTGATTGCATGGTGAATTGGCGATCGGCCTCGCCGACCGCGTAGGCGTAGCCGTCGGTGGTGACGATACAGATGCCGAACCAGTCGGGATCCGCTTTGGCGAGCTCCGGGATATACGTGGCGACGGCTCCCTTGTCGAGCGCCTGGTGCTTATCGTGGAGTGCGTCTAGGTATCGCTGTAGTGGGAGGGTTGCCGGACTCATCTCGGTCCCGAAGGGCGCGGTGAACGATGCGGGTTCGGCTGCGACGCAAATATGGTGCCCGTGCAGACCGGGACCGTCCCGAGCGGGTCGGGCACGCGGCTGGCGCACCGGCTCCCCCCTGCCGTATGCTCACGCCAATGGCTTCCGTGGATACCGGCGGCCGCCTGCCGCAGCTGCTTGACCTTGCGCGGCTCATCGCCCGTGAGCCCGACACGGCGCGGCTTGTCGAACGCATCCTCATGACAGCCAAAGAGGCGACCGGCGCGGACGGCGGGTCGGTTTACCTCGTCGAGGACGATCGCTGCAGCCTGAGCTTCGCGCTGATCTTGAACGATACCCTCGGATTGCATCTGGGCGGTGCATCCGGTGTCCCGATCGGCGTGCAGGCACCCGCGCTGTACGACTCCGACGGTTCGCCCAACCACCGGTCGGTGGTGACGCATTGCGCGCTGGCGCGCGAATCGGTGCGGATCGACGACGCATATAGTGCGGCAGGTTTCGACTTCGCCGGCGCGCGGGCGTTCGACCAGGCCCATGGATACCGCTCGCGCTCCTTTCTCGCCGTCCCGATGATCGATCATTCCGCTGAGGTGACGGGGGTGCTGCAGCTCGTCAACGTGCGCTCGCGCGACGGCGCGGCCGGCGTGTTCACGGCCGAGGATCAGGCATTCGTCGAGGCGCTGACCTCTCTCGCGGCGATCGCGCTGGACAAGCAACGCTTGATCGAGCGCCTGGAGGCGTTATTCGAAAGCCTGGTGCGGCTGATCAACGACGCGATCGACGAGAAGAGCGCGTACACGGGCGGTCATTGCCGGCGCGTTCCGGAGCTGGCGATGATGCTCGCCGAAGCCGCTCACCGCACCAGCGCCGGGCCTCTCGCCGACTACCACATGAGCGAGGCCGAGCGGCGGGAGCTCTGGCTTGCCGCGCTGCTGCACGACTGCGGCAAGATCACGACGCCGGTGCACGTGGTTGACAAGGCGACCAAGCTCTCCGGAATCTTCGACCGGATGGCGTTGATCGAGGCGCGGTTCGAGCTCGCCGCGCGCGACCCGTACATCGCGCGATTGGAGGCGGTTGCTGCAGGCGAAAACGAGGCGGCGGCCGAATCGCGCTATTGCGCCGAGCTCGCCGCACTCGACGTCGACCGCGCGTTTCTGCGCGAAGCGAATCGCGGCAGCGAGCGGATGCCCGACGAGGACGTGGCCCGCGTGCGCTCGATCGCGGCGCGCGCTATCCGCGGCGCGGACGGCGAGACCAGGCCGCTGCTAAGCGAAGACGAGGTCACGAACTTGACCATCCGCTACGGAACGCTCAACGCTGCCGAGCGGGCGATCATCAATCGTCACGTGAGCACGACCATCCGGATGCTCGAGTCGTTGCCGTGGCCGCGGCAGCTCGCGCGCGTCCCCGAATATGCGGGCGGCCATCACGAGCGCGTCGACGGCACGGGCTATCCGCGCGGCCTGAAGCGCGAGCAGATGTCGCTGCCGGCGCGAATGATCGCCATCGCCGACGTATTCGAAGCGTTGACTGCCGAAGACCGCCCCTACAAGCGCGCCAAGACCGTGGCGGAATCGCTCGCGATCCTCGGCCAGATGAAGCTTTCGGGGCACGTCGATCCGGATCTGTTCGACGTGTTCGTGCGCGAGAGGGTCTGGGTCGATTACGCGCGGAAATTTCTCGATCCGGCGCAGATCGACGCGGTCGATCTCGAACGGATTCCTGGCTATCCGGCTCCGGCTGCGTAGCCCGGGCTGAGTCCGCAGGGCGAAGCCCGGGGCGACGTCACGCTAATGCGATGCTCCCGGGCATCGCCGCTTCGCGGCTCAGCCCGGGCTACGAGCGTGCGGCGTAGCCTGGGTTGAGCCCGCAGGGCGAAGCCCAGGGCGACGCCACGATCTCGCTCCCGAGTTACGGACGGAGATACGCCCAGCCCTGCTGCTGGCGCTGCATGATCTCGACCACGCCCGCGTTGACGTAGCCGACGCTGCCGAGCATGTCGCTCCGGGCGAGCTTCTGGCCTTTCATCGTGTTCTCGCAGGCCATGACCTTGACGCCGGCCGCATTCGCCTCGTCGACCCGGTTGGCGACCGGCGAGTCGAGCTTGAGCATGCCAATGCCCGGCCCGTACGCCACGATCTCGATATCGACGTTCGCCGCGCCGAGGTCCGCCTGGATGTTGCGCGCGTTGTTGAGCGCGAGGTTCCATTTGGCCTGGTCGCCGTCGCTTACCTGGATCACGACCCTGCTGCGCTGCGCGGCCGGTTGCGCCTGCGCGGTTTCGCCGCTGCCGGCGAGAAGCAAGATCGCTGCGATTGCGGCGAGCCCGCTGCACAAAGTTTTTCCGATCATGAAAGCCTCCGTTGCCTGTCCGGCGCGCCGCAGGGGCGTCGGCCGATGCGCAGGATTATGCGCCTTTCGCGTAAAATCCCGATTCGCTTCAGCACCGGGCCCTTTCGAGGGTCGTCCCAGGCTTGAATCCGGTCGATTCCAATGTCGCGGCTTAAGCCGACTTGAAGCAACACGCACACGTCCCGCTTTCGGCGATCTTGCTGATCGTGGTGGCAAGTGGCTGTTTCTCGGCCGTCGACGTCACCGTCAAGCATCTTAGCCAGCGCTACCCGGTGCCGCTGCTGGTCTGGGCGCGCTGGGGCGTGCAAGCGCTGGTATTGCTAGCGCTGATGGGGCCGAGGATGCGCCTGGATCTCGTGCGCACGGCGCGCCTCCCGCTGCATCTCGCGCGCGGCGTCGTATTGATCGCGTCTTCGCTTTGCTTCTTTTCGGCGCTCAGCTTTCTTCCGCTCGCCGAAGCGACAGCGCTGAATTACACGGCCCCGATGTTGGTCACGCTGATGGCGGCGTGGTTGTTGCGCGAGCGGCTCACGCGCCCGCGCTGGGCATTCGTTGCTGCTGGCTTGCTCGGCATGCTGCTAATCGTGCGGCCGGGAAGCGAAATGCTCACGCCAGCGGCGCTCCTTGCACTGGGTGCGGCGGCGCTATATGCGACGTTCCAGATTCTGACGCGCAAGCTCGCCGGCGAGAACCTGATGGTATTGATGATGTATCCAAGCCTCGTAGGCTGTGTGCTGCTGTCGGCAACCTTGCCCTTTGTTCGTTTCGACGCTTGGTACCCAACCGCCGATATCATCGCGTTCGTCGGACTCGGGATCACCGGTGCGCTGGGGCATCTTCTTTTCGTCCAGGCATTCCAGCGCGCATCGGCGTCGGCCATCGCGCCGTTCACCTATATGCAGCTGGTGTGGTCGACGCTTGCCGGATGGCTCCTTTTCGCGACCTTTCCCGACGGCTGGACGCTGACCGGGATCGTCGTCATCGCGGGCAGTGGCGTCGCGCTCACATGGTACGAGCGCTGGCGGGCGAGCCTGCCGCAATCCGAGCCCGCCGCGGTCGATTAGATTCCTTAACGTTTTCGCGCCGAATGTCGCGGTAAAATCGGGCCTGATCGCCCGACCGACGCCTTCGCGCCTTCGGCACTTCCGGGAGAATCATCATGAGCATCGACAAGCCGCGCGTCGGATTCATCGGCCTTGGGCTGATGGGCCACGGCATGGCCAAGAATCTCGTGGCCAAGGGTTTTCCGCTGATGGTGCGCGTGCACCGGAACCGGAAACCGGCGGAAGACATCCTCGCTGCAGGCGCGCGCGAAGCATCGACCAACGCCGAGCTCGCGAGAAACTCCGACGTCGTGATCCTCTGCGTCACCGGTTCGCCGCAGGTCGAGGAGATCGTCTACGGCGAAAGCGGCATCCTCGGCGTTGCGCGCGAGGGGCTCACCGTAATCGATACGTCGACGGCGGAGCCCGAGTCGACCGCGAAGATCCGCAGCGATCTGGCGGCGAAGGGGACGCTCTACATCGACGCGCCGCTCGCGCGCACGCCCAAGGAGGCCGAGGAAGGGCGGCTCAACACCATGGTCGGCGCCGACGAGGCGACGTTCGCACGGCTGAAGCCCGTTTTCTCCGCCTACTGCGAGAACGTCATCCACGCCGGTCCTCCGGGTCACGGCCACATGCTGAAGCTCATCAACAACTTCATGGCGATGTCGATTGCGACGGCCTCGGCGGAAGCCTGCGCGGCGTGCGCCAAGTCGGGCGTGTCGATCAAGAAGCTGCACGAGGTCATCTCTGCGGGCGCGGTCAACTCCGGCATCTTCCAGCTGATGGTCGGCAAGATGCTCGAAGCCGGCGATCTCGCGGGTCTCAAGTTCACGCTGGAGAACGCGATGAAGGACCTGCGCTACTACACGCGCTTCGCCGCATCGCTGCCGGTCGCGGCGCTGGTCGGCGGAGCAGTCCACCAAAGCCTTGTCACCGCCAACCTGCTCGGTCTTGGCGACAAGTACGTCGCGTCGCTGATCGAGTCGCAGGAAAAACTGGCCGGCGTGAAAATCGTACCGCATTGAGATTTGCCGGAGCACGCGTCATGGGCAGCGCCAATGGATCCCTCTGGGACAACCCTCTCGGCACCGACGGATTCGAGTTCGTCGAATACGCCGCGCCCGATCCCGCGGCACTCGGCCGGCTGTTCGAGCAGCTTGGCTTCACGGCGATCGCCAAGCACCGCGCCAAGAACGTGCTTCTCTATCGCCAAGGGGAAATCAACTTCGTCGTCAACGCGGAGCCGGGAAGCTTTGCGCAGGCGTTCGCGCGCGTGCACGGGCCGTCGATCTGCGCGATCGCCTTCCGCGTCAAGGACGCCGCGTTCGCCTACAAGCGGGCGACCGAGCTCGGCGCGTGGGGCGTCGAGGCGCATCCCGGGCCGATGGAGCTCAACATCCCGGCGATCAAGGGCATCGGCGATTCGCTGATCTATCTCGTCGATCGCTATTCGAGAGACGGTGCCGGAGTGTCCATCTACGATGTCGATTTCGTGCCGCTCGCCGGCGTCGATCAACGCCCGATCGGGGCGGGGTTGACCTACATCGATCACCTTACGCACAACGTGCATCGCGGACGTATGGAGGAATGGGCGGGCTTCTACGAGCGGCTGTTCAACTTCCGCGAAGTGCGCTACTTCGACATCGAGGGAAAGCTCACCGGTCTCAAGAGCAAGGCGATGACGAGCCCCTGCGGCAAGATCCGCATCCCGATCAACGAGAGCGCCGACGACAAATCACAGATCCAGGAGTATCTGCTCGCGTATCACGGCGAGGGTATCCAGCACGTTGCGCTCGGCACGAACGACATCTACGCGACCGTCGAAACGCTGCGCGCGCGCAAGGTCGCCTTCCAGGGCACCCCGGACACTTATTACGATCTGCTCGCGACCCGGTTGCCGAATCACAAGGAAGACACCGCACGCCTCAAAAAGAATCGGATCCTTCTAGACGGCGCGCCGGCAAAGAACGAGATGCTGCTGCAGATCTTCACGACGACGGTGGTCGGCCCGATCTTCTTCGAAATCATTCAGCGCAAAGGCAACGAAGGATTCGGCGAAGGCAACTTCCAGGCGCTGTTCGAGTCGATCGAGCTCGATCAGATCAGGCGCGGCGTGTTGAAGGATTGAGCATCAGCGGGTCGCGGGCGAGCGGCGAATGCCTTCACGGCTGGCGAGGGGTCGTCGCAGCCAACTGTGCTACATTGGGCTGGTCTTCCGCTGCGCCGCTGCTCGTGCTTTCTCCCCTCGGCTTTTCACTCCTGCGCCGGCTCTCCGACGGCGAAGTCCACTCCGGCGAGGCGCTGGCGGCAGAGAGCGGCATTTCGCGCGCCCGCGTTTCGCAGCTCCTCAAGGAGGCCGATGCCGCAGGCTTGCGCCTCGAGCGCACGCGCGGCCGCGGTTACCGCCTCCCCGACGCCTTGCCGTTTCTCGAGCGCGACGCGATCCTTGCGGCGCTGGGTGAGCGCGCCGCGGGGCTCAGCGTCGAAGTCGTCGATATCCTCGATTCGACGAGCAGCGAGCTCGCCCGTCGTGCCGCAAGCGGCGATATCGACCGGACTTTGCTCGCGGCGGAATGGCAGA
>DASWDF010000129.1:0-3627 GCA_036395475.1 Casimicrobiaceae bacterium
CATTGCGCGAAGGGGCACATGAGGTGGACGTCGAGGCGCGGCTCGGGGCAGTGGTGCCGCAAGCGGAGCTGCCGGCGGAGCCCGAGCTCGCGGAACTGCCCGCCGATCCGCTCGCACCCAAGGACGTTGCCGCGCCTTCGATCGACCGCGCCGGTGTCGACGAGCCGCTCGCGGCGCGCACGCCGGACTAATTTTGCGAGCCTTGAGTCGTCAGGCCCGGCAACGCAGTCAAGCTTGCGCAGACTGCGTAAACTTGTCTGCGCTGCCGGGGATCCACGTCTTGTTTTGTCGACGCGACAAAGACGTGGATGGCCCGGACAACGGGCCTCCGCCGACCTTGTCGGGCGGGGTGCCCCGACCCGGGCATGACGGCATGATCGAACGTTTATCGTCCCTCGCGGCGCGCCAGGAAGGCGAGTCGTTCGAACAGGTGCACGTCCTGCTCGTTCTTGATCAGTGCGCCGTGCAGCGGCGGGATGAGCTTTTTCGGGTCGCGCTCGCGTAACGTTTCGGGACCGATATCCTCGACCAGCAGCAGCTTGAGCCAGTCGAGGAGCTCCGAGGTGGACGGCTTCTTTTTCATCCCCGGCACCTCGCGGATCTCGTAGAACAGCTTGAGCGCTTCCGATACCAGGCGCTGCTTGATGCCGGGAAAATGCACCTCGACGATCGCGCGCATGGTGTCGGGATCGGGAAACCGGATGTAGTGGAAGAAGCAGCGGCGCAGGAATGCGTCGGGCAGTTCCTTCTCGTTGTTGGAGGTGATCACCACGATCGGTCGCCGCCGCGCCTTGACCATTTCGCCGGTCTCGTAGACGAAGAACTCCATGCGATCGAGCTCGAGCAGCAGATCGTTGGGGAACTCGATGTCCGCCTTGTCGATTTCGTCGATCAGCAGCACCGGCCGCGCGTCGGCGACGAATGCGTCCCACAGCTTGCCGCGCTTGATGTAGTTGCGGATGTCGTGCACGCGCTCGTCGCCAAGCTGGCTGTCGCGCAGTCGCGACACCGCGTCGTATTCGTAGAGCCCCTGCAACGCCTTGGTGGTCGATTTGATGTGCCACTCGATCAACGGTGCGCCCACGCCTTTGGCGATCTCGAGCGCGAGCACCGTCTTGCCGGTGCCGGGCTCGCCTTTGACCAGCAGCGGCCGCTCGAGCGTGATGGCGGCATTGACCGCGACCTTGAGGTCGTCGGTCGCCACGTAAGCGCTGGTTCCTTCAAAACGCATGGGTTCGCCCGGATGGAGTGTGAGCAATACCGAAGAAGGACACCGCACTGCAACCGAGCGGCGACGCCTTCACGCCCGCATCGCACGAACGTGAGCCGAATGGGCTCAGCCGGCGGGGGCAAAATGCCGTATATATTCATATATTGCAGTCGGCCACCCGCTCGCGCCAAGCTCGGGAGAACCGCATGCGGTGCCAGATAGGAGTCATCGTCCGACGGATCGCGCTGAGCGTGCTGCTTGCGCTCGGCCTGGTCGCGAGCGCAGCCGGACAGGGGAGCGAGCCGCAGCGAACCGCGATTGCCACGTTCGCCGGCGGCTGCTTCTGGTGCGTGGAAGCCGATTTCGACAAAGTTGACGGCGTGATCAGCACGACTTCCGGCTATATCGGCGGCCACTCCGCCAATCCGACCTACGAGCAGGTTTCGCACGGCGGCACCGGCCATGCCGAGGCGGTGGAGATCGTGTATGATCCGGCCAAGGTGAGCTACAATCAGCTGCTCGACGTGTTCTGGCACAACATCGATCCGCTGGCGAAGGATCGGCAGTTCTGCGACCACGGCGATCAGTATCGCAGCGCGATTTTCTATCACGGGGAGGAGCAGCGCTCGCTGGCGCAGGCCGCGAAGGCGGCGGTTGAGAAGCGCTTCAAGCAGCCGGTTGCGACCGAGATCGTGCCGGCCGGACGGTTCTACAAAGCCGAAGAGTATCATCAGGATTACTATATGAAGAATCCGATCCGTTATAAGTTCTATCGCTTCAATTGCGGGCGCGACGCCCGGCTCGAGGAGCTGTGGGGCAAGAAGGACTAGGCCATGGTCGATCGTCGTGTCTTGTTGGCGGGTGCGGGAGGGCTTGCGCTGCTCGCGGGCTGGCGCTGGATGCAGAGCACGGATGTCGAGGCCGCCGACACGTTCGAAATCCAGAAGAGCGAAAGCGAGTGGCGAGCGATCCTGACCAAGGCGCAATACGAGGTGCTGCGGCTGCACCGGACCGAGACGCCGGGCTCGAGTCCGCTCAATGACGAGAAACGCAAGGGCACGTTTGCCTGCGCGGGCTGCGACCTTCCGCTGTTCTCGTCGGAGACCAAATACGACAGCCAGACCGGTTGGCCGAGCTTCTATCGGCCGCTGCCGAACGCCATCGGTACCGCCACCGATCACCTCTTGTTACTGCCGCGCACCGAGGTGCACTGCCGGCGCTGTGGCGGACATCTGGGCCATGTCTTCGAGGACGGGCCGCCGCCGACGGGTCTGCGCTACTGCATCAACGGGGTTGCGTTGAAGTTCATTCCCGACGCGCCGGCGTGAGCGGCTCGAGCGCGACGATTTCGCGCGGCTGCGCGTCGACGCACCCATGAGCCGCGCATCCATCGCCTCGTTGTGCTCAACTCGCAGCAATCCCGAAGGGAGCTCATCATGATTCGCGCGATGATGTGGCGCGTGCTGGCGCTTGCGCTCGTTGCCGCCGGCGTCGTGCCCGTGCACGCAACCGACGTGTACCAGGTTTCCACGATCTCCAGTCTGCTGGCTGGCGGCTACGACGGCGATACGACCGTCGGCGAGCTGCTCGGGCACGGTGGCTTCGGGCTGGGGACCTTCAACGGCGTCGATGGGGAGATGATGGTGCTCGACGGGCAGGTCTACCGCGGCACTGTGGACGGGCGTGCGCATGTGGTCGGCGCCTCGGAGCTGACCCCATTTGCCGTGGTCGTCGCGTTGCGTCCGCAAGGATCGACGCCGGTCGCGCCCGGACAATCGCTCGACCAGCTGGAGGCGATGCTCGATGCGCTGCCCTACAGCGCCTCACGTGTGCTCGCCGCGCGCGCGTGGATGGGCGGTTCCGCGCCATCGCGATCCGCAGCGAGCCCAAGCAGCAGCCTCCCTATCGGCCATTGGCGGAGGTGATCAAAACGCAGCAGGTCGTCCATACGCTGGAGGATGTCGAGGGCAGCCTGATCGGTTTCCGTTTCCCGGCCGCCGCAAGCTCCGTCAACGTGCCTGGCTGGCACTTCCACTTTCTGTCTGCCGATAGGACGCGCGGCGGCCACGTGCTCGGCCTGACTACGGGTGCGGGCACGGCCTTTCTTGAGGAGTTCTCCGACCTGCGTATCCGGTTCCCGGCGCGGGCCCCCCGCAGCGAGCGCGGGCGCGGACGCGATCAGGGAGGTCGAACGCGCGCGCTAGACGCCCGCAGCGGCGCGGCCTTCGCACAGGACAGGGCGCGGCGGCGCCGCCCCGGCCGCGGCATACGCCGTCCTTTTGCGTCGCACCGAAATTTTGGGTCGGCCGCAATTCCGTTATTGTCCGCCATCGCGCGGCTCGATATAAGCTCGCCCCGCGAGCAGGGGGTTCGCGTTTCGCACGGGGTTGCAATGTCTCCGCAAAAAAACGGCGGCG
>DASWDF010000130.1:0-2593 GCA_036395475.1 Casimicrobiaceae bacterium
CTTGTAGTCAATGCGTGCCGCCGCCGCCCGGCAAGCGCACGGTAAACACTGATCCTTTGCCCGGCTCGCTCGTCACGGTCACATCGCCGCCCATCATGCGCGCGAGCTTGCGCGAGAGGGCCAGGCCGAGCCCGGTCCCACCGTAGCGCCGCGCCGTGAGGGAATCGGCCTGGGTGAATTCCTGGAACAGCTTCGCCTGCTGTTCGGCGGTCAGGCCGATGCCGGTATCCGCGACGGCAAGCTCGACCCAGTCGCGTCCGTCCGCCACCTTGCGCGCCCGCAGGGCAACTTCGCCCTCTTTCGTGAACTTGCAGGCATTGCTCAACAGATTGAGCAGGATCTGCTTGAGCCGCATGGAGTCCGCGGTGAGCGTGCCCAGGTTCTCTTGCGCTTCGACGACGAGGCGGTTCTGGTTCTTCTCGGCGAGCTGTCCGGCGGTGCCGACGACCTCATCGATAAGCCGTGCCAAATTAACGGGCTCGGGGTTGAGTTCGAGCTTGCCGGCTTCGATCTTGGAAAGGTCGAGCACCTCGTTGATGAGGCTCAGGAGGTGGGTCCCGGCGGCATTCACACGCCGCAGCGATTCCAGCGCCTTTTCCGTGCCGAAGCGCGCCGCGTTGCTGACCATCATCTCCGTCAGACCGATGATGGCGTTGAGCGGCGTGCGCAGCTCGTGGCTCATGCTGGCAAGGAACTGCGACTTGCGCTCGCTCGCCTCCGCCAGCTGTCGGTTCTTGTCCTGAATTTCCTCGAACAGTCGGACGTTCTCGATCGCGATCACCGCCTGGTCGGCGAATGTCTCCACGAGCGCGATCTGCTTGTCAGTGAATGGTTTGAGCTCCAGTCTGTAGATGGTGATGGTTCCAACTAGGTCATCCCCTTTCAGCATCGGGACGGCGAGCGTCGTCCGGATCGGCCGCTCATCTCGCACGGCATAGGCATACTCGGGATCGGCTTGGACGTCGGAGACGTGTACCGTTCGCCGCTCGAGGGCAGCGCGTGCCGAGATGCTATGGCGGCCCGGAGCGATCGGATTGCGATCTACGAAGTGCCTGAGTTCAGGCGACACGTTGTAGGACGCCACGGAGCGCAGAAATTCACCGTCAAACCGGAAAAGGAACGCCCTCTCGGCCTCGCATAGCCTGACGGCGTTCTCAACCAGCGTGTCGAAGACGCGCTGGAGATCGAACGCCGTCCGGCTGATGGTCTTGAGCACCTCGGCCGTGGCCGTCTGTTGCCGCAGCGATTTGCTCAGTTCCTCCGTGCGCGCCTGCACGTCATCGAACAGCCGCACATTCTCGATCGCAATCACCGCCTGGTCGGCAAACGTGGTGAGGAGCTCGATCTGGCGGTCGGTGAACGGACGCACGGTATGGCGCGCCAGCACAAGCACGCCAATCGGCGTTCCTTCTCGCAGCAGAGGCACGCCGAGGATGGAGTGGTATCCGCCAATTTTTTGGTGCTCGATCATCCGGTATTCGGGATCGGTTCCAGCATCGACGATATGAATCGGCGCACGTTCAAGCAGCACGCGACCGATCGCACTCTCTCGCCCGGCCTTCCAGGGCGTGCGTTCCACAATGTCCTTGAGGGCGGACGAAAACCCGTAGGTCGCCTCCGCGCGGAAAAACCCGTCGCCTTTCGGACGCCCAACATATCCGATGTCGGCCTCACACAGTCGCGCAGCCGACTCGAGGAGGGTGTCGAGCACGGCCTGCAGATCGAAGGTCGAGCGGCTGATGACCTTTAGCACGTCGGCGGTGGCGGTCTGCTGTTGGAGGGATTCGCGGAGCTCGTTGAGCAGGCGGGTGTTCTCGATCGCGATGACTGCTTGCGCGGCGAAGCTCACCAGCAACTCGATCTGTCTGTCGTCGAACGGACGCACCTCCCCGCGGTAGATCGACAGGTAGCCGATCGGCTCGCCGTCCTTGAGCATCGGGACCAGAAGGACGGTGCGGGTCCCGGCCAGCTCGACAAACGCGACCACGCCCGGATCGCGCTCGAGATAAGAGGCGTCGGCGGTGAGGTCGGCGACATGAACGACGGTGCGCGTCCGCAGCATGCGGCCGGGCGGCGAATTCGGGCCCGGGCTGTAGGGCCGGCTGCGGCGCTGCTCGACGAAGGCCGGCGGCGTATTATGCAAGCCGGCGAGACGAAACGTATCGCCGTCCCGCAAGTACAGGTTACCGAAACTTGCGGCGCAGAGCCGCACCGCATTCGCCAGCAGGGCATCGAACACAGGCTCCAGCTCACCGGGCGAGCTTGAGATGACGCGCAGCACGTCGGCGGTGGCGGTCTGCTGTTGGAGCGACTCGCGCAGTTCGTTGAGCAGGCGGGTGTTCTCGATCGCGATGACGGCCTGACTGGCGAAATTCTTGACCAGTTCGATCTGCTTGTCGGTGAACGGACAGACTTCTTGGCGCAAGATGTTGATGGCGCCGATCAGATCGTGCTCCTTGAGCATCGGGACGGAGAGTACCGTTCGATAGCCGCCGAGCTCGGCGGCTTCGACGATCGGTCGAAACCCTTCGGTATATGCCTGCGTCGTCCTGATGTCGGCGATCTGGACCGCCTGCTTCGTGCTGGCGGCACG
>DASWDF010000131.1:0-4845 GCA_036395475.1 Casimicrobiaceae bacterium
CGAGCCACGCGAAGGCAAGCGCCTCGACCTCGTTCACCGGCACTCCCTGCGTCGCAGTGGTCGCGAGCCGCCGCGCTCCGAGCGCTAGCCCGAGCTCGCGCATGAGCGCCGCGTTGTTCGCCCCGCCCCCGCAGGCGAGAATTTCGGTCGCCTCGCTGCAATGCGCCGCGATGGCATCGGCAACGGTCTGGGCCGTCAGCGCGAGCAGCGTTCGCTGTACGTCCACGGTTCGTGCGACTTCATGCAACGACGCAACGTGTTGCTCGAGCCACACGGTGTGAAACCGGTCGCGGCCGGTGCTCTTCGGCGGGGCGAGCGCAAAGTACGCGTCCGCTTTCAGGGCGCTGAGCAGCTCCGCGATCACCGCGCCGGTCGCACCCCAAGCGCCTTCCCGGTCGAACCGCGCGCCGGTATGTCGCTCGCACCATGCGTCGAGCAAGGTATTGCCCGGCCCCGTGTCGAAGCCGCGCACCGGAGCGTTCGGCGAAAGATATGTGATGTTCGCAATGCCCCCGAGATTGACGATGACGCGGTGCCGGTCCGCAGTGGCGAACAGCGCCGCGTGCAACGCCGGCACCAGCGGCGCGCCTTGCCCGCCCGCCGCGACATCGCGGCTGCGGAAGTCCGCGACGACCGTGATTCCCGTGGCCTCCGCCAGCCGGGCAGGATTGGCGAGCTGCGTCGTGTAGCCCAGTTCAGGACGATGGCGAATCGTCTGGCCGTGAACGCCGATCGCGGCGATCGATCGCGGCGCAAGCCCGGCTTGCGTCAGCACGGCGCCAGCCGCAGCGGCACAGCAATCCATCAACGCGTTGGCCGCGAGCGCCGCGCGATGGATCTCGTCGGGGCCTGATCGCTGCAGCGCGTTCAGCTCTCCGCGCAGCGATGCCGGTAACGCGACATGCGCGGCCGCAATGGAGCGCAAGGGCGAGACGGCGAAGTCGGCGAGCACCGCGTCGACGCCATCGACGCTCGTGCCCGACATCAGGCCGATATAGTGCTCGGACCCCACACCGCCATCACTCGCCGCCGGCGAGGATCACGCCGCGGCCCAGCGCGAGCTCGTCGGCAAGCCGTGCCACTTGTGCCTGAAACGCGGCTTTCTGTCCGGCGGGAATGGGCTGTGCATTCGGCAGCGCGATCGTGAGCGGATTCTTCTGCACGTTATCGACGCGAAACTCGTAATGCAAGTGCGGGCCGGTGGCCCAACCGGTCATGCCGACATACCCGACCACATTGCCCTGGGCCACGCGCGCGCCCGGCTTCATGCCTGGCGCGAGACGCGACAGATGCGCATACACGGTCGAATAGACGCCGCCGTGCTGCAGCATGGCGACATTGCCATAGCCGCCTTGCTGCCCGGCAAAGATCACCTTGCCGGCACCCGCGGCGTGCACCGGAGTGCCGCTGGGAGCGGCGAAGTCCACACCCTTGTGCGCGCGCCAGGCCTGCAGAAAGGGATGGAATCGCGCTAGTGAGAAACCCGACGTGACGCGTGTGAATTCGACCGGCGAGCGAAGAAACGCCCTTTTCAAGCTCTTGCCGTCTTCGTCATAGTAGTCCTCGGTCCCGTCGGATGCACGCCACAGAAACGCGCGATAGAAAACACCTTTGTTCACGAACTCGGCTGCGACGATTCGCCCGGCGCCAGCCGCTTCGCCGTCGACCCGGCGCATTTCGTAGACGACACTGAAACGATCGCCGCGGCGCAGATCGTGCAGGAAATCGATGTCACCCGAAAAAATGTCCGCCAGCTGCATGGTGACGGCGTCGGGAAGCGCGACCGCGTCCGCCGCGCCGAACAGCGAACTGCGGATCTCGTTCGCGCGGAGCTCGAGGCTTATCGCGACATCGGGCGTCGTCGATCGGGTGACGAAGCCGTCGCCGATTCGGTCGATCGTGAGCAGCTCGCCGCTCTGGGTCAGATAGCGCAGGCCGAGCATGCGTCCGCCGGCGTCGGTCTTGACCCGAAGAGGTTTGCCAGGGCGCAGCTGGTAGAACGGCCGGGCGCCCGCATTGGAACGCAGGAAATTCTGCGCGGCTGAATCCTCGACGCCGACCCGCGCCAGCACGCTTCCCACCGTGTCGCCGCGGCGCACTCTCTCTTCCTGCCAGTAAGCTTCGTCCGCGACCGGCGGCGCAATCGTCGGCAGCGCGAGCTCCCGCGCGATCCTTTCACGCGGGACGGTATCGAGCGTCGTGTCGGGCGCGAAGCCGAATGCGGCAACGACGCCGAGCGCCATCAGTGCCGTGGCGGCGCCGACGCGGCCGGCGTCAATGGGGTAGAGGAGCACGGTGACCCTTTGCGCTAAAATCGCCAATTTGCTCAATAGAGCTCCGACCGATCGGTTCCGCTGCAACAGCGCGGTGCGGATTGTAGCAGAAGCATCATTCAATGAACCCCGACATCGCCCGCCAGCTCGCGGTATTCAAGCGCGGCGCCGACGAATTGATCGTCGAAGCCGAGCTTGTCGCGAAGCTCGCGCGCGGCAAGCCTCTGCGCATCAAGGAAGGATTCGATCCCACGCGACCGGACCTCCATCTGGGACACACCGTTCAGTTCAACAAGCTGCGGCAGCTGCAGGATCTCGGCCACCACATCATATTTCTGGTCGGCGACTTCACCGGCATGATCGGCGACCCCACGGGCCGCAACCTGACGCGACCGCCGCTGACCGCGGACGAGCTGGCGGCGAACGCCAAGACGTACACCGACCAGGTGTTCCTCGTACTCGATCGCCACCGGACCGAAGTCGCATTCAATTCGAAGTGGCTCGCCGCGCTGGGCGCCGATGGCATGATTCGTCTCGCGGCGAAGTACACCGTTGCCCGCATGCTCGAACGCGACGATTTCGCCAAGCGCTACCGCGAGGGTCAGCCGATTGCGGTCCACGAGTTTCTGTACCCGCTGGCGCAAGGCTACGACTCGGTCGCGCTGAAAGCGGATGTCGAGCTCGGCGGCACCGACCAGAAATTCAACCTGCTTGTCGGTCGCGAGCTGCAGCGCCATTACGGGCAAGAGCCGCAATGCATACTCACGCTGCCGCTGCTGGAAGGGCTCGACGGCGTCAACAAGATGTCCAAGTCGCTCGACAATTACGTCGGCATCACCGAACCGCCGCAGGAAATGTTCGGCAAGCTCATGTCGATTTCCGACGAGCTGATGTGGCGCTATTACGAGCTTTTGTCGTTCCGTCCGCAGGAAGAGATCGCCAAGCTCAAGCGCGAGTGCGCGGAGGGTCGCAACCCGCGTGAAGCGAAGGTGATGCTCGCCCAGGAGATCGTCGCGCGCTTCCATTCCAAACAGGCGGCGGACGCCGCGCTCGCCGAGTTCGAGGCGCGTTTCCGCGAGGGCGCGCTGCCGGAAAACATGCCCGAAGTCACGCTGCGCACCAACGGCGCCGGTTTGCCGATCGCCCAGCTGGCCAAGCAGGCGGGCATCGTCGACTCCACGTCGGAAGCGCTGCGGCTGATCGCGCAACGGGGCCTAAGGCTCGACGGAGAAGTGGTCGCCGACAAGGGACTCGTCGTCGCGGCGGGGACAACCGTCATTGTGCAGGCCGGCAAGCGCAAGTTCGCGCGGGTAGCGATCGTGTAGCCGGCTCCGTGGAGTCGGCGGGAAGGCACCCCGGGCATCGCTACGCTCAGCCCGGGCTACATCAAGCCCGGGCTACATCAAGCCGGCATTGTCGGCGACGCCGACGAGCTTCGGCATGTTGGGCGCCTTGGGCGCGATCGTCTTCTGCGCCTTCAGGTAACGCGCCATCACCTCCCACACAGGCTCGCCGCCGCTTGCGATCGCCTCTTCTGCGACCGGCGCCCAGCCGGCGACCTTGTAGCGCCTACCCGCGTCGACAGGCTTGCCGTCGACCCGCATTTCGCCAATGCGTGCCCCCATTGCCGCGTTGGGATCACAGCTGTACTGCAGGCCGCCGACGCGTACCATGTCCCCGCCCTGCTGGTAATACGGATCCGGATTGAACAGGTTGTCGGCGACGTCTTCGAGGATTGCCTTGATCGCCGCCCCGGTCAACGCATTGACGGTGACGGTCGGATAGGTGATCGCGGTCTGCGCGAGCACGTCCTCGTAGGTGATCGTCTGTCCAGGCAAGAGCGTCGTTCCCCAGCGGAACCCGGGCGAAAAAGCTATCTCGGCGTCTTTCTCCGCCATCAGGGCGTCGAGAAGCAGTTGGTCGAACGTGCCGTTGAAGTTGCCGCGCCGGTAAAGCACGCCTTCAGTGACGGCGAGCCGCTCGCTCAAGCTCGACGCGTAGGGCGCGCGCAGCCTGGCGATCAGCGCCGCCATCTCGCGATCCTCGGACAGGAAATTGGCGAATACCGGCAACAGTCGGTACCGGAACTCCGCGACTTTGCCGCCGCGTGCGGCGAAGTCGAGCACTGCGAGAAACTTGCCATTGCAGCCTGCATTCGTGACCAACGTCCTGCCGCCGGCGTTGGCGACGACAATCGGCTGGGGAACGCCGTCGTGCGTATGGCCGCCCAAAATGGCGTCGATGCCGGTGACGCGCGCGGCGAGCTTGAGATCGACGTCCATGCCATTGTGCGAGAGAAGCACGACGACTTGCGCCGCCTTGCCGCGCACTTCGTCGACAACCTGTTGCAACTCCTGTTCGCGAATGCCGAAGCTCCACTCCGCGACGAAGGCGCGCGGATGCGCGATCGGCGTGTAGGGAAACGCCTGGCCGATGATCGCGACCGGGACGCCGTTGACCTCGCGCAGCGCGTAGGGCGGAAACACCGGATCGCCGAAGTCCGCGGTCCGCACGTTCTGGGCGACGAAATCGATGCGACCCGCAAGCTCGCGCGCGATGAGCCCCTTGACGC
>DASWDF010000132.1:0-4934 GCA_036395475.1 Casimicrobiaceae bacterium
GCCTGTCAGAGGCCCCACATCTGCTGGATGCGTACGTATCCCACCTGCCCGTCGCGATGCCGGACCTTGGCCCAGCCGGGCGTCGCAGTGACATACGCGGGATCGACGAGCTCGAGCAGGACGTTCTGCTCGGCCTTGAACACCAGCGGTGCGGATGCGTCGGGATTGGCGAGGATATCGGCTACGGACGTGCGCACCAACAGCACGCGCCTCTCGCCGACCGATTTCTTCTCGATCCAGGCAACCGTGCCGCCCGCGTCGCGAACCTTGAGCCAGCCTTCGACGTTGACTATGACCTCGAGCGGATAATCACGGCCCAGGGCGTAAAGCGGCTTGGCCTTGACCGACGGCGCGTCGTAGAGCACGGCCGCTTCAGCCGTCGAGCGGAACTCCGCGGCGGCGGCTCCGGCAAACAGGGCGAGGGGCAGCAGCAGCAAACCGAGAGCACGGCTCGCCATGCGATCCGCCTACCGCTGCGCGGCTACCTGCGGTTGCTGCATGCTAGCCAGCTGCTGTTGATAGAGCACCTCGAAGTTGATCGGGTCGAGATGCACCGGTGGAAATCCCGCACGTATGATCGCGTCGGCGATCGCCTCGCGGATGTACGGGAACAGCACGTTCGGACAATGGATGCCGAGAATCGGCTGGATATCCGACAGGGGGACACCGTCGATCCTGAATATGCCGGCCTGCGCCGCCTCGACCAGGAACAGCGTCTTGTCGCCGGTCTTGGCGGTCACGGTGATGATGAGCACGCATTCAAAGACACCCTCCTCGATCTGCTCGCCGCGACTGCGCAGGCTGACCTCGACCTGCGGCGATTCCTGGATCTTGAACGATTGCGGCGCACCCGGGTTTTCGAGCGATAGATCCTTGATGTAGATCTTCTCGATCCTCAGCGTCGGTCCGGTGGGGATTTGCGGTTCGGCCATGCGGATTCCTGGTAGAAGTGTCTGGTTGAGCCGGGAAACCACTAATTATACCGTAGCGCGGAGCCCCGGTTGGCGCGCTACTTAGGCCGGCTCTTCTAGCAACGGAGCAAGCTTGCCGGCGCGATCGAGCGCGACCAGGTCATCGTATCCGCCGACGTGCAGCGCGCCGATATATATCTGCGGGACCGTGCGGCGACCCGTTTTTTGCATCATTTCCTGACGGCGCGCGGGCTCGAGATCGACTCGCACTTTGGCGATGTCCGCCACGCCTTTCGCGCGGAGCAGCCGCTCTGCCTGGACGCAGAACGGACAGATCGCCGTCGCGTACATCATGATCCTCGTCATTACCGTATCGCGTTGCAGTGGCCCACTAAGCTCCCCGCTCCCGACAGGAGAGCGCTCAGGGATGAGGACATTATCGGAGCGAAGGTAAGCGTCTCAAGCGCTCTTCTCGACCGGCAATCCCGCATCGCTCCAGGCGCGCAGGCCCCCGCGGAGCGTGTAGACCTCCGCGAAGCCCAGCTTGGTCAGCGCGGAGGCGGCCATGCGGCTGCGCTGGCCACGGTCGCAATAGGCGATGACCGGACGCCCCGTCATTTTTTTGAGCTCATGGCCGCGGCTCGCGAGCTGCGATTGCGGCAAGTGCACTGCATTGGGCACCCGCCCGCCCTGGTATTCCTTCGGCTCGCGCACGTCGAGCATCAGCGCGTTGCGCCGATTGATGAGCTGCGTTGCTTCCATCGCTCCGATTTCGCGGACGCTCGACCAGCGGTGGCCGATCAGCGGCCACAGCAACATTCCGCCGGAGACGACCATGGCCAGGATCAGCCACCAGTTGTTCTCGAGAAATTGCAGGTCCACAGCAGTTTTGCGTGCAGTCGTGCGAAACAGCCGAAATGATATCGCAGTCCCGAGCGCGATCGATCGCGGCTTGCCTGAGGGAACCATGGCGCGGGCATCGCTGTCGATGGCAGGCGGGCGGCAGGGCGTGACGTTTTTCGCCGGCCGCGCCCGGCGGTTGCAGGCTACATATGACTCGATGCCGCCGGTCAGGTCGCCACCGCCGCACGGCCGCGTGAGGCTGGGGGCATCTTGCTCATCGTCTCGGGTCGCGGCTCAATGGCGGAATGGACGATCGGCGACGCACGTCGATCGATCGAGCCGCGACATCCCTGCCGGCTCTCGCCTGCAGGTTTGCGAGCCGGAAAACCGGCGTATACTTGGGTGCAGAGAAGAGTCTTGCGGTCCGCGTCCGCGGATCGCCGTTCAGAAGTGAGGTTCGCGATGCGTAACGGCTGGAAGAAAGCGGGATTGATCGGTCTGGGGGCGGTGCTCGGCCTGTTGCTGAGCCTCAATTTCTCGGCGATGGCGGAAAAGGAAGCCAGGTTGCCGATCCCTTATGACGATCTGCAGCTCTTCTCGGCCGTATTCGGCCGGATCAAGAGCGATTACGTCGAGGCGGTCCCCGACGAAAAGTTGATCCGCGAAGCCATCAACGGCATGGTCCACGGGCTCGACCCGCACTCGGACTTCCTCGACGCCGATGCTTTCCGCGAACTGCAGGTGTCGACTCAGGGGAGGTTTGGCGGGCTCGGCATCGAGGTCGGCGTCGAAGATGGCATCATCAAGGTGATCTCGCCGATCGAAGACACGCCGGCGTTCCGCGCCGGGGTCAAGGCGGGCGACCTGATCGTCAAGATCGACGACATCGCAACCCGCGGTATGGCGCTCACCGATGCCGTGCAGAAAATGCGCGGCAAGCCCGGAACGCAGATCGTGCTCACCGTTGCCCGCAAGGAGCTCGATACTGCGCTGACCTTCACGTTGACGCGCGAGGAAATCGTAGTCCAGAGCGTGAAGTCCAAGATGCTCGAGCCCGGCTACGGCTACATCCGCATTCGCCAGTTCCAGGAGCGCACGGGAGAGGATCTCGCCAAGGCGATCAAGAGCCTGTACAAGCAAGGCGAGCTCGTGGGCCTGGTGCTCGACGTGCGCACCGACCCGGGCGGACTGCTGCCGACCGCGGTCGGCGTCTCCGCGGCTTTCCTGCCCAGGGATGCGCTGGTCGTCTATACCGACGGCCGCACGCCCGACGCGCGCATGCGCCTGTCCGCGAGCAAGGACAACTATCTGCGCAGCCGGGGCGAAGACTACCTGCGCGATCTGCCTCCGGCGATCAAGACGGTGCCGATGGTCGTGCTCGTCGACGGCGGAACCGCGTCGGCATCGGAGATCGTCGCCGGCGCGCTGCAGGATCACAAGCGTGCCATCGTGATGGGCACGCAGACCTTCGGCAAAGGTTCGGTGCAGACCATCCTGCCGC
Organism: Casimicrobiaceae bacterium; assembly: GCA_036395475.1. Classification (GTDB taxonomy): domain Bacteria; phylum Pseudomonadota; class Gammaproteobacteria; order Burkholderiales; family Casimicrobiaceae; genus PALSA-1003. The sequence continues at coordinate 3,256 of DASWDF010000132.1, forward strand.
TCGGACACAACACAGGTCTCAAGCTTACGACAGCACGCTATTACACGCCGAACGGCCGCTCTATCCAGGCGAAGGGTATCGAGCCCGACGTCGCGGTCGACGACGGGCGCGACTCGCCCAATCGCCTGCGCGAAGCCAACCTCGACCATCACCTGCAAACACCGGCTCCCGGTACGCCAGGCGATGCAGCGCTCATGAAGGGCAAGACCGCGGCCGCGACGCCCGTCGCCAAGAACGAAGGCAAGCCCGTGGCAAAAGTCGATCCCGACTCGCTGCCCCCGCGCTTCGAATTCGGCGCGACTGACGACTTCCAGCTGCAGCAGGCGATGAACCAGCTGAAAGGCCAGCCGGTAATTGCCTCGAGCAAAGCGGTAGCGGCGCAGGCGAAGCCGCAGTAGCCTTAGCCGGGGAGTGCAAGTCCGAGAACGCCCGGCATGTCCGGGCGTTCTTGTCTTTCCCCATGCGCCTTGCCGCCTGCAACGGCCGCCGTCCATGGACGACACCCAACTCCTGCGCTACAGCCGCCACATCCTGCTCTCTGAGCTCGGGGTCGACGCGCAGCGGCGGTTTGGCGAGTCGCACGCGCTCATCGTCGGCATAGGAGGGCTCGGCAATCCGGTCGCGCAGTTCCTCGCGGCGGCGGGCGTCGGTACGCTGACGCTGGTCGACGCCGATCGCGTCGATCTCACCAATCTCCAGCGGCAGATCCTCTTCGATACCGCTGCCGTCGGCAGCCCGAAAGTCGAAGCAGCGGCCGCGCGCATCGCCGCCGTCAATCCCGAGGTGCGCGTCGTCCAACTCGCCGACCGTGTGGGTCTGGACGCGCTCGCGCCGCTGGCGGCGGCCGCGGACGTCGTGGCCGACTGCACGGACAACTTTGCGACGCGCCACGCCGTCAACCGCGCCTGCGTCGCCGCGAAAAAGCCGCTTGTCTCCGGCGCGGCGATCCGCTTCGACGGCCAGATCGCGGTCTTCGACGCCCGCGATCCGGCGAATCCCTGCTACCACTGCCTGTTCGGCGAGGGCGACGAGTTTGAGGAAACGCGCTGCGCGACGATGGGCGTATTCGCTCCTCTCGTGGGCATCGTAGGCGCAACGCAGGCGGCGGAAGCCCTCAAGCTACTCGCCTCCGCCGGCCGTTCACTCGCCGGAAGGCTGCTCCTTATCGACGCGCTGACGATGGAATGGCGCGAGCTCACCGTCGTCAAGGACCCGGCGTGTCCCGTGTGCGGGGCGGTAACGCGGTGACGAACGCAGCAGCCTCTCCTGCGCGGCGCGCATTTCTCGCGCGCACGCTCGCCGCCGCGCTGTGGCCGGCGGCCACCACGCTCGCGTACGCGATTGAAACGAAACTTCCCAAAGCGGACTGGCAGGCGATCAGGAAGGTGATCTCGCAGCAGCTCGCAGCGCTGCGTGCCGAAGACGGCGACCGGGCCTTCTCTTATGCGAGCCCGGGAATCCGGGCCCAGTTCGGCGACGCGCAGACGTTCATGGCCATGGTGCGCGGCGCGTATTCGCCGCTTCTCGTCGCGCGCTATACCGAGTTTCTCGAGGGCGCGGTCATCGACGGCATGGTCATCCAGCCGCTGCGGCTGATCGCGCCGGACAACACGGTCCAGGTCGCGCTCTACACGTTGGAGAAGCAAGGCAGAGGTCGCTGGCGCATCAATGGCTGCAGG
>DASWDF010000133.1:0-26806 GCA_036395475.1 Casimicrobiaceae bacterium
GGCAGGAACAACGTCGCTTTCTAACCATCGACGCGTGACGAGCCGCGACGGCGTTGGCGCTAGGGCGCAAATCACGTCGTCGAGCGGGTGCCCGGCTCGCGGCGGCGACTCAACCCACGAGTCGCCGCGCACGAGCCACCCGCTTACGACGACTGCGCCCTTGATGCGCCGTCGCCGCCGCGACTCGCCACGCATGGTCGCGCGATATCGAAGCGACGAATGCTCAGTGAAGTGCCCGTAAGCCGCGCCGGCCGTCACGGGTGGCGCGGCGAGGGAGTCGTGGGTTGACTCCCGAAGCCGTGCCGGGTACCCCTAGGCGGGCGATTGCGGCGCCCGGGCGCGAAACGGGCATTCGCCGCTGCAGCGCCCTCCGGGTCCGACGTTCAGTCCGCGCGGATCCGCGCCCGCAACACGCGCCGGTCGTATTCGGCTTCGGTCGCTTTGGTGATCTCCTTGCCGTCTGCAGCGAAGACGCGCCCGCCGTTGCGGCGGCAGACCTCGCGCTCGTACTGGCAGGGGCCCATTTCTGGATTTTGCGCACACAGCGCGGCAACCCTTGGCGCGAACTCGATCGCGGTGACTTGTCGCTCGCCGGCTGAGTCGACGACACAGGCGTAAACCGCGCCAGCCGGAACGACGACAGGCGTTTCGGCTGCTGGCGCGGTCGTGGGCTGGGGGACTGCGGTAGGCGAGACCGGCGCCGGCGCCTCGGGCATGGGCAGCGGCTCTACCGGGCGACGAACAACCGGCGGAGCGGGCGCGCCCGGTTCCGGGAGTACGACGGGCGGGCCGGGCGGCGGCGGGCTGCCGCACCCGGCGAGGACCAGAACCAGAACGAACGCCGCGCGGACTCGAAGCATTCCGACCTCCACGGCGGGACGCCGCCGCCGATACTCGTGGGAGTTGGCCGCCAGACGCCGAGTTCCTGTCCCCGGACGCGGCAGGGTCTTTTTCCTCTTCAAGTCGCCCCCGACTTCTGGTAAAATAGCGCTCATAAGTAAGAGAAATGGGCTCGACAGCCCATTTTTTTTTGGCTCTTTAGATTTCCTGGATCATGCCGGTGAAGCTGCACGAACTGCTGGAGCGCACGTTGCCCGCGATGGGCTACGAGCTCGTCGACTGCGAGATGCACGCGGGCGGCGGGCTCGTGCGCGTATTCATCGACAAGCCCGGCGGCGTCGACGTCGAGGACTGCGCGCACGTGAGCAATCATCTCACGCACCTCTTCGCCGTCGAGAATGTCGATTACGGACGGCTGGAAGTCTCGTCGCCCGGGTTGGACCGGCCGCTGAAAAAGGAAGCGGATTTCGCCCGCTTCGACGGACGGGAGGCACAGTTGAAATTGCGCGAGCCGATCGGCAATGCCCGCCGCATCAAGGGCGTGCTTCGCGGCATCGGCGCCGGCGTGGTGCGAGTGGAGACCGCCGATGGGACGCATGCGATACCGCTCGCCAACATCGACAAGGCGAGATTGATACCGAAGATTGAGTGGAGAAACGCACGATGAACCGTGAATTGCTGCTTCTCGTCGACGCGCTGGCGCGCGAGAAGAACGTGCCCAAGGAAATTGTATTCCAGGCGCTCGAGGCCGCGCTCGCATCGGCGACCAAGAAGAAGTACGCCGACAATATCGACGCCCGCGTCTCGATCGATCGCGAAACCGGCGACTACGAGTCGTTCCGGCGCTGGACTGTCGTGCCCGACGAGGAGCACGAGGAGCCCGCGCATCAGATCGCGATCACCGATGCCGCCGAGCGCGATCCTGCGCTAGAGCTCGGGGATGTCGTCGAGGAACCGCTCGAGCCAGTGGAATTCGGCCGCATCGGCGCGCAGGCCGCGAAGCAGGTGATCTTGCAGAAGATCCGCGATGCCGAGCGCGAGCAGATACTGAACGACTTTCTCGAACGCCAGGACAACCTGCTCACCGGCACCGTCAAGCGCATCGAGCGCGGCAGCGCGATCGTAGAGTCGGGGCGCATCGAGGGCATGATCCCGCGCGATCAGCTGATCCCGAAGGAGAACCTGCGCGTGGGCGACCGAGTGCGGGCGTACGTGACCAAGATCGAAGCGCAGGCGCGAGGGCCGCAGCTTCTGCTGTCGCGCATTGTTCCCGAGCTTCTCGAGCGGCTGTTCGAGCTCGAGGTGCCGGAGATCGAGGAGGGCCTGATCGAGATCCGGGCCGCGGCGCGCGACCCCGGTATCCGGGCCAAGATTGCGGTGAAGTCCAACGATCCGCGGCTTGACCCGCAGGGCACCTGCATCGGCATGCGCGGCTCGCGCGTCACCGCGGTGACCAACGAGCTCGCGGGCGAGCGCGTCGACATCGTCCTTTATTCCGACGATCCGGCCAAGTTCGTTGTTAATGCGCTCTCGCCTGCGGAAATCTCCAGCATCGTCGTCGACGAAGAAAAGCACGCGATGGACATCGTGGTCGACGAGGAGAACCTGGCAATGGCAATCGGCCGGAGCGGACAGAACGTGCGGCTCGCTTCCGAGCTGACCGGCTGGGAGATCAACCTCATGGGCGTCGAGGAGTCACAGCAGAAGCATCAGGCCGAGAGCGAGAAGATCCGCGCGCTGTTCGTGGAGAAGCTCGACGTCGACCAGGAAGTCGCCGACATCCTGATCCAGGAAGGTTTCTCGACACTGGAAGAGATCGCCTATGTGCCGCTGAACGAGATGCTGGAGATCGAATCGTTCGACGAGGAGACCGTGAACGAGTTGCGCAGCCGTGCGCGCAACGCCCTGCTCACCGAAGCAATCGTGCGCGAGGAAAGTGTTGAGCACGTGTCCGAGGACCTCCTGAATCTCGAAGGCATGGATACCGAGACAGCGGGACTGCTGGCCGAAAAAGGCATCACCAATCGCGATGCGCTGGCCGATCTCGCCGTCGATGAGCTGACCGAGCTTACCGGCATTCCCGCCGAGCGCGCGCAGGACCTGATCATGAAGGCGCGCGCTCATTGGTTCGAGGACGCCGAGCAAAGCCCCGCGGAGCAGAGCCAGTAGGCGGAGAAGACGAAAGCTGGAGAAAGATCATGGCGCAGACGACCATCGAAAAATTCGCGACCGACCTGAAGATGCCCTCGGGCATTCTGCTCGAGCAGCTCGCCAAGGCGGGCGTCGCCGGCAAGAAGGAAGGCGACAAGCTATCCGAGCAGGACAAGACGCGGCTGCTCGACTATCTGCGCAAGCAGCACGGTGGCCAGGATCAGAAGAAGAAGATCACGCTGACCCGCAAGCAGACTTCCGAGATCAAGGCGGCGGACAGCACCGGCAGGGCGCGAACGATCCAGGTCGAAGTCCGCAAACGGCGCATATTCGTCAAACGCGACGGCGCCGAGCCGGCAGCCGCTCCCGAAGAGACGGCGCCGCCGCAACCGGTGGTGTCGGCCGTGGAAGTCGCCGCGCGCGAAGAAGAGGCGCGCAAGGCGCAGGCGCTGATTGCCAAGCAGCAGGAAGAGGTGCAGAAGAAGCACGAGGCGGCGAAGCGCAAGACCAAGAAGGAAAAGGAAGCGGAGGAAGCGGCGGCGAAGGCGGCGGCCGATGCCGCAGCCACTGCCAGCAAGACGGCAGCAGCGGCGACACAGCCGGTCGCGGAAGCCAAACCCGCGGCAAAAACCGAAGGCACGCTGCACAAGCCGGCAGCGAAGCCCGGCGCGAAAAAAGACAAGTCGCGCAAGCCTTCCGCGACCGCGTTCCAGGAAGAGGCCGCGCGCCGGCGTGCGTTGAAGCTACGAGGTGGCGACGCCGCCAGCACCGCGTCGACGGCGTGGAAACAGCCCAAGGGCGGTAAGCATCGCCACGAGGAGGGCGAGGAAGAGAGCGACGCGACCCATGCCGCCGCGCCGGAACCGGTCATCCGCCAGATTTCGGTGCCGGAGACAATCAGCGTCGCCGAGCTGGCACACAAGATGGCGGTGAAGGCTGCTGAGGTCATCAAGACGCTGATGAAGCTCGGCACCATGGTTACGATCAATCAGGTGCTCGACCAGGAAACCGGGATGATCGTGGTCCAGGAGATGGGTCACAAGGCGATCGCGGCGAAGCTTGACGATCCGGACGCGCTGCTCGCGGAATCGGCTCAGGCCTCGACTGCCGAGGCGTTGCCACGGCCGCCGGTCGTGACGGTGATGGGCCATGTCGACCACGGCAAGACTTCGCTGCTCGACTTTATCCGTCGCACGCGCGTTGCCAGCGGCGAGGCCGGGGGCATCACGCAACACATCGGCGCGTATCACGTCGAGACGCCCAAAGGCGTTATCACCTTCCTCGACACGCCCGGCCACGAGGCGTTCACGGCGATGCGCGCGCGGGGTGCGAAGGTCACCGACATCGTGGTGCTGGTCGTCGCCGCCGACGACGGCGTCATGCCGCAGACCAAGGAAGCGATTGCGCACGCCAAGGCCGGCAGCGTGCCCATCGTCGTCGCCATTAACAAGATCGACAAGCCGGAAGCGAATCCCGACCGCGTCAAGCAGGAACTCGTCGCCGAAAGCGTGCTGCCCGAGGAATACGGCGGCGAGACACAGTTCGTCCAGGTATCGGCAAAGACCGGGAAGGGCATCGACAATCTGCTCGACGCGATATTGCTGCAAGCCGAAGTGCTCGAGCTCAAGGCGCCTCGCGATTCGCTGGCGAAGGGAATCGTGATTGAATCCCGCCTCGACAAGGGCAAGGGTCCGCTCGCGACCGTGCTCGTTCACTCGGGAACGTTGAAGCGCGGCGACATCGTGCTCGCCGGCGCGGTTTTTGGGCGCGTGCGCGCGATGACCGACGAGACCGGCAAGAGCGTGCAGGGTGCCGGCCCCGCGATTCCCGTCGAAATCCAGGGCCTGTCCGATGTTCCGCTCGCCGGCGAAGAGGTCATGGTCCTGGGCGACGAACGCAAGGCGCGCGAAATCGCGCTGTTCCGTCAAGGCAAGTTCCGCGACGTCAAGCTCGCCAAGCAACAGGCGGCGAAGCTCGAGAACATGTTCGCCGAAGGGGCCGAGAACGAGGTCAAGACACTCACGCTGATCATCAAGGCCGACGTGCAGGGAAGCTACGAGGCGCTGGCGAGTTCGCTGGCGAAGCTCTCGACCGCGGAGGTCAAGGTCAACATCGTGCATGCCGCCGTCGGCGGCATTACCGAGTCGGACGTCAACCTGGCGCTGGCGTCGAAGGCCGTCATCATCGGCTTCAACGCCCGCGCCGATGTCGCCGCGCGCAAGCTCGCCGAGCACAACGGCGTCGACATTCGCTACTACAACATCATCTACGAGGCGATGGACGAGGTGAAGGCGGCGCTCTCGGGCATGCTCACGCCGGAGAAGAAGGAAAGCCAGCTCGGGCTCGTCGAAGTGCGCGAGGTATACAAGATATCCAAGGTCGGAACTGTCGCCGGCTGCTACGTGCTCGAAGGCGTCGTCCGCCGCGGTGCGAAGATCCGGGTCCTGCGCGCCAATGTCGTCATCCACGATGGCGAGCTCGATTCGCTCAAGCGCTTCAAGGATGACGTGCGCGAGGTCAAGGCAGGGTTCGAATGCGGATTGTCGGTCAAAGGATTCAACGACATCGAAAAGGGCGATCAGCTCGAAGTGTACGAAATCGTTGAAGTCTCGCGCACTCTGTAGGGCCGAATTCATTCGGCCGCGGCGCTGAATTGAACGCAGCGTGCGAATGAATTCGCGCCTACAAAAAGCACCACGGATCGACACGGATTCGCGACACGATGAAGAAGAACTCCCAGCGCGCGCAACGCGTCGGCGATCAGATCCAGCGCGAGCTCGCCGATCTTCTCCGCCTGCACGTCAAGGATCCGCGCATCGGCATGGTGACGGTGACCGCGGTCGAAGTCTCGTCGGACCTTTCGCACGCGAAGGTTTTCGTGACGCATCTCGGCGGCACGGAGCAGGCGGCCGCGGTGATCGCAGCGCTGCAGCACACCGCAGGATATCTGCGCAGCGAGCTCTCGCACCGCTTCAAGCTCTACAGCGTCCCGCAACTGCACTTCGCCTACGACGATTCGATCGAGTCGGGTCTACGCCTTTCGAAGCTGATCGACGACGCCGTTGCCGACGACCATAAACATTCTTCCTGACGTGACCGCCGCGACGCCGTCCGTCCGCAGCAAGCGGCGGATCGACGGCGTTCTGCTCCTGGACAAGCCCCGGGGCCTGTCGTCCAACGCGGCGCTGCAACGCGCGAAACGTCTGTATCGCGCCCAGAAGGCGGGCCATACGGGGACACTCGATCCCCTTGCGACGGGGCTTTTGCCCATCTGCTTCGGCGAGGCGACCAAGTTCGCACAGGCGTTACTGGAGGCAGACAAGACGTATATAGCCGTGCTCCGACTCGGTACCACGACGACTACCGGCGACGCCGAAGGCGAGGTCGTCGCCACGCGGCCGGTGACGGCATCCCGGCAGGAGCTGGAGGGTATCCTGCAACGGTTCGTCGGCCGCATCGCTCAGGTGCCGCCGCGCCATTCAGCGCTCAAGCGCGACGGACGCAAGTATTACGAGTACGCGCGCGCCGGCGTGGAGATCGCGCGCCATCCACGCGAGGTCGAGATTCGCGAGCTCGAGTTGCTGTCATGGCTATCGCCCGATCTCGAGTTGCGCGTGCGCTGCGGCAAGGGAACGTACATACGCGCATTGGCCGAGGACATCGGGGCGGCGCTCGGCTGTGGTGCGCATCTGATCGGATTGTCACGCACCGGGAGCGGCGGATTCGCGCTCGCCGACGCGGTCACGTTGGACGATTTGCAGCAACGTCCGGAAGCGGCCCTCGATGCAGCGCTCTTGCCGGTCGACGCTTTGGTCGCCGGCTTGGCTCGCCTCGATCTCGAGGACAACGATGCGGTCCGGATGGTGCAGGGTCAGGCGGTCGTGCGCCCGGAACTCGTAGACGGCTTCGTCCGCGTGTACACCGCGCGCGGCTTTGCCGGTGTCGCGTCTGTCGCCGGTGGCATCGTGCGGCCGCGGCGCCTGTGCGCGCAAACGCCGTCGCGCCCGAGTCGCGCATGAGCCCGCGGTAGTGACGCAGTTTGCAAAATGATGCACGACCGAGCCCGCAACTCGCTTGAATCCTAAGCATTTTTCGAGGTACAATCGCGCTCTTTCGCGAGGTTTGGAGAGAAGCTAATGGCAGTTACGATTCAGGAGAAGGCGAAAGTCATCGCCGACCATCAGCGGGTCAAGGGAGACACCGGCTCGCCCGAGGTGCAGATCGCGTTGTTGACCGCGCGCATCAACGGCCTCAACGATCACTTCAAGGTCAACGTCAAGGATCATCACTCCCGCCGTGGACTGCTGCGGATGGTGTCACGGCGGCGCAAGCTGCTCGATTACCTCAAAACGCGCAATACCGACAGCTATCGCACGCTGATCGAGAAACTCGGTCTGCGCAAATAACGAGCGCCGTGGACACGGCGCCGGGCCGTCGCAGCGACAGCACTTTTCCCCGATTCATGGCCATCGCTGGATCTTTCCCATCTGTGGCATTCGCATCCCGAGGATCAACGTGCCAAACGTTACGAAAAAATCGATTCCCTACGGCAAGCACACGCTGACGCTGGAGACGGGCGAGATTGCCCGCCAAGCGGGCGGCGCGGTCCTGGCCAGCCTCGACGACAGCGTCGTACTGGTTACCGTCGTCGCCGCCAAGCAAGCGAAGCCAGGACAGGATTTCCTGCCGCTGACCGTCGACTATCAGGAGAAGACCTACGCCGCCGGCCGCATCCCCGGTGGCTTCTTCAAGCGCGAAGGCAGGCCGTCCGAAAAAGAGACGCTAACCTCGCGCCTGATCGACCGGCCGATCCGGCCGCTGTTCCCCGACGGCTTCTACAACGAAATACAGGTGATCGCGACGGTGATGTCGGTCGATCCCGAGATCGATCCCGATGTTCCGGCGCTGATCGGCGCCTCGGCGGCGATCGCGCTTTCCGGCATTCCGTTCAACGGGCCGATTGCCGCGGCGCGCGTCGGCTATCTCGACGGTCAGTACGTGCTCAATCCGACCAAGACCGAGCTTGCGACCTCGAAGCTCGACCTCGTTGTCGCCGGCACCGAAGCCGCGGTGCTGATGGTCGAATCCGAAGCGAAGGAGCTGCCCGAGGAAGTGATGCTCGGCGCAGTCGTCTATGGCCACCAGCAGCAGCAGGCAGCGATCGAGCTCATCCATCAACTGGTCGAGGAAGCGGGCAAGCCGCTCTGGGACTGGCAGTCCCCGGCGAAGGCCGACGCCTTGATCGCCAAAGTGGCGGCCACCGCCGAGGCCGATCTTCGCGCGGCGTACGCGCTACGCCAGAAGCAGGCGCGCCAGCAACGGCTGAAAGAGATCGCGGCCAAGGTCGAGGCGGAGTGTCTCGCCGCCGATGCCGATCCGGACGCTCGGCAGCACGTGAGCAATCTGCTGTTCGATCTCGAAGCGAAGATCGTGCGCAATCAGATCCTTTCCGGCGAGCCACGCATCGACGGCCGCGACACGCGGACGGTGCGCCCGATATCGATCCGCACCGGTGTTCTCCCGCGCACGCACGGCTCGGCGCTGTTCACTCGCGGCGAGACGCAGGCGATGGTCGTGTCTACGCTGGGCACCGCGCGCGATGAGCAGATCATCGATGCGCTGATGGGCGAATACCGCGAGCGCTTCATGTTCCATTACAACATGCCGCCGTACGCCACCGGCGAAACCGGTCGCGTCGGTTCGCCGAAGCGCCGCGAAATCGGCCACGGCCGGCTCGCCAAGCGCGCGCTGATCGCCGTGCTGCCGACCGCAGAAGAGTTTGCGTACTCGATGCGCGTCGTGTCCGAGATCACCGAATCGAACGGCAGCTCGTCGATGGCTTCGGTCTGCGGCGCGAGCCTCGCGCTCATGGACGCCGGCGTACCGACCAAGGCACACGTCGCGGGCATCGCGATGGGGTTGATCAAGGACGGCAACCGCTTCGCCGTGCTCTCCGACATCCTCGGCGACGAGGACCACCTGGGCGACATGGATTTCAAGGTCGCGGGCACCGACCGCGGCGTGACGGCACTGCAGATGGACATCAAGATCCAGGGCATCACCAAGGAGATCATGGCGGTCGCGCTGTCGCAGGCACGCGAGGGACGCATGCACATCCTGCACCTGATGCAGGAAGCGCTGCCGCACGCGCGCACTGAGATCTCGCAACACGCGCCGCGGATGATGACCTTCAAGATCAACCCCGAGAAGATCCGCGACGTAATCGGGAAGGGCGGCTCGGTTATCCGCGCGCTGACCGAGGAGACGGGCACGACGATCGACATCAAGGACGACGGCACGGTGACGATCGCCTCGGTCAACGCCGACGCGTGCAATGCGGCGCGCAAGCGGATCGAGGAGATCACGGCCGAAGTCGAGGTCGGCAAAGTCTACGAAGGCCAGGTGATCCGCCTGCTCGACTTCGGCGCGATCGTGCAAATCCTGCCCGGACGCGATGGCCTGCTGCATATCTCGCAGATCGCCAAGGAGCGCGTCAATCAGGTGTCCGATTACCTCAAGGAAGGCCAGACGGTGCGCGTCAAGGTCCTCGAAGCCGACGAGAAGGGCCGCGTGCGGCTGTCGATGAAGGCCGCGACCGAAGATGCGGCGGCGGCAAATCCTCCCGCGGCGAAAGCCGAGGCTCCGGCAACGCCATCCGCGTGACACGCTCGATTCGACGATACGAAGAGGGCGCCGCGGCGCCCTTTTCGTTGGCGTGCCGCGTTGCCTCGGCCAAGGCTCCGGCATAGACTACCCGGGCTCCCCCGAGGACAGGCAACGGAGAACCCGCAATGATTCACGTCCCTCGTCATCTTGTCCTCGCCGCCGCGGTCGCGACCGCAATCATGCTTGCTGCCTGCGGCAAGTCTGCGCCGCCACCTCCGCCGAAGATCGAAGCGCCCCCCGCGCCCGCCGCCAACGAGGACGTAAAGCGGCTCGCAACGGAGATCTACGTTTACGCCTATCCGCTGGTGGTCATGGACGTGACCAAACAGGTGATGCTCGCGAAGACCCCGATCAATACCTTTCAGCACAGGCGCGCTTTTCCCGATACTTCGTCCACCGACGTCGTAAACCCGAACGTGGACACGCTTTCTTCGCAAGCATGGCTTGATCTGGCACGGGAACCGATCGTGCTTTCGGTCCCTGACACGCGCGATCGTTATTACATGATGCCGATGGTCGACGCGTGGACCAATGTTTTCCAATCGCCGGGCAAACGCACGACCGGCACGAAGAAAGGAGACTTCGCCATCATCGGTCCGAAGTGGAAGGGTGAGCTGCCGAAGGACGTGGAGGAGATCAGGTCGCCGACCGAGATGGTGTGGCTGATCGGCCGCACGCAGACCAATGGTAAAGCGGATTATGCGGCGGTTGCGAAGATCCAGGATCAGTACAAGCTGACTCCGCTGTCACAGTGGCGCAAGTCGGGGGCGAAAGCCGTGCATGCGCCGCCCGCGCCGCAGACGGGAATCGACACCAAGACCGCGCCGGTCGAGCAAGTCGCGAAGATGAACGCGCAGGCGTTTTTCACCCGCTTCGCGAGCCTGTTGCCCGGCAATCCGCCGGCCAAGGAAGACGCGCCAGTGGTCGAGAAGATGAAGAAGCTGGGGATCGTCGCCGGCCAACCCTTCGACACGAGCAAGCTCGATGCCGCGACAGCGAAAGGCATCGAGGACGGAGCGAAGTCAGCGCACGACGCCATCGTTGCGGCGGCAAAAGGCAGCACCGGCGATCTCCGCAACGGTTGGACGATCCATTGGGACCTCGGCCGTTACGGGGCCAATTACGGCCTGCGCGCGGTCATTGCATCGTTTAGCCTGGGCGCCAACGCGCCGGAGGACGCCATTGCTCCGACAACGCGCCTCGACGGGGGTGGCAGGCCGCTCAACGGCGCGAACAAGTACGTGTTGCATTTCGACAAGGGAAAGACGCCGCCAGCCAACGCTTTCTGGTCGCTTGCCATGTACAACGACAAGCATTTCTTCGTCGCGAACCCGAACGACCGCCACGCGATCGGCGACCGCGACAAGCTCAACTTGAATCCGGACGGCTCACTCGATATCTACCTCCAGCACGACAACCCCGGGAAGGACAAGGAATCGAACTGGCTTCCGGCGCCCAAAGATAGTTTCAACGTGATCCTGCGCATCTACTGGCCGAAGCAGGATCTGCTCGAGCGGCGGTGGACTCCTCCGGGAATTCAACGCGCGACCTGATACGGCATGACCGAAGCAAGCGTGCGCATCGAACGCGATACCTTCGGCCCGATCGAAGTTCCCGCCGATCGGCTGTGGGGCGCGCAGACACAGCGCTCGCTCGAGCATTTCCGCATCTCGGCGGAGAAGATGCCGCCCGCCCTGATCCGGGCGCTCCTGATCGTCAAGCGCAGCGCAGCGCGAGTCAATGTCGAGCTCGGCGTGCTGGATGCAAAGAAGGCCGGGGTGATCGTCGCGGCTGCGGACGAAGCGTTGGCCGGCCGTCACGGCGATGAGTTTCCGCTCGCGGTATGGCAGACCGGTTCGGGCACGCAGACCAACATGAACGTCAACGAAGTGCTCGCCAATCGAGCTTCGGAGATGCTAGGCGGCCCGCGTGGCGAGGCCCGGCTGGTGCACCCGAACGACGACGTCAATCGCGGCCAGTCGTCGAACGACGTGTTCCCCACTGCCATGAACGTGGCCGCCGCCGAGACGGTGGCGCGCGATCTGCTGCCTTCGCTCGACGCACTTAGAAGGACGCTCTCAGGAAAGGCGAGCAGCTTCGCCGACATCGTCAAGATCGGCCGCACGCATCTGCAAGACGCGACGCCATTGACATTGGGTCAGGAATTCTCGGGCTATGCGGCGCAACTCGAGCACGCGAAGGCGCACATCGAGGAGGCGCTGCCGCATGTGTTCGAGCTGGCGCTGGGCGGCACCGCGGTCGGCACGGGCTTGAACACGCACCCGCAATTCGGCACAAGGGTAGCCGCGGAAATCGCCGCCTACACGAAATTGCCGTTCGTGACCGCGCCCAACAAGTTCGAGGCAATGGCGGCGGCCGATGCGCTGGTCAATCTCCATGGCGCGCTGAAGACGCTTGCTGCGGCGTTGACGAAAATCGCCAACGACGTGCGCTGGCTCGCGAGCGGCCCGCGTTCGGGCCTCGGTGAGATCACGATTCCCGAGAACGAGCCGGGGAGCTCGATCATGCCGGGGAAAGTAAATCCGACGCAATGCGAGGCGTTGACGATGCTCTCCGCACAGGTATTCGGCAACGACGTCGCGGTCAACGTCGGCGGCGCATCGGGTAATTTCGAGCTCAATGTCTACCGGCCGCTGATCATCCATAACGTGCTGCAAAGCATCCGTCTACTCGCCGACGGCATGGCGAGCTTCGACGCGCACTGCGCGCGCGGCATCGAGCCGAACCGCGAGCGCATCGGCGAGCTGCTCGAACGCTCGCTGATGCTGGTGACCGCACTCAATCCGCACATCGGCTATGACAAAGCCGCCGCCATCGCCAAGAAGGCGCACCGCGAGGGCACGACGCTCAAGGAAGCCGCGCTCGCGCTGGGCCACGTCACCGAGGAAGAGTTCGATCGCTGGGTGAGGCCGGAGGGGATGATCGGACCGTCGTAGCCGCGACTTTATTCGCACAACATCGCGTTCGAGCGCAGTGAGCCGCGGTGGCTGAGCGTGTGGCGCCAAACACGTCGTCGAGCGGGTACCCGGCTCGCGGCGGCAACTCAACCCACGAGTGGCCGCGCACGAGCCACCCGCTGGCGACGACGGCGCCACAACATGCCCGCCACCGCGGCTCACTGCGCTGCAGCGTTGCGACGACTTTCGCCCTACTGGAGCACGGCTTCGCCGCTGACCGTCACCGTCACGTCGGTCGTGCCGCCTTCCATCGCGACCGGCGCTCCACCCGCCGACCCGCTCATCGCTTGCGCGCGCGCCATCGGGAAGATGCGGCCGGGCTCGCTCGTCTGCACCGTGACGTGGCCGGCTCGCCACGTTGCGAACCCCAATCCCTGCGCCGCCTGCTGAGCGCGAGTCTGCCATGCCTTGAGGGCCTGCTGCGTCACGCTGTCCTCGGCGTCGCGCCGCGTTTTCTCCGCGAGCGAAAAACCCATGCCGGAGAGGAGGAGGCCGTGCTCGTCCTGCAGACGTGAGATCAATGCCGCGGCAGATGTGAAGTCGCCGGCGTCAAGACTGATCGTCTGCACGACCCGCCAGCGCTGCGCCTTCACCTTGTCGCTGACTTGTTGCGTCGAGTAGCCAGCGGTCGCGACCTTGACCGATGGGTGGCCCTTGGCATCGGCCAGCGCCTTGGCGATGGTCGCATTGACCTGGCTCGCGGCCGCGCTCGCGCTCGCATTCTCGGCCTCGGCACGCAACCAGGCCTGGAGGCGGTCGTTGATGACCGTAGCGGTCGCGGATGCCGTGACGGTGACAGTGGGCGGCGGTGGTGAAGGCGTTTGCGCCAATACCGTCGCAGCAGCGCACGCAGCCGTGGCAACGAGCAGCGCACGCGTGCCGAGGTACGCAGAGCGAATGCAGCGATTGCTTGGATAGGAACGGGTCGCCTTCATCGATGTGTCCTTTGCGTCATGACGCGCTGCGGCAGCTCCTCGATCGCCTGCCGGTTCGACCACGAAAAGCATTTCGGCGCGGCCTCGTTCCAAGGCAACCAGAGATGCCCCAGGTGCTCGCGCGGATTGAGAATCACGGCGACGGGCTCCGGCACTTCCAGCGCAAAAACGTGCTCGGTGTTATGCGTCGTGCCGGTGGGATAGCGGTGGCGCCACCGCGGAAAGATTGCGTACTCGTTGGTGAGCTGCCAGTCGACAACGCCGCCGAAAGCCTCGGTATCGATTCCCGTTTCCTCGCGCAACTCGCGCACCGCAGTCTCGCCCAGCGTCTCGCCGGGCTCCTGGCTGCCGGTTACGGACTGCCAATAGCCGGGATAGTCCGCGCGCTCGAGCAGCAGCACGCGCAGATCCGGCGTGTGGACGATAACCAGCGTCGAGATGGGGATCTTGTACGGCAATGCATCGCTCCTCACCCGACCCTCTCCCCGCATGGGGAGAAAGTGATGTTCAAGCGACAAAGACCCAGAACGGCTTGTGCCGCTCCTGCCAGTACTCGGCTGCCTCGGACAGAATGTCGGCGAGCGTTTCCCAGTCGACGCGATACGACTTTCCGTACGCCGCAGCGTGGCGGACGAAGATGACCATGCCGTGATTGCCGAGCCAGTCGCTGTCTTCGAGCGAGTCGGCCAGCGCGTCCCAGTTGTCGCCGAAGTGCTCGGGGAGCTTCAGCCCCTTGACGAGCGCTTCCATCAACTCGTTCTTGCCGCCGACGCCGTGCAAGTCGACCACACGATATTTGAGGTTGGCGGCGGCGGCCGCTGTCTTGATCGCGTCTGGCGCGCCCGACCAATCGCGTACACCGGCATCGGCCGCGACCGCGAGATCGGGAGGCTTCATCGCTGGATCTTCCTGAACGACTGGTAGTGGTCGTCGGAATAGTAGCACTCGGCAACGGTCGCGGCATGACCCCCGCAGACGATGCGCCGCGCGCCCCGACTCTGCACGCCGGGTGTCGGCACGGTGTATTCGTGGTAGTAGCCGCGGGGCCTGGGCGGCAGCAGCCGTTCGCGGTTGCCGAAAACGACACCGTCGCGCTCGTAGAGAAACGGCCCGCCCGAGCGAATGCGTGCGAGCGTGGTGCGAGCTTCCGCCGGGAGATCCTGTGCCGCGATTTCGGATTGCGGCGGTGCTTTGCCGACGGATGAGAGCGGCACGAGCGCGAGCAGAGAGCACAAAAGCAGACGGCCGGCGGCGGTCGGCATGCGGCGTGGGGCCGGATGAATCATGAAGACGCGGTTCAGCGGATCTTGATGTGCAGATCGCGCAGCTGCTGCTCGCTGACCGGCGCCGGCGCTTCGACCAACAGGTCTTGTCCGCGCTGTGTCTTGGGGAAAGCGATCACATCGCGGATCTGCTCGACGCCGGCCATCAGCGCGACGATACGGTCGAAGCCGAAAGCGATGCCGCCGTGCGGCGGCGCACCGTAGCTGAGCGCGTCGAGCAGGAAGCCGAACTTCTCTCGCTGCTCCTCGGGACCGATCTCGAGCGCCTCGAACAGCTTCGCCTGCATCTCCGGCTTGTGGTTGCGCACCGAGCCGCCGCCGATCTCCCACCCATTCAGCACGACGTCGTACGCTTTTGCGATCGCATTGGCCGGATCGGTTTTCATCAGGGCTTCGTGACCGTCCTTGGGCGAGGTGAACGGATGGTGCCGCGCGACCCAACTGCGGCGCTCGTCGTCGTATTCGAACATCGGGAAGTCGACGATCCACAGAGGCTTCCATCCCTCTTCGGCGAAACCGCGGTCGTGCCCGACCTTCGCCCGCAGCGCCCCCAGCGAATCGTTGACGACTTTTTCCCGGTCGGCGGCGAAGAAGATCAAGTCTCCCGTTTGCGCGCCAGTGCGCTCGATGATCGTGTCCAGGATCTCGGCCGACAGGAACTTCACGATCGGCGATTGCAGACCTTCCTCGTTCCGCTTTGCCGCATCGTTGACTTTGATGTAGGCGAGACCGCCGGCGCCATAGATCTTGACGAACGCCGCGTAATCGTCGATCTCCTTGCGCGTGAGCGGGCGCTCGCCGCCGCCGGCGCCGGGAACGCGCAGCGCGGCGACGCGACCGTTCGGCAGCTCGGCCGCGCTGCGGAACAACTTGAACTCGGTGTTTCCCATCACGTCGGTGAGCTCGGTCAGCTTCAGCGCCACGCGAAGATCGGGCTTGTCGATGCCGTAGTCGCGCATCGCGTCCGCGTATTTCATGACCGGAAACGGATCCGGCAGTTCGACCTGCAACGCGTCCCTGAACATCTGCTGCATCAGCCCTTCCATGATTTCGCGGATCTCGACCTCGGTCAGGAATGAGGTCTCGATGTCGATCTGCGTGAACTCCGGCTGACGGTCGGCGCGCAAATCCTCGTCGCGGAAGCACTTGACGATCTGGTAGTAGCGATCGAAGCCCGCCATCATCAGCATCTGTTTGAACAGCTGCGGCGACTGCGGCAGCGCATAGAACAGCCCGTGATGGATGCGCGAGGGCACGAGAAATTCACGCGCGCCTTCCGGGGTCGACTTGTAGAGCACCGGCGTCTCGATGTCGATGAAGCCCCGGGCATCGAGATAGCGGCGCGCCGCCGTCGCGGCGCGGTAGCGCAGCATAAGGTTCTTCTGCATCTGGGGGCGGCGCAGGTCGACCACGCGGTGCTGCAGACGGACCGTTTCCGACAGATTCTCGTCGTCGAGCTGGAACGGCGGCGTCTGCGCGGTGTTGAGTATCTCGATCTCGTGCGCGAGGATTTCGATCTCGCCGCTCGCGAGGTCCGGATTCACCGTGCCTTCGGGGCGCGGCCGCACGAGACCCGTCACGCCGATAACGAATTCGTGGCGCAGCTTTTCCGCGACGGCGAAGGTCGCCGCGCGATCGGGATCGCAGACGATCTGCACCAGACCTTCGCGATCGCGCAGATCGATGAAAATGACGCCGCCGTGATCGCGGCGGCGATGTACCCAGCCGCAGACGGTGACCGTCTGAGCCAGGCGTTGGCGGTCGATGCGACCGCAATAGTCGGTGCGTTTCAAGTTTTTCTCCGACGGATCATCCAGGGGCCAAAGTTGCGAATTCGGGCGCGGGCAAGAGGGCGCGGTCGCGCGCCGCCACGCGGGCGGTCGGCGAGGTGCGGTTACACGGTCAATTTCGGGCAGCGGGGGCTGCCGTGACGGCGATCTGTGGGGGGGCGGCGGCGTGACGCAACCTTGGCGCGACGACACCCATCGAGATGATGTACTTCAATGCCTGGTCCACGGTCATGTCGAGCTCGTGGACGCGCGATTTCGGCAGCATGAGAAAGAACCCTGACGTGGGATTGGGCGTGGTCGGGATGTAGACGCTCACGTGCTCACCCGGCAGGTCTTCCGCGATTTCGGCGGCCGGTGCGCCGGTCAGGAAAGCGATCGTCCAGCTACCCGGATACGGATACTCGACCAGGAGCGCCTTGCGGAACGCCGTGCCGCTCTCGGAGAGCAGCGTGTCGCTGACCTGCTTGACGCTGGAGTAGATCGACTTGACGACCGGTATGCGGCCCAGCACCGACTCCCAGAGCAGGATCAGTCGGGCACCGAAGAAATTGGCGGCGATGACGCCGGTCAGGAGCAGGATGGCCACGAACAGGGCCACGCCGAGTCCCGGAATGTGGAAGCCGACAACGGCCTCGGGCCGAGCGCTCTCCGGGACCAGCAGCAGCGTCTGGTCGAGCGTCGTCAACAGCCAGACCAGCACCCAGATCGTGATGCCGAGCGGCACCCAGACCAGCAACCCCGCAACCAGGTAACGTCTCAGGTAACGTTTCAAAGTCACTGTGTCGTCGGTATCACCGCTCGCTCGCGGTAGGAACAGTTGCAGGCGCGGGACTCGCCGCGGTTGCCGCTTCGCCGGGGTTCGCGCTCTTGCTCTCGCCTTGGGAAGCGCTCTTCGTGTCGCCTTGGGAGGCACCCTTGGCCTCCGCCGGCCTGGATTCCCCCTCTTTGCTTGCGTCCGACTTCTTGGCTTCCGCCGGCTTGGATTCCCCATCTTTGCCCGCGTCGGACTTTGCCGCGGGTTTCGCGCCGGAATTCTTGAAATCGGTTGCGTACCAGCCGCTGCCTTTGAGCTGAAATCCCGCCGCCGAGACGAGCTTGGAGAGGCTCTTCTTGCCGCAGACAGGGCAGTCGGAAAGAGGCGCTTCGGTGAATTTTTGCAGCGCTTCGAGCTTATGCCCGCAGCCCGCGCAGCGGTATTCGTAAATCGGCATGCTTTCCTCTGGTAAGCGTCGCGAAGAGGTTGATCCGAAACAGCTAATTATAGCGGAATCTGGGGGCGTTCCGGTGCTTCACAATCCCCGGCGGACCGCCTTGAGCACGGGTCGCGCCCGCCATCCGGCGGCGCCGGATTTCCTTTATCCTTCCGCTCGAGGAGGAAGCACTAGCGATGAGTGCGTATTGGATGTGGTGGATCGCCGCCGCGGCGCTGATCGCGGCGGAGCTGTTGACGGGGACCTTCTACCTGCTTGCCGTGGGGATTGCGGTCGCCTGTGGCGGCGTCGCCGCGTGGCTGGGTTGGAGCACGCCTTACCAATGGCTGACCGCGGGGGCGCTGGGCATCGGCGGTGTCGTCCTGCTGGAACGATGGAAACGCGGCCGCGGCGCTACCCCCCGGCAGGCGGCGCTCGACGTCGGGCAGATGGTTCGCGTGCAAAGCTGGGGCCCGGACCGGACGGCGCGAGTGAGCTATCGCGGCTCGACCTGGGACGCGGAGCTCGCGGCGCCCGAAACGCAGCAAGCCGAGACCATGTACATCGCCGGGACGCGGGGATCGGTGCTGATTCTCTCCGACCGCCGACCCACCTGAGGAACGGGATATGGAAATCGTCATGGGTTCTTCGATCGTCACGCTCGCGCTGTTCATCGTCGCGGTCATCATCATCGTCAAAACGATTCGCGTCGTGCCGCAGCAGCACGCGCTGGTCATCGAGCGCTGGGGCAAGTTCCACGCCGTGCTCGAGCCGGGGCTCAATTTCGTCGTGCCGATCGTCGATCGTGTCGCGTATCGGCACGACCTGCGCGAAATCCCCCTCGACGTCCCATCGCAGATTTGCATCACCAAGGACAACACGCAACTCCAGGTCGACGGCATCCTGTATTTTCAGGTGACCGACCCGCGGCTCGCGTCGTACGGATCGTCGAACTACGTGGTCGCGATCACCCAGCTCGCGCAGACGACGCTGCGCAGCGTCATCGGCCGGATGGAGCTCGACCGCACTTTCGAGGAGCGCGATCACATCAACGCTCAGGTCGTCGAGGCGCTCGACCTGGCGGCGGCGAACTGGGGCGTCAAGGTGCTGCGCTACGAGATCAAAGACCTGACGCCGCCGAAGGAAATCCTGCACGCGATGCAGGCGCAAATCACCGCCGAGCGTGAGAAGCGGGCAGTGATCGCCACCTCGGAAGGTCGCCAGCAGGAACAGATCAACCTCGCCGCCGGCGCGCGCGCGGCGGCCATCGCGCAGTCGGAGGGCGTGAAGCAAGCCGAGATCAACACTGCGCAAGGCCAGGCCGCGGCGATCCTATCGATCGCCGAGGCGAACGCCAAGGCGATACGCCAGGTCGCCGAAGCGATCAGCTCGCCGGGCGGAATGAGCGCGGTGAACCTCAAGGTCGCCGAGCAGTATGTTGCCGCGTTCGGCAATCTCGCCAAGACCGGCAACACGCTGATCGTGCCATCGAACCTCGCCGACCTGGCGACGCTGGTGACGAGCGTGACGACGATGTTCAAGGCGCAGGAGAGATAACCGCTTCAGGCGCGTAGGGCAAGACCGCGCGCGGCCGATCGTTAGGACCCGACATTCCGAGGGCGATCATTGATTCGTCGGCAAAATGTTGGATGCGATCCATGCTGTGCGGTACGCGATGACGCCTTATTTCCCATCACCGACTATGGGCCGTGGTATGAAGCGACGCAGCATCCTCGTGCTGCTTGGCAGTGTCGCGCTCCACCGGCCGCTCGTCGCGCGTGCGCAGCAGCCTGGCCGTGAGTTGCGATTAGGCCTGCTTTTGCCGTATGTCCAGAGCGACCCGCAGGCGCAGGCTCGCGTCAATTCGTTCACGGCAGCGCTCCAGGAGCGAGGATGGATAGATGGACGGAACGTTCGGCTTGAGTTCCGGTACACGGAAGGAGAGTCCAGTCGCCTGCCCGTGCTCGCCGCCGACCTCGTGCAACGAAACGTGGACGTTATCTTGACGGCTGGAACCGAATCCACCGACGCGGCGCGGAAGGCGACCAAAACGATTCCCATCGTGATGGCCGCCGTCGGTGACCCGATAGCTGCCGGTTTCATCACGAGCCTTGCACGACCTGGAGCAAACATCACGGGAGCCAGCCTTCTCGCGACCGAGCTGACTGCCAAACGGCTGCAGCTGCTGAAGGAGATCCTCCCGACACTGACTCGGCTTGCTGTTTTCTGGAGTTCCGCCAATGCCAGCGTCGTTCAGAAGTTGAAGCAGATCCAGGCGGCCGCTCCACAATTTCAAGTGCAACTCCACCCGTTCGAGCTACGCGTCCCCGACGATCTCGACAGGGGCTTCGAGTCTGCAGTGCAGTTCGGGGCGCAGGCCCTCATGACGACGGAAGACGCAATCCAAATCAGTTATCGGGCGCGGGTCGTCGAACTTGGCAAGCAGCGCAAGATGCCCGTGGCTTCCGAGTTCAGCGAGTTTGCCCAGGCGGGTGCTCTCATTAGCTTCGATCCGAGCATCCTTGACCAGTTCCGACACGCTGCGAGCTACGTCGACAAGCTTTTCAAAGGTGCCAGGCCGGGTGATCTTCCTGTGGAGCAGGCCACGCGATTCGAGCTAGTCGTGAATCTCAAGACGGCGAAAGCACTTGGGTTGACAATCCCAACCTCGGTACTGAGTCGCGCGGATCAAGTCATCCAATAACCCCCGTGATAGTGAATCATCCGGTTGAACATGTTGCCTTGAGCGGCCTAACGTTTCGCTCAACCGACGCCTCGCCGGCGGCGCTTGCGCGCGTCCGCTCGGCGCTGGTTAGCTTGGTTAGGCGGCACTCGAGCATGATGTTGTCCGGATTGGGGAACGCGCAACGACGTGCGTTCTCTGCTGCGTTACGGTCTTGGCGTGGACGTCGGAGCTGACGCTCCCGGATCGAGCCGCGCCCGTACATGCGTCGCGTCGACGAAGTCGAAGCGGACCGTGCCATCTTTGAATGTGTCGCCGGCTTGGAATGCGCTGTCGCCCAACTCCTGAGTCTCCGGGTGGGCGTCGATCGCGCACGTCGGAACGCACAAGAAATCGTTGGCGACGCTGACGATGAAGCCGCGATTCTGCGGCGCGAGGTTACCGTCGAAGCCGAAACCATCCCGTAGCTCGATCCAGTAAACCCGATTCGACGTCGCCCTGAACTGCTTCATCGGTACCTTTATTCCATACAGCGCGCCGCCCCGTCGTGCGAGCGGAGTCAATTCGTAGGTCTGGCCCTTGCCGTCCCCGATTGCCGGCGCGATCCATCCGAGTTGCGATTTGTCATACGCGCCGAAATGAGCCCGGACTTGCGCATAGGACATCGCGTTCGTCGGGTCGGCGGGATCAAGGCGGAAGCCGATAACATTGCCGCCGAGTTGCGTGATATCGAGACCGGGAAACGTCATCACCTTGCCGTTGCGGCCGCCGACTCGCAGCGATTGCGCGTGCGCGAGGCCGAGCGAATGGCCCAATTCGTGAATCGCTCCGAACGTCACGTAGTCGCTGCCGCCACAGTTCAGCACCATCGACGAGCCAAAGGTAAAGCCCTTGGGACCGACTGAGGCAATGCGCGGAACGATGTAAATGATACGGTCGAACTTGGTCGTGTCGAAGCCCGATGCCTTTAATGGCCCGCCGAGATCGGAAGAGATATGCAACAGCGTGTCGGCGTTAGCATTGGCCGAAGTCGTGGTGGCCCGGACGAATGGCGCGACGGTTGGAACAAGCGTCAGCCTGCCGTAGCTGGCCTCCGCATACCACGCTGCGACGGTCTGGAACCGCGCTACAACGTCTGAGATCGGCCAAACGTTATCGGGTGAATCGGCCCACAGAACGCTAATGACAAGTAGTCTCAACATTCGCGCGCCTTGCGTGCCTTGCCATAGCGCTCTTAAGCTTAAGCCGTGGAGGTCCGCGTCAATCCACCTTGATGCCGGCTTCCTTGATAAACGCACCATAGCGCGCGCGATCGGCGGCCTGCCGGCTTAAGAATTCCTGGATCGTCATCGGCGCGACTTCGCCCCCGAGTCTGGCCATGTTGTCCACCAGCACCGGTGAATTCAACGTCCGAGTGATTTCCCTGTTCATCCGTTCGATGATCGCGGCGCTCACGCGAGCCGGCGCGTAGACACCGAACGTGGTATCCGCATCGACCCGCATGCCCAGTTCCTCGAGGGTCGGGACGTCGGGATAGCGTGAAGCGCGCTTGGCGCTTGCGACGGCGAGCACCGTTAACTTGCCGGTGGGCGCATGTTGCAGGCCCGGACCGGGATCGAACATGAACTGCACCTGCCCGCCGAGCAGGTCATTGAGAGCAGGGGCCGCGCCCTTGTACGGAACGTGGGTCGCCTCGATCTTCGCCGCGCGCTTGAACATCTCCGCAGCGATGTGCGGGGAGCTGCCGCTGCCCGCCGACCCGTAGGAAAGCTTCCCGGGATTGGCGCGCGCGTAGGCGACGAACTCGTTGAGGTTTTTCGCGGGCACCGAGGGATGAACCATCAGAAAGACGCGCACGATCGCCAGCGACGCGACGGGCGTCAAGTCCTTCTGTGTGTCGTAAGGAAGATTCGCATAGATGAACGGATCGACGGTCATCGCGCCGCCTGATGTGACGAGGAACGTGTAGCCGTCGGCGGGCGACTTGGCGACCGCATCAGCGCCGATTGCCCCGTTCGCCCCCGGGCGATTTTCGACCACGACCGGCTGCTTGATCGCCTCGGAGATGCCGGGCGCAATAGCG
The DNA here is from genome assembly GCA_036395475.1 of Casimicrobiaceae bacterium. GTDB lineage: Bacteria > Pseudomonadota > Gammaproteobacteria > Burkholderiales > Casimicrobiaceae > PALSA-1003. Next base: position 22,600 of record DASWDF010000133.1, read on the forward strand.
CGCGCGAGCGTGTCTGCGACGCCGCCGGGTGGGAAGTTGACGATCAACTTGACTGGCTTGTCCGGCCAGGTCTGCGCACCCGCATGAGCGCACAGTGCGCAGGCTAAGATCAATGCGACGGCGCTGCGCCCCACTGCTGAAGTGATCGACATGGTGCCTCCTCTTGTTGTGAGTCTGGAACTGGTCAGCGACAAACTGCGGTGAATCGGTTCAGGCGACGTCCACCTCCACAAGCATTGGAACGGGCGCCTGCAGCGCGTCGCTCAGCGCATTGCGCAAATGCTGCGCGTGGTTCACGTTCACGCCGCGACATCCCTGGCCACGCGCCAGCGCCACGAAATCGATATCCGGCAGCTCGGTTCCGGGTAGGGGCTCGTCCGGACCGAAACCGAACGTCGGTGCGAACTCCTGCAGCGCGGCATAGCGCCGGTTCTTGAGAACGATGAACGTGATCGGCAGCGCGAGCTGCGCTGCGCTCCACAAGGCCTGGATCGAGTACATGCTCGATCCGTCGCCGATCAGGCCGATGACTTTCGCGCCCGGCTTGCCCAGCGCAATCCCCACGGCCGCCGGCATGGCGTATCCAAGCCCGCCGCTGCACATTGTGTAGAACGTTTCGCTGCGCACGATCGGCAGATAGCTCTGCATCGCCGGCCGCGAGCTCGGCGCTTCCTCCACGACGATAGCCGCGGGATCCCGGAGCTCGGCAAGCGTTTTCATGACGAAGGCAGCGGACATCGGTGTCGAAGGCTCGACGCGCGGCGGCTCGCGGCGCGGGGCAGGGCGGCCGCGCGATTGCGGGGGCTCGCGCGCGAGCAGATCCAACACACCGAGGCGAATGCTTCCGACCGCGGACGTACCCTGCGGCGTCCAGGCGGCGATGTTCGGATCGTCGATCAGTTGCACGAGTCGGGCGCCCGCGGGAAGATGCGGCCCGGCGCCTTCGACGTGGTAGGTGAATGCGGCAGCGCCGAGCGCGAAGATGACATCATGTTCCGCAAGAAGACTTACGATCTTCTCGCGCATCGGCGGAAGGAACCCGGCGAAGAGCGCGTGATCTTCGGGGAAGCTGCAGCGCCCCGACATCGGCGCCACCCACACCGCCGCGTTGTGGCGTTCGGCGAGCCGCACGACATCGCTCCAGGCGCCGTCGCGATCGACCGCCGCGCCGACCACGAACGCCGGACGCAGCGAGGTGTCGAGCGCTTCGCCAATCGCGTTCAGCACACGCGGCTCGGGTCGGATCTCGGTGCTCACGACGCGCGCCGCGACCGGCTCGCAGGGCTTCGCCCAGTCATCGGCCGGAATCGAAACCAGCACCGGTCCGCGCGGTGGCTGCATCGCGATGTAGTAGGCGCGCGCGATGGCGAGCGGAACATCCTCGGCACGCGCCGGCTCCGAGCTCCATTTCACGTACGGCTTGGGAAGCTCCGTGGCTTGGGCTGAAAACAGGAACGGGTCGTACGGGAGAATCGAGCGTGTCTGTTGGCCCGCGGTGATGACGAGCGGCGTGCGATTCCTGTAGGCGGTAAAGATGTTGCCCATCGCGTGACCCACACCCGCCGCAGAATGCAGATTGACGAAGGCGGCGTTGTGCGTCGCCTGCGCATAGCCATCCGCCATACCCACGACAACTGCTTCTTGCAGGCCGAGCACGTAGCGGAAGTCCTTGGGGAAACCTCGAAACAGCGGCAACTCCGTGGAGCCGGGATTGCCGAAGATCGAAGTCATCCCGAAGGCGCGCAAGAGGTCCAGGACGGCGGTGCGGACAGTCATCGCGTTCTCAGTGTCTTTGCACAAAGCTTGGCGTAGGTCTCGCCGTTGAGCGACAATCGTAGGCTTCGGTGCCGCTTTCGCGTTGGAACGATGCACATCTCATATATCTGCATCAACCCGGGCGCGAGCTTTCGGGGACTCCACATCAACATCGTGAATTATCTCGGCAATTTTCTGGCCGAACCTAACGATTCAAATAATACTTCAAATGACGTGGCGTAACCCGGAGTTCAATGCAGACCAACGGTGAAAGCCGCAATGTTGTTCTTGCGTCGGGCCGCGCCCACGCGCTGGGCCTAACAGTAATCGGGTTAACCCGTAAAGCTGGCTCAACGCTCGGGCGTGCGGCAGACGTGGAAATTTGTACGCCCGTGGGGACGTATTCTGATCGGGTTCAGGAACTTCACATCAAGGTGATCCACATACTCATCGAGCTGGTTGAACGCGCAATGTTTCCTGCTAATTATGTCCATCAAGCGGCGTAACCTCTCGCTCAACCCGGACGATTCGCCAGTAGTGCTGCGCGCCGTGCGCTCGGCGCCGGTTAGCTTCGTTCGTCAGGCCGCATTATCGTGAGCGAGCTCGCAACATCGCGTCGTCGCTTCGCTGAGGAATTGCGCGCAACGGCACACCTCACATCCGATGGGTTGGTCGACGCATTCGCCAAGGTCCCGCGCGAGAGATTTGTCGGACATGGACCGTGGCAGATTTGTGTCTTTGCCGATGATGGCAGTTGGAGTTACCGCACCACTGACAGTGCTGATCCCATCCACGTCTATGGTGACGTCTTGATCGGGATCGATTCCGCCCGAGGACTCAACAACGGTGAGCCGAGCAGCCTTGCCGCTTGGATTGAATCTCTGGCGCTAGGATCTGGCGAGACAGTCGTCCACATTGGCAGCGGAACGGGCTACTACACGGCCATCCTTGCCGAGCTCGTCGGCCCGTCGGGAATCGTATTGGCGTGCGAGATCGACCCCATCCTTGCCGCGCGCGCCCAGGAAAATTTGCGCCCTTGGAACCAAGTAACGGTATCGCCCATGGATGGCTGCGAATTGCCGTTCGGCAAGTGCGACGCTATCTTCGTCAACTGCGGAGTCACACACCCGTCGCTTGCCTGGTTAACCCATCTTCGAATGAACGGGAGGCTTCTGTTGCCGGTCACGGCCTCCTTCGACCAAACAGGCATTGGTCGCGGGGCCATGTTCCTGATCACAAGGCGAGCCGTCGGTTTTGCCGTTCGTTACCTTTCGCCGGTCGGGATATTTTCGTGTTTGGGCGGTCGAAGACAGGCGCTAAACCAAGCGCTCCTCGACAAGACCAAAGAAAGCTGGCGCAATGTCCAGTCGGTCCGCATCGATCAACATGTTGAAGATCGTTCCTGCTGGCTGCATACGGATATGTGTTGTCTCTCCGAATCCCCCGCACAAGTCCATGCAGCCTGACTTCTCGCTCAACCCGGACGCTTCGCCGGCGGCGCCGGCGCGCCGTCGGCTCGGCGCCGGTCAGCTTCGTTCGTCAGGAAGGCACATTTCGAGGCCGTGCCGCCATTGACAGTTGTTTCCCTGGCCTCGAACAGCGTAAGGAGAATTCATCATGGCGACTTACATTGTCCTCACGAGTTTCACAGATCAGGGAATTCGCAACGTCAAAGACACCACAAAGCGGGCCGACGCCGTAAAGGAACTGGCAAGAAAATTCGGGGTTACGGCGAAGGAGTTTTTCTGGACGCTGGGAAGCTACGATGTCGTCGCAGTATTCGAGGCACCCGACGATGTGTCTATGACCGCGCTTGGATTGGCCATCGGTGCCGCGGGTAACGTTCGGACCCAGACCTTACGTGCTTTCTCCAGAGAAGAAATGAATGGAGTGCTCGCCAAGTTGGCATAGGGAAAAATGTGCTGCCTAACCGCTCGCTCAACTCGCATGCCTCGCGGCTGGCGCTGACGCGCCGACCGCGAGGCGCCGGTTAGCTTCGTTCGCTAGGCGGCACAAGAGCGGGGCAAATGAATCTCCTCGTAAACCTTGATGTTGACGATCTCGAGAAGGCGATCCACTTCTACAGCGCCGCGTTCGAATTGACGGTAGGCCGGCGCTTTGGAACTTCCGGAGTCGAGTTGCTTGGAAGCTCTGCACCCATCTATCTGCTGGTCAAATTCGGCGGCACGCCAGCCTCAGATACGACTGCCCAGCACCGGAGCTATGAGCGCCATTGGACGCCAGTCCATCTTGATTTTGTCGTTGAGGACATAGAGTCTGCGGTTCAGAAGGCCATTGCCGTTGGAGCGCGCCTTGAAAAGCCTATCGCCACACACAAGTGGGGCAAGCTTGCACTGATGGCGGATCCGTTCGGCCACGGATTCTGTTTCGTTCAGTTCCTTGGTCGAGGCTATGACGAGATCACTGGCTAGTACTCATCGCCAGGGCGTGA
>DASWDF010000134.1:0-15562 GCA_036395475.1 Casimicrobiaceae bacterium
AGCTTCCCGTCCGCCTGCTCCTGCGCGGCCAGGCGGACGGGAAGCTTGCGGTAGATCCATCCCGATGCGAGACCGATGAGCCCATAGAGCACGAACATCGCCTGCAGCGCAGGCTTCATTCCGGCGTAGCCGCCGTTCACCACCAAGTCGGGCACGGCAGCGAACAACGCTCCGAGTGCCGCGGCGAGCGCACCGGTGAGGCTGTAGCGCGCGAAGAGCGCCGTGCGTCCGCGATCGGTACCGACGTGCGCGAGCACCGCCTGTTCGAGGGGCAGGAACACGCTGACGTCGCCGCTTGACGGGTTGAGCGTGCCGACGACGGCGATGACGAGCAGCGGCCAGAAATCACTCACCGCAGCGAAAGCAAAACCTGTCAGCGCCATGAGCGCGGCGGCCGCGAGCAGCAGCGTCCGATAACCGATCCGATGCGCGTGCAGTCCGACCAGCAGCGAAAGCGCGGCGGAGCCCAAGAGCGTGGCGGTAGCAATGACCCCGACGTGAAACGGTGAAAGCCCGAGGGTGATGAGATACACGGGCAGGAGAAGGCTCATGTACCCGTCGCCAAATGCCCGCAGTCCGCGCGCCAGCAGCACCCGGCGCATCGTCGAACCGTTGATTGCGCTCATTTTCCTGCGCTGCCGTAGCTGAAATCGTCGAAGACGGTGACGCTGTCGGCCTTGGTCCACACGCCCACCGCGCCGGCGCCGCCGATGTGCGTGTCTTCCTGCTCGATGTAGCGCTTGCCGTCGAGCGCTACGGCGATGCGGCTGCCGGCGAATTCGACGCGCAGCACATGCCACTGGCCTTTCGCGACCGGGGCATCGACATACTTGATGGTGATGCGGCGGCCGCTCTGCGTGTAATAGAGCGAAACGTTGTTTTCCAGGGCGTTCGCGCGGGCGACATAATACTTGTCGCCGTCCTTCCAGCGCCAGACGACGCCGCCAGCCTGATCGTCCTTGCCGGCAAGAGGCTTGAATTTGACCTCGACATAGCCGTCGGCGATCGCAACGTCGCGCTTCACGCACCACGGAAAGTCGCCGCGCCCGCTTTGCTTGAGCACGTTGGGCGCGCTCGGCGCGCTGGTATCGGCCTCGACCGCCCAGTGAAAGGCGCCGCGGCCGGTGACACCCGCAGTCCACGCCGCGGGGAGGGCGCCGACACGGTCGGCATCGAAGTTGACCGTTTCCGCGAACGCCGCGGTCGCGACACCGCAGGCGAAGAGCGACAGCCCCGCGGTCGTGGTTGGCTTGGTCATGGCGAGTCTCCTCCGGATCTTCGGGCGACTGCAGGAGGAAGCGATTGCTGGATCCAAGGCACGCTCCCGCTCGGGCAGTCAGCCCAACGTCAGGAGCAGAGCTTGGACGCGGAGAGCGTCTTGGGAGAACGGGGAGTCTGCTCGCAATCCCCGCACCCACAATCTAGCACAGCGGCGTGTGAAATGCCAAGCTGGCGGCCGCAGCATCGAGGTGCTGCGGCAAGGGCCGAGTCAATGCTCGTGCCGATGATGCAGATCGGGAAAATGCGGGTGCGCGTGGACCAGCGGCTCGTGGACGTGCTCGTGCCGGTGCGGCTCGGTCCCATCCCAGGGAAATGCGTGCTCGTGGCGATGGTGTGCGTCGTGACGATGCGGGTGATCGTGGACCAAGCGGTCGTGGGAATGGGTGTGGCTGTGGCGCTCGGTCAGATGCAGCCAGACGCCGCAGGCCATCAGCGGCAGAGCGATGAAAAACGCTACGTCGGGACGCTCGCCGAGCACCGTAAACGCCGTCGCCACTCCAATGAATGGCGCGGTCGCAAAGTAGGCTCCCGTCCGGGCCGCACCGAGCTCGCGCAGCGCGATCACGAATAGGACGAGGCTGATGCCATAGCCGAAGAAGCCAAGAACTCCCGCCGCCAATGCTGCGCCTGCCGCCGGCGTTTGGCTGGCAAAGAACACTGCAAGCATCAGGTTCACGGCACCGCCGGCGCCGCCCTTGATGGCAGCGATCAGCGTCGCGTCGTTGGCTGCGATCTTGCGCGTCAGGTTATTGTCCAGCGCCCAGCCTAGACAGGCCAGTGCGATCAAACCCGCGCCTGCGCCTCCCGCGGCACCGGCGTCCGTCGGCCAAGTGAGGATGATGCATGCGGCAACGATCGCCGCCATCCCGGCGACAACCCTCGCGCTGCGATGCTCGCGGAAGACAAACCACGCGAGCGCGACGGTCATGACGTTTTCCAGATTGCCCAGCAGACTCGCGGTCGCGCCTGACGTGAGCCGCAATCCAAAGGTGAATAGCGCCGGAGCGAGAACTCCCCCGCAGAGAATGGTCAGCGCAAGCCAGGCGAGATCCGGTCGCGGCAGCGCGACGACACCGTGCCCGTTGCGCGCTACACGCACAAACAGGACCAGCGTCAATCCGAGACCGGAACCTGCGTAGAGTAGCCCGGCGAGCCAGAGCGGGTCGATCGTGCCCACGAGAGCCTTCGCGAGCGGAGTGCTCGCGCCGAACAACAAAGCGGAGCCTAGCGCGAAGGCGATTCCGCGAAATGGCAGCATCGCGGGAAGCATCAGCGCCTCGCGAAAGGCGCTCGGTCAGTAGCCCTTGCGCGTTCCAGTCGAGCCACTGCGCGAGGAGGCAGGCGCAGCCGGTGCTGCGCTCGCTCTGCCGCTACCGGTAACGCCGGCGCCGCTCGAGCCGCGGCCCGATGTCGCGTAGGCACGCATGCCGGAAACGATCTCATCGACCGTTGCGGGGCGGTAGCCGGTCGATCCTAAAACCGCGACCACCGACGGACAGCGCTCGACTTCGTAGATCATCAGATACTCATTGCGCTGGCGCATTCCGCTGCGCAGCGCAGCGCCGCTATCGCTCATGTCGAAAGGAGGCAGCGAATCCTGATACAGCACGTTGTCGCCCTTGTCGAGCAGTGTGTAACAGACGATGGCATTCGCGACTGCGGGAACCGCGGCCGCCGTCGCGAATGCGGCGATCATGATCCACAGTTTGTGCATGATGTGCCTCCGTGGGGTCAGATACGATTCTTGCTTGCGATAGTAGGGTCAGAGACGACTTTTCTCGCCTGCCGCGTCCAAGCTTGGGACGACACCAAAAGTCGTCTCTGACCCTACTATCGTATAGACCCCATTATCGTCTCATTTGCGCAACAGCGCGATGCCGCGGTTGAGCCCCTCGAGCGTCAGCGGGAACATGCGGGGCCCCAGCGTTCCCAGCACGATCTGCGTCGAGCGCGTATAGCTCCAGCCTCGCTCCGGCTCCGGGTTGAGCCAGATCGCGTGGCGGTACGCGTCGAGGAGGCGCTTGAGCCAGACGACGCCGGGCTCGTCGTTGCTGTACTCGACGCTGCCGCCCGCCTGCATGAGCTCGTAAGGACTCATCGCCGCATCGCCGACAAAGATGAGGCGCCAGTCCGGGCCATACTTGTGCAGGATGTCGAAAGTCGCGATGCGCTCGCTGCGCCGGCGGACGTTGTCGCGCCATACGTGATCGTAAACGCAGTTGTGGAAATAGAAATACTCGAGGTGGCGGAACTCGCTCTTGGCGGCCGAGAACAGCTCCTCGCAGACCTGGATGTGCGGATCCATCGAACCGCCGACATCGAGAAACAGCAGCACCTTCACCCGATTGCGGCGCTCGGGGACGAGGTGCAGGTCGAGCCAGCCCGCATTCTTCGCGGTGCCCTCGATCGTCGCGTCGAGATCGAGCTCCTCCGGCACGCCTTCGCGCGCGAAGCGCCGGAGCCGTCGCAGCGCGATCTTGATGTTGCGAGTGTTCAGCTCCACCGAGTCATCGAGATTGCGGAACGAGCGCTCGTCCCAGACTTTCACCGCGCTGCGACCGCGTCCGCCCTCCTGGCCGACGCGGATGCCCTCGGGGTTGTAGCCATAGGCGCCGAACGGGCTCATGCCCGCGGTGCCGATCCATTTCGCGCCGCCTTGATGGCGGGCGCGCTGCTCTTCGAGCCTAGCCTTAAGCGTTTCCATCAACTTCTCCCAGCCGCCGAGGGCTTTCACCAGCGCCTTCTCCTCATCGGTCAGCGTGCCTTCGATCGCCTTCCTGATCCATTCTTCCGGAATCTCCGCGCGGATGTCGAACATGCCTTCGACGCCGTGAAAGTACGCGCCGAAGGCGAGGTTGAAGCGGTCGTAGAGCGCCTCGTCCTTGACCAGGCAGGTGCGCGCGAGGAAATAGAAGTCGTCGATGCTGTTGGCGACGACGTTGTGTTCAAGCGCCTCGAGCAGCGTCAGGAACTCGCGCGTCGATACCGGAAGCTTCGCCGCCTTGAGATGCAGGAAGAAATCGATCAACATGGCAAGAGAGGGTCAGAGACGACTTTTGCTATTCGATTTTCTAGAGACACGCACGTTTGAGAAAAGTCGTCTCTGACCCTACTTCCGCTCCTTCCTACTTCCGCTCGAGCCGGAACGTGAGATGCCGTTTCACCGCCGGCCACTCGCTCTCGATGATGCTGAACACGACCGTGTCGCGATAGCTGCCGTCGAGGCAAATCTGGTGATTCCGCAGCACGCCATCCTGCTTCGCTCCCAGGCGCACGATCGCTTCGCGCGAGGCGTGATTGAACCAGTGCGTGCGAAACTCCACCGCGATGCAGCTGAGCTTCTCGAACGCGTGCGTGAGCAGCAACAGCTTGCACTCGGTGTTGATTGCGGTGCGCTGCGCGCGTTTCGCATACCACGTGTGCCCGATTTCCAGTCGCCGGTTGGACGCATCAACATTGAAATAGCGCGTGCATCCGACGACTTCGCCTGCGGCGTTGTCGCGCACGGCGAACGGCATGGCGCCGAGCTTCTCGCGCATCGTGAGCGCCGCGTCGATATACGCTCCGGTCTTGTCGGGTGCTGGCACCGACGTGTACCACAGCCGCCACAGCTCGCCGTCGGCGGCGGCGCGCCGCAGGTCCGCCTCTTGCTCCCGCGCGAGGGGCTCGAGCGTCGCATGTCGTCCCTCGAGCGTGACCGGCTCGACGAACGGCACGCTAGCGTCCCGATCGCGCCATGAACGCCGCGCGCTCGAACAGGTGGACGTCCTGCTCGTTCTTGAGCAGCGCGCCGTAGAGCGGAGGGATGACGACCTTCTTGTCCGTGCTCCGGAGCGCCTCGGGCGGAATGTCCTCGGCGAGGAGGAGCTTGAGCCAGTCGAGCAATTCGGAGGTCGACGGCTTCTTCTTCAAGCCGGGCACTTCGCGGAGCTCGAAGAAGACTTCCAGCGCTTCCTTGAGCAGAGCCTTCTTCAACCCCGGAAAATGGACATCGACGATGCGCGTCATCGTCTCCTTGTCGGGGAACTTGATGTAGTGGAAGAAACAACGGCGCAGGAATGCGTCCGGCAGCTCCTTTTCGTTGTTGCTCGTGATCACGACCAGCGGCCGATGCCGCGCCTTGATGGTGGCTTGAGTCTCGTAAACATAGAACTCCATGCGATCGAGCTCGCGCAGGAGGTCGTTCGGAAACTCGATGTCGGCCTTGTCGATCTCGTCGATCAGCACGACCGCGGGTGTCGCCGATTCGAATGCTTCCCACAGCACGCCGTGCTTGATGTAGTGCGCGATGTCGGCGACGTGCTCGTCGCCGAGCTGCGAGTCGCGCAGGCGGGACACCGCGTCGTATTCATACAACCCTTGTTGCGCCTTGGTCGTCGACTTGATGTGCCATTGCACCAGCGGACGCTCAATCGCCCGCGCGACTTCTTCAGCCAGCATCGTCTTGCCGGTGCCCGGCTCGCCCTTGACCAGCAACGGCCGCTCGAGCGTGACCGCGGCGTTGACCGCGAGCATCAGATCGGGCGTGGCGACGTAGGTGTCGGTGCCTTCGAAGCGCATGGGTAATCCTTCGCAGGGCCGCTTTCATTCGGCCACATCGGTAGTCCTTCGTAGGGCCGAATTCATTCGGCCGCGGGTGATGTGCGAATGAATTCGCACCTACGAGCATCTTAGCCCACAACATACCGCAACGACCAGAGCACAACCATCCCGACCGCGATGGTCAGCACCGCGCTCTGCCGCCACCATGCGACGGCGCCGGCAACCAGCGCGGCGATCATCTTCGCGTTGCCCGGATCGAGGCGCAGCTCGCCGGGCGTCATGAAAACCACCGCGGGCACTACGATCGCTGTCACCATCGCCACCGGCACGTGGTTGAGCGCACGGGCGAGCAGCGGCGGCATCTCGCGGCGCGCAAACAAGGCGATGAACGACAGCCGAGCGGTATATGTCACCGCGCCAACCGCGAAGATCAGGAGCCAGATCGTGAGCTCTTTATCCACGCTTGCCTGCCATCTTGTCGCCGACGACACCGGCAGCGATCCCGAGCAAGCCACCGCAGACCATCGACAGCCGCAGCGGCATCGCGTCGAGGGCGATGACGGCGATGGTCGCGACCGTGAAGACAAGAATCGAGACCCGGTCGCGAAGCAGCGGAACCAGCACCGCGATGAAACATAGCGGCACGACGAAGTCGAGCTGCCACGATGCGGGGATGATCTGTCCCGCCAGGATGCCTGCGAGGGTCGCGAGCTGCCAGATCACCCACAACAGCGCGCCGCTGCCGAGAAAATACGAGGCGTTGGCGCGCAGATCATCGGACCTCTGGAAACGCTGGAGCGTTCCCGCGAACGCCTGATCGGTGAGGACGAAGGAAAGCAGCGCGCGCCAGCGATGATCGAGCGGCCGCAGATACGGCGCCATCGCCGCGCTGTACATCACCAGGCGCAGGCTGACGACGAGGCAGGAAAGCAGTATGACGGCGAATGGCGCGCCGCCTGCGAGCAGCTGGACGGCGATGATCTGCGCCGCGCCGCTGAACATGATCATCGACATCGCCAGCGCGGCGATCGGCGATGCGCCGGCCGTGATCGCGCCGATCCCGCAGACGATGCCGAAAGGGACGATGCCGATCAGCATCGGCGCGATGTCGCGGGCGCCTTCGAAAAATGCAGGACGGGAGAAATGCGTGTGCATGGATCGCCCAACGACGGGCTTTCTTGGTTCACGCGCTTCCGGCTCCGAAGCGCAAATATTCGGCGACGTAACGTGTGGCCGCGGCAGCATCCAGGTGAACGCCACAAAGTCCGATATGGCCGTCGGGGCGCACGAGATAGAACGAGCGCTGAGGAATCTGCGCGCGTGCCAATTCCGCGTCGTTGAATGGCTCGACCGGAATGCGATGAATGCGTAGCAGGTCGCCAAGATCGAGCGCTCCTTCGGGAGGCGAGGGCTGGCCCATTACGATCAGGTTAAGTCGCGTGTCGTCGAGTTTCTGGAACAGATCCTCGACGGGGCCGTTCGCCTCGAACTTGACCCGCAGCCACGGAAAGCGATCGCCCGCGCGCGGCGCGCCGGTGGGCAGGCCTTCCAGTGATTTCGACACTGGGCTCGTCCGGTAATCGATGCCGGTCTGGGAGACGACCCGAAACGCGGCCCGCTGTATCCGCTCGCGACTCATCGCAAACGCGGCGATCCTGGCGAGTATCTGGGTGCGGAGCAAGCCGGCGAGCGGGCTGTCGGATACGACCAGCCTGAACGCCCGATCGGTCGTGTTCAGCAACCGCCGCGCGACCGGCACGCGCTCTTCCTCGTATGAATCGAGGAGCGCGGCGTCCGCTTGGCCTCTGACGACGAGCGCGAGCTTCCACCCCAGGTTGTAGGCATCCTGCAAGCCGGTGTTCATGCCTTGCGCGCCGACCGGGCTGTGGATGTGCGCCGCGTCGCCGAGCAGGAAGCAGCGGCGGTCGCGGAATCGCGACGCGCTCCGGTGTGAGATGCGATAGGTGGAAAACCAGGTGCAGGTCTTGAAGGACAATCCGGCTCCAGCTTCTCCGCGCAACGAAGGGATCACGTGCTCGAAAGTCACGTCGTCTCCGCCCCGCAAGGTCGCGGGCAGAATACCGACGATCCGCCAGTGATCGTCCCCACGCATGGGGAAGAACAGATGAAACCCGGACCGCCACAAGTAGACGTTGACCTCGTCCGGCACCATGGTCCCGGTCACTACCGTATCGGCGACGAAGAACACGTGCTCATAGGGCGCGCCCGGAAATGTAATGCCGCAGAGCTCACGCACGGCGCTACGCGCTCCGTCGCATCCGGCGACCCACGCGGCAGTGATCTTCCGGGCCGTGCCGTCCGGTAGCTCGAGCGCTGCCGTGACATGGCGGGATTCCTGCTCGAGGCCGAAGAGCTCGGTATTCCACTGCACCGATATGCCCCAGTCACGAAGCTTGTCGCCCATGATCCGTTCGTTGTCGTCCTGGCCGAGGATCAGAATGAACGGATACGGCGTCACGCTTTGCCCGGCTTCGCCGAGGGGGACACGCGCCATCTTCCGCCCTTCGGCCCAAATGTTTGCGCCCGTTCCGCGCTTGCCGAGCTCGAGCGCCCGATCGATGATGCCGAGCTTCGAGTAGATCTCCAGCGTGCGCGCCTGCACGCCCAGCGCTCTCGTCTGAAGCGACGGCCCCGAATGTCGATCGATGATCAGCGCGCGTACGCCTCTCCGGCCGAGTTGATTGGCGAGCATCAGCCCGGTGGGACCAGCTCCGACGATCAGAACGTCAGCATCCATTCAAGTACGCTGACTCGCATCAACCCTTGACTCCTCCTGCGGTCAATCCGCCCACCACGCGTTCCTGGAACACCGCGATCAGGATCGAGATGGGAACGATGGCGACGATCAGCGCCGCCGAGATCAGCGGCCACGGAAACGCGAACTCGCCCTGATAGAGCGTGATGCCGACCGACAGCGTACGCATGTTGAGGCGGTTCATCATGGTCAGCGCCAGGAGGAATTCGTCCCAGGCGTTGACGAAGGCCAGGATCGCGGCGGTGAACACGCCGGGCGCCGAAAGCGGCACGACGACCCGGAAGAGCGCGCCCACGCGCGAGCAGCCGTCGATCATCGCCGCGGCCTCGAGGTCGGGCTCGATGTCCTGGAAGAAGCTCGCCAGCACCAGCGTGCATACGGGCATCGACAGCACCGCGTAGGGCAGGATCAGCGCGAGATAGGTGTTGAGCAACCCCAGCTCGCGCATCATCTTGAACAGCGGCACCATGAGCGAGATCAGCGGGAACATCGCCACGGCCATCAGCGCGGCCATGATGAGATTGCTTTTCGGCACGCGCAGCCGCGTCAGCGCGTACGCCGCGAGCGCCGAGACCAGCACGCACAGCAGCGTCGAGAGCGAGGCGACGACGAAGCTGTTCCACAGAAAGCGCAGCAGCGGCTGCTCGGTGAACGCCTGCACGTAATTGGCGAGCGTCGGCGCCTGCGGCAGGTACGTGATGGGGTAGCCCATCAGCTCGGTCTCGGTCTTGAGCGAGGTGAACAGGATCCACACTGCCGGGAAAAAGCCGTTCGCGGCGACGACGATGCCGGCGAGCCAGACGACGGTCCTGCGCTTCGGGAGCATGATTCAGCGCTCTCCGCGGCCGGCGCTGCGCCGCGTATAGCGCAGATAGCCGCTGGTCACGATCATGCTGATGACGAACATCAGCGTGGCGAGCGCAGAGCCGTAGCCGAAGTCGAGGAAATCGAGCGTCGTCTTCTGGATGTACATCGCCAGGGTCTCGGTCGAGTCGCCGGGACCGCCGCCGGTCATCGCGTACGGAATGTCGAAGGTCTGGATCGCGGTGATGGTGCGGAAGATGAGCGCGACCATGATCGCCGGTCGCAGCATCGGCAAAGTGATCGAGATGAATTTCTGCCAGCGCGTTGCGCCGTCGACCTCGGCCGCCTCATAGAGCTCGCGCGGGATCGTCTGCAGGCCAGCGAGCAACATGAGCGCCATGAACGACGACGCTTTCCAGATGATCGCGACGCAGATCGCCGTGATGGCGAGATTCGGGTCAGTCAGCCACGCCAGGGGCTCGACGCCTAGCCGCGCCAGCACGTCGTTGACGATGCCCTGCTTGTACTCGAAGAACCAGCGGAAGATGAGTCCGGAGAACACCAGCGGCAGCGCCCACGGCAGGAGCAGGCCGAGGCGCACCGGCCACTTGCGCCGGAACGGCATGTTGGCGAGAAGTGCCAGCCCCAATCCGACCAGGAGCGCGCCCGGCACGGTTACAACGGTGTAGATCGCGGTATGAAACACCGTGTCCCGGAACCGGTCGTCAGCGAAGGCTCGGGCGTAGTTTTCGAAGCCGACAAAGGGCTCGCCCTTCCACGGCTCCGCGAGATGGATGTCGAAAAAGCTGTTCCAGACGAGCTGTGCGATCGGGTAGACGACGATCAGCAGCAGCAGCAGCGCGGCGGGTGTCAGCAGCAGGAAGCCGAGTGCGCGCTCTGAGAGGCTTCGGCGGCGGGGTTTGGTGATGCTTAGCATGTCTAGCGCCGTAGCCCGGGCTGACCCCGGACTCGATCCGGGGGATGCCCGGGACTCGGACGACATATCGAATCACCCCGGGCATCGCGCTCCGTGCTCAGCCCGGGCTACATCGTTTTCGCGGGCCTGACGACGTTCAGCGATAGATCGGGCTCAGGCGATTCTTCATGTCGTTCAAAGCCGTATCCGTCGTCTTGGTGCCCGCGAGATACGCGTTCATATTGGAGCGAATCGCGTCGGATACTTCCGTGTACCGCGGCGTCACCGGCCGCGACTTCGCACCTTCGACCACCGGCAGCGCGTCCGCGAACCATGGGTTCGCCTTGAGTACTTCGGGATCCTTGTACACCTGCGGAAACACCGGCAGATTGGACGCGAGGATCGCCATCGTCTTCGACACCTCGGGTGACGACAGGTAGCGCGCGAACTTCACCGCCTCCGGCTTGTTCTTCGAGAATGCCGAGACCGCCACCTGCCAGCCGCCGATGCAGGTTGCGCTCCGGCCGCCTTTGTCGGCGGGCAGCGTCGTAACGCCGACTTTGCCCTTGACTTTGGTGTCGGCGTCGTTCTCGACACGATTCCAGAAGTAACCCCAGTTCTGCGCGAAGATCACGTTGCCGGCCTGGAAGTCGACGCGAACGCGGTCGGTGGCGATCTCGCCGATGTTCTTCGGCAGCACGCCGGCCACCTTCAGCCGCCCCATCAGCTCGAAGGGCTTTCGCGCTTCCGGCGTATCGAGGTTGGGCTTGCCGTTCTTGATGAGCTCGCCCCCGGCGCCCCAGAGCGGAACAAGGTACGTGCACACTGTTCCTTCGATTGGCGCGCCTGCGGTGGAGAAGCCCTGGAGCTGCGGATTGTTCTCGCCCTTCATGATCACCTGAGCGCTTTCCATCAACTCGTCCCAGGTCTTCGGCACCGGCCGCTTGTATTTCTCGAGCAGGTCCTTGCGGTAATAGAGGAACTGCGCATCGGCAAAAAACGGCAAGGCGACCAGCTTGCCGTTGACCTGGTCGGCGTCACCGTAGGCCTTGAGGTACGTCGGCAACAGCTTGGCCTTGTCCGAGCCCAGGTAAGCGTCGAACGGCTCTGCCCAGCCGGCGGCCGCCCACTGCGCAGGACGAATGACGTCGATCAGCATCAGATCGAGCGCGGAGTCCTTCGAAGCCAGAACCGTATTGAGATACTGCTGCTGCGCCTCCGAAGTAGCGCCGCCGACCTCGATCTCGATCTTCACCGACGGATTGCGCTTGGTGTATTCGTCGGCGACCTTGCGCATCACGTCGGGCCGCTGCTGCCCGCCCGTGAACATGTGGAGCGTCGTCTGCGCCGCGGCAATGGTTGCGACGCATACTCCGAACGTCGCTGCGAGCAATACCTTAAAAATCCTCATTCCGTTCTCCTCGGAGAGTCAAGATTTCTGACGTCACTCTTTCACCAAATCAACTGGTAGCACTTGTCAGCGCAAGTCCCGCATCGATGATCAGGTCGTGACCCGTGATACCGCGCGACTCGTCGGAGGCGAGGAACAGCACGCCGCGCGCGACGTCGTCGCCGTCGAGCCTGAACTTCAGGCATTGCTGATCCAGAAACTCGCGTTCCATTTCGGGACTGATCCACAATGCGCGCTGGCGTGGCGTGTCGATCGCTCCCGGTACCAGGCAGTTCACGCGGATGTTCTGCGGACCCAGCTCGCGCGCCAGCGTGCGAGTCAACCCGTGGATCGCCGCCTTCGCGGTCGTATAGGCAACCATGCCGGGCGTGGCCCGCATCCACGATACCGAGCCCAGGTTGATGATCGACCCGCCGCCCGCGCGCGCCATCCCTGGCGCGACTGCCTGTGCCGCGAAAAAATAGTGGCGAAGATTCACCGCGAGGCGATCGTCCCAGTATTCCGGCGTCACGCTTTCGAGCGCGTGCCGGTCGTCGCGCGCCGCATTGTTGACGAGCACCGTGATCGCCCCCCACTCGGTTTCGATGGCCGCCAGCGTCGCGCGCAGCGCGGCGATATCGTGCAAGTCGCAGCGGCGGTAGCGCACCGGCGCCGGCGCGAGTCGCGCCACGAGCGCCTGCGCAGGCTCATCCGCAACGTCGCAAAATGCCACGCGCGAGCCTTGTTGTGCGAAACGCTCGACAATGGACGCGCCGATCCCCGAACCGCCGCCCGAGATAAAGACCGTGCGGCCGGCGAGGCTCGGATAGCCGGCAATCGAGCCGCGGACTGTGGTGGCAACCGCTGTCACGGCCAAATCCTACATCACGAGAGGCGACTTCGGTGTGATGCGCGGCTACAATAGCCACAGCAAGCGCGCCGTCAATCAGCGTTTTCCAAGGAATCCCGATGGACCTCCCTGTCAATCATTTCAAACGCGCGATCGCCTCCGGCAAGACCCCCGTCGGCGCCTGGCTCGTGAGCTCGGCGCCGTCGACGGCCGAAGCACTTGGCTGCATCGGCTTCGATTTTCTGGTCGTCGACATGGAGCACACGCCGATCGATACCCCGCAGATGATCGGCATCCTGCAGACGATTGCAGGCACGCCGGCGCAGGCGATCGTGCGCCCGCCGTGGAACGACATGGTGATGGTCAAGCGCGCGCTCGACGCCGGTGCGCAGAGTCTGCTCTTTCCGTTCGTGCAGAACGCCGAGGAGGCGAAGCGCGCGGTCGCCAACACGCGCTATCCTCCCGCCGGCGTGCGCGGCGTCGCCGCGATGCATCGCGGCAGCCGCTACGGGACGATTCCCGACTACGTCAAGCGCGCGCATGAGGAGATCTGCGTGATCGTGCAGATCGAGACGCTCGCCGCGTTCGCGCAGATCGAGGCGATCGCTGCGGTTCCGGGGGTCGACTCGATTTTCATCGGTCCCGCGGACCTTTCGGCGTCGATGGGATTCCTGGGCGACATGGGCAACCCGGCCGTGCAGGACAAGCTCTCCGCCGGCGCGCAGATGTGCAAGCGCCTCGGCAAGCCCTGCGGCATCGTCGGCGCCAACCCGGAAATGGTGGCCAAGTTCCTTCAGTACGGCTTCTCCTGGGTCGCGGTCGGTTCCGACCTGGCCATGCTTGCCAGCCGGGCGCAGGAATTCTTGACCGCTGTGCTCAGCACCGTTAGAGCAGGGCAGCCGAGGCCGTAAAGCGCCCGCAGTACGGGCCGTTTCTGTAGGTGCGAATTCGTTCGCACACAATGTCGACATCACCGCCGCGGCCGAATGAATTCGGCCCTACGCGTTCACGAGAGGTGATGTGACGGCGACCATCGAGCTGTGTGCCGGTCCGGCGCGGTTGACGCTCGCGCCGGAGATCGGCGGCGCCATCGCGGCCTACGAATGGAACGGCAGGCCGATTCTGCGCCCGACTTCCGGCGATGCGCTCGCGGCCGGGGACGTTCGCGGCTTCTCGTCGTACCCGCTGATTCCCTTTTCCAATCGCATCGCCGACGCGATGCTGCAGTGGGGCGGCGAGGCGTATGCTCTGCAGCGCTTTCTCCCCGGAGAATCGCACGCGATCCACGGCAACGGCTGGCGTCGCGCCTGGAACACGGTCCAGCGAACGCCCACGCGCGCGACGCTCGAGCTCGTGCACGACGCCGCAGGAGACAACGCGAGGGAATGGCCGTTTCCCTACCGCGCGCGCCAGGTGTTCGATCTCGCCGCGGAAGCGCTGACGCTGACACTGACGATTTTCAACACCGGCGACGCACCGTTTCCGTTCGGCCTCGGCTGGCATCCGTTTTTTCCCCGCAATGCCGCGACCGTGCTCGGATTCGTCGCGGGCGGCGTGTGGCGGACCGATCCGACCCTTCTGCCTACGCGGCTCGATCCGGTACCACCCGCGTGGGACTTCAGTGTTCCGCGGCCGATCGCCGCGACGACGCTCGACAACTGCTTCGCGGGCTGGCGGCCGCCGGCGATGCTGCGCTGGCCGGATCGCGGCCCCGCGGTGGCGATCACCGCGGACGACGCCTGCGAACACCTGATAGTGTTCATTCCGTCCGACCGCGACTATCTCGCGGTCGAGCCGGTCACGCACATGACCGACGCGTTCAACCGGGCAACGGCAGGTCAGTTGGATACGGGCACACGCCTCCTCGCGCCGGATACCACGTTTTCTTGTACGATGCGCATTTCGGTCTCGCCCGGCTCCGACGATGCGCTCGCCGTTTGAATGCGTGCTCGACATCAAGGCCAGCCTCGGCGAATGTCCGGTTTGGTCGGTCGACGAACAGTTGCTGTACTGGGTTGACATCAATGCGCCGTCGCTCAATCGTTTCGACCCGCTTGCCGGCCAAAATACCGCGTGGGCAATGCCGGAGGCGATCGGTTGTTTCGCACTGCGCTCGGATGGTGGATTCGTCGCCGCGCTGCGCAGTGGCATCTGGTTCGTCGATCGCGACGGCAAGCTCGGGCGCAAGATCGCAAGCGCGCCGTATGATCCTGCGCATCACCGCTTCAACGACGGACGCGCCGATCCGCAGGGCCGCTTCTGGGCGGGTTCGATGAACGAAAGCCGCGACGCGGCGACCGCCCGGCTGTATTGCCTGGACCCCGATCATGCGCTCATACCGATGATCTCGGGCATCACGATCTCCAACGGCCTCGCCTGGAGCCCGGACTCGCGCACCATGTATCACGCAGACACGGCGACGCGAACGATCAACGCCTGGGAATTCGATCCTGCCACCGGCGACATCTCCAACGAGCGCATGTTTGCCCGCTTTCTGGACGAGACCGACCGTCCCGACGGCGGCGCCGTCGATCGCGAGGGCTGCTACTGGAGCGCCTTCTATCGCGGGGGCAAGGTCGTGCGCATCTCGCCGCGCGGCGAGATACTCGCCGAATTTCCGATCCCCGCCATGTGCCCGACGATGTGCGCCTTCGGCGGTCCGGATCTGAAGACCGTATACGTGACAACCGCGCGCCAGATGCGCGAGCCGGAGGAGCTCGCGCGACTGCCGCGGTCGGGCGGGATCTTCGCCATGCGCGTCGATGTGCCGGGGATGCAGGAGCCGATGTTTGCCGGTTAGTTAAGGAACCTCTGAACAAGTCCCACATGAGCCGCGTTTCTGGCGCAATGGCCTCAGATGCAAGGCGTCGCGGCGCAGCGAATAGTGCGTACTATTCGCAAGCCGCGCAACGACGCAGATGGGGCCATTGCGCCGAAACCCGAATGGGACGGGGCTTTCCGGGCGATCTGCTGTGTCGCGCCGCTCGCCCATGGGGGCCTGCC
>DASWDF010000135.1:0-15213 GCA_036395475.1 Casimicrobiaceae bacterium
GTCGCCTCATCCGGAACGCGCAGATACCCGGGCTCGAACACGATCCCGTTTACCTGCACAAAATCCGCGTCGCGCATCGCTTCCGCCAGTGGTATCGAGTCAGCTTTCATCGAGTCATTGCGGTGTCGCGGAGAATGCCACACCGCGACTATTAGATGCGGCCGAGCGGCGCAGGTTCAACACCGTAGTAGGATGCGCGCCGGCAGCCGCCTAGGACGCGCGCCTACACCGCGGCGACCAGCTCGCGGACGAAGTTCGGCAGCGCGAATCCGGCGCGGTGCACGCCGCCGTTGTAGTACTGCAGATCGCCGATCTTGCGCTGGGCAATCCGGCGATCGACGTCGAGAGGGGTCAGGTACGCCGGGTTGAGTGTTGCCGAGGCGCTCGCCATCATCCACAGCCCACCATACAGCGGAACGCAAACGAGATACGGCGTAACGATTGCGAACGCTGCGCGCAGATTGGCGAGGCCGGCACGGATGCGGTCGGGGTGCGCGACCGGCGAGGCGATATGCAGCGTGAGCGCGCCGGTTGGATTGAGCCTCGCGGCGCAGGCGCGATAGAAGTCGGCGGTGTACAGCGGCTCCGACGGCCCACCGGGGTCCGTGAGATCGAGCACGATCAGATCGAAAGTCTCCGCCGTGCTGCGCACGAATGCCAGTCCGTCCTCGACTTTGATCGCAAGGCGCGGGTCCGAAAAAGCCCCGCGATGGACCGCACCGAAGTACTTGCGCGCGACGTCGATGACGGCGAGGTCGATCTCGACCAGCGTCACCGACTTCATCGTTGGATACTTGAGCAACTCCTCTGCCGACCCGCCATCGCCGCCACCGATGATCAGCGCCTTCTCCGGCGCCGGATGCGCGATCGCAGCGGTATGGACGAGGTTTTCGTGATAGAAGAACTCGTCCTTCTCGGAAGTCATGAAGTGGCCGTCGAGCCGGAACAGCATGCCGAACGGCACGGTGTCGTGGACTTCGACTGCCTGGAATGGCGACTGAAAGCGCTCGAATTCGCGCGCCGAGCGGACGAAAAAACCGGTTTCGGCGGTCAGGTATTCGGTAAGCAATCCGGGCTGCACGTCGCCGGCAGCCTTGTCTTCAGGCATCGCGCCCTCCGCGATGGATCGCCTGAAACTTTGTGTGTTGCGGCATCAGCGCGTCCTGCATGCTGCGGAACAGCACCTCCGCCTTGGCCGTGTTGTCGGTCGTGTAGTTGCAGACATACACGTCGATCGTCACGAAGCCATGCTCGGGCCACGTGTGAATCGCTAAATGCGACTCGGCAAGCAACACGGTGCCGGTGACGCCCTGCGGCTCGAATTGGAAGAAGCGGTCGCCGACGATCGTCATGCCGGACGCCTCGGATACGCGCAGGCATAACGCGCGCAACGGCCCCGCGCGCGTCATCTCCGGCAGATCGACCGCGCAGCCATACCATTCTCCGAGCAGATGGATGCCGTCCATTGTTGTTCTCCCCCAGCGCCATAGTGCCTGGTTACAGTACGATTAAGCCCGTGATTATTGCCCAAAATCGGTGCCTGGGCGATAATTTTAATGCTTTGCAGCAGCGCTACGCGGGCACGTGAGCGCCGCAGGCGCCGACCGCACTTCCCTGATCCCTCGCTCCTTCTCCAATGACCGCACCGTTGACCATGCCGACCCGGGCGTCCGCTCCTGCGCTCCGCCCTGCTCCGGATCCGGTATTGCTCGCCAATGCGATCCGCGCGCTCGCGATGGACGCGGTGCAGGCGGCGAACTCGGGCCATCCCGGGATGCCGATGGGCATGGCGGAAATCGCCGTCGCGCTGTGGAATCGGCACCTGCGGCACAACCCCGCGAACCCGCATTGGCCCGACCGTGATCGCTTCGTGTTGTCCAACGGTCACGGTTCGATGCTGCAGTATGCCCTTCTCCATCTGTCCGGCTACGCGCTGCCGCTCGAGGAACTGAAGCGGTTCCGCCAGCTGCACTCGAAGACACCCGGCCATCCGGAGCTCGGCGTCACGCCCGGCGTCGAGACTACAACCGGACCGCTCGGCCAGGGACTCGCCAACGCCGTCGGCATGGCACTTGCGGAGAAGCTGCTGGCTGCGGAGTTCAACCGGCCCGGCCACGCGATCGTCGACCATCGCGCGTATGTTTTCGTCGGCGACGGCTGCCTGATGGAGGGGATCTCGCACGAGGCCTCTTCGCTCGCGGGGACACTGGGATTGGCCAAGCTCACCGCGTTCTACGACGACAACGGCATCTCGATCGACGGCGAGACCAAGGGCTGGTTCACCGACGATACGCCGCGACGCTTCGAGGCGTACGGCTGGCACGTCATCGCCAATGTCGACGGCCATGACGTCGACGCGGTCGACGCGGCGATCCGCAAAGCTCACGCAGTCACCGATCGTCCGACACTCATCTGCTGCAAGACCCTCATCGGCAAGGGATCGCCCAACCGCGCCGGCACCGAGCTCGCGCATGGCCAGGCGTTGGGCGAAAAGGAAGTCGTGCTGACGCGCGAGGCGCTGGGCTGGAAATACCCGCCGTTCGAGATACCGCAGACGGCATACCAAGGCTGGAGCGCGCGCGAATGCGGCGCGCTGCTCGAGGGCGACTGGAGTGCGCGCTTCGCCGCGTACAAGGCGGCGTATCCGAAGCTCGCCGCCGAGTTCGAGCGGCGCACGGCCGGCGCCCTGCCTCCGGCGTTTGCCGAAACCGCGGCTGCGCTGGTGCGGCAGCAGGACGGCAACGCCGAATCGATCGCCACCCGCAAAGCATCGCAGCAGGCGCTCGAGGCGCTCGCGCCGGCGCTGCCGGAATTGATCGGCGGCGCGGCCGATCTTACCGGGTCGGTGTTCACTCAATGGTCGGGCAGCAGGACGATAACCTCAAGCGAGCCCGGGAACTATGTCTACTTCGGCGTGCGTGAATTCGGCATGAGCGCGATCGCCAGCGGTCTCGCCCTGCACGGCGGGTTCATTCCATACGTCGGCACGTTCCTGACCTTCTCCGACTATGCGCGCAACGCCGTGCGCATGACGGCGCTGATGAAGCTGCGCTCGATCTTCGTGTACACCCACGATTCGATCGGGCTGGGCGAGGATGGCCCGACGCATCAATCGATCGAGCATGCCTCGGCGCTGCGGCTGATTCCCCACCTCGACGTATGGCGTCCCTGCGATACGGTCGAGTCAGCGGTAGCCTGGGTGAGCGCGATCGAGCGCGGCCACGGCCCCTCATGCCTGTTGCTCACGCGCCAGAACGTGCCGTTCCAGAAGCGCGACCAAGCGCAGATCGCCGCAATCCTGCGCGGCGCGTATGTGCTCGCGGACTGGACGGACAATACTCCGGAGGCCAAGCGGGTCATCCTCATCGCCACCGGCTCGGAGGTCGCGCTGGCGATGGGTGCCCGCGATGTGCTCGCGGCCGAGGGCATTGCCGCTCGCGTGGTATCGATGCCGTCCACCAGCGCCTTCGATCGCCAGGACGCGCGCTACCGCGACGCAGTGCTGCCGCGTGGCGTTCCGCGGGTCGCGGTCGAAGCGGGCGTGTCCGACTACTGGCGCAAATACGTGGGCCTCGACGGCGCGATCGTCGGCATCGACACTTTCGGCGAGTCCGCTCCGGCGGGCGCGCTGTTCAAGCACTTCGGCTTCACAGTTGAGAGCGTCGTCGCCACCGTGCGGCAGGTGATTTGACAGCGAGACGCGAGGTGCGGGAACAACGGATTCTTCCCGCGCGCGCTCCGTGTCTCTGTGTCTCTTTGTGAGATAGGCCTTCTAACAGGACGCACCCATGACCATCAAAGTCGCGATCAACGGCTATGGCCGCATCGGCCGCAATGTCCTTCGCGCGCATTACGAAGGCGGGAAGAGACACGATCTCGCGATCGTTGCGCTTAACGACCTCGGCAGCCCGGAGACCAACGCGCACCTGACGCGTTACGACACGGTGCACGGCAAGTTCCCGGGCAAGGTCGAGGTCGACGGCGATGCGATGGTGGTCAACGGGGACCGCATCAAGGTTCTTGCGCAGAAAAACCCGGCCGAGCTGCCGTGGACCGCGCTCGGCGTCGACGTCGTACTCGAAAGCACGGGCTTGTTCACGACCAAGGAAAAGGCCTCGGCGCACCTCAAGGGCGGCGCGAAAAAGGTCGTGATCTCCGCCCCCGGCGGCAAGGACGTCGACGCAACGATCGTATACGGCGTCAACCATACGACGCTCAAGGCTTCGGACACGGTGATTTCCAATGCATCATGCACGACCAACTGCCTCGCGCCGCTGGTGAAGCCGTTGCACGACAAGATCGGCGTCGTCACGGGCCTGATGACCACGATTCACGCATACACCAACGACCAGGTGCTGACCGACGTCTACCACGAGGATCTGCGGCGGGCACGTTCGGCAACGATGAGCATGATCCCGACCAAAACCGGCGCGGCAGCCGCCGTGGGGCTCGTCCTCCCGGAACTCAACGGCAAGCTCGACGGCTATGCCATCCGCGTGCCGACGATCAACGTGTCGATCGTCGATTTGTCATTCATCGCCGCACGCGATACGACCGTCAATGAAGTAAATGCCATCATGAAGGCCGCGTCGGAGTCCGGTCCTCTCGCCGGACTGCTGGGCTACAGCACAGGGCCATTGGTGTCGGTCGATTTCAATCACGATGCGCGCTCGTCGGTGTTCGATGCGACGCTTACGAAGGTGTCGGGACGGCTGGTCAAAGTGTCGAGCTGGTACGACAATGAGTGGGGCTTCTCCAACCGGATGCTCGACACGACGATGGCCTTGATGGCAGCCAAGTAGGGCGTGTCGCAGGACGCGTTGAGAGCATGGCCACATTCAAGCGCCTCGCGGACGTCGAAGTCGCAGGCAAGCGCGTCTTCATCCGCGCCGACCTCAACGTACCGCAGGACGATCACGGCGCGATCACCGACGACACGCGCATCCGCGCTTCGGTTCCCGCGATCCGCGACGCGCTCGATCGTGGCGCTGCGGTGATGGTCACCTCACACCTCGGTCGGCCTACCGAGGGGCAGTTCAACCAAGCCGACTCGCTCGCGCCCGTTTCGCAGCGGCTGTCCGAGCTCATCGGGCGCGAGGTGCCGCTGATTCGCGACTGGGTCGAGGGCGGCGCATGGCATGCGAACCTCAAGCCGGGCGAGGTCATGCTGCTCGAGAACTGCCGCTTCAACAAGGGCGAAAAGAAGGACGACGAGACGCTGGCGCGAAAAATGGCGCGATTGTGCGACGTCTACGTCAACGACGCCTTCGCGACCGCGCATCGCGCCGAAGCGACGACGCACGGCATCGCCCGCTTCGCGCCCGTTGCGTGTGCCGGTCCGCTCCTTGCCGCCGAGCTCGACGCGCTCGGGCGCGCGCTTGCGCAGCCCAAGCGGCCGCTGGTCGCTGTCGTCGGCGGCGCGAAAGTATCGACCAAGCTTACCGCGTTGAAAGCGCTCGCCGCGAAAGTCGACCTGCTGATCGTGGGCGGCGGTATCGCCAACACGTTCATCCTGGCGGCCGGCGGAAGCATCGGCAAATCGCTCGCGGAGCCGGATCTCATCGGCGAAGCCAAGGCGATCCTCGTCGCGTTCCCGGGCAAGGTACCGGTCCCGGTCGATGTTGTCATCGCGCGCGAATTCACCGCGACCGCAACTCCCGTACTGAAGGCGGTCGAGAACGTCGAGACCGATGACATGATCCTCGACATCGGCCCGCAAACCATACTCGCGCTACGCTCGCTCATTGCGCGCGCCGGTACGATCGTGTGGAACGGACCGCTGGGCGTGTTCGAGTTCGACGCCTTTGCCGCCGGGACCAGGGAGCTCGCGCGGGCGATTGCCGAGTCGCCCGCCTTTTCCATCGCCGGAGGCGGCGACACGATCGCCGCGATCAACAAGTTCGGTGTCGCGGATCGCATCGGCTACATCTCGACCGCCGGCGGCGCTTTCCTCGAATTCCTCGAAGGCAAGACGTTGCCGGCGGTGGCGATCCTGGAGCAACGCAACCGGACGCAATGAATCGCTAGGAGAGCTGAATGCATCGCGCCACCAAAATCGTCGCGACGCTGGGTCCGGCCAGCAGCACGCAGGACGTGCTGAACCGCATGCTCGCCGCGGGTGTCGACGTCCTGCGGCTCAACTTCTCGCATGGCGCCGCCGCCGACCACGAGGAGCGCGCGCGCCTGGTGCGCGATGCGGCCCGGTCGCTCGGTCGCGAGGTCGCCATCATGGCCGATCTGCAGGGCCCGAAGATACGCGTCGGCAAGCTTGCGAACGGAAAGATAACGCTCAAGGTCGGCCAGCGCTTCATCCTCGACGCCGATTGCGAGCTTGGTAACGAGGAGCGCGTCGGACTCGACTACCAGGAGCTGCCGCGCGACGTGGCCGCTGGTGATGTGTTGCTCCTTGACGACGGCTTGATCAGGCTGCGCGTCGAATC
Source organism: Casimicrobiaceae bacterium (assembly GCA_036395475.1). Lineage (GTDB taxonomy): Bacteria > Pseudomonadota > Gammaproteobacteria > Burkholderiales > Casimicrobiaceae > PALSA-1003. Next base: position 6,441 of record DASWDF010000135.1, read on the forward strand.
CGTGCTGGGCAACGAAATCACGACACAAGTCGAAGTCGGCGGTGTGCTCTCGAATAACAAGGGCATCAATCGCCAGGGCGGCGGCCTCACCGCACCGGCGCTCACGGCGAAGGACATGGACGACATGAAGACCGCGGTCGCCATTGAGGCCGACTACATCGCCGTCTCGTTTCCCAAGAACAAAGAAGACATGTACATGGCGCGCCAGTTGCTACGCGCCGCAGGCGGCACGGCGCTGCTCATCGCGAAGATCGAGCGCGCCGAGGCGATCTCCGCGCTTGAAGAGATCATCGACGCTTCCGATGGCATCATGGTCGCCCGCGGAGACCTGGCGATCGAGGTCGGCAACGCCGCCGTTCCCGGGCTTCAGAAGCGCATGCTCCGTCTGGCGCGCGAGCGCAACAAGCTCTCGATCACCGCCACGCAGATGATGGAATCGATGATCGTAAACCCGGTGCCGACGCGCGCGGAGGTGTCCGACGTCGCCAACGCCGTACTCGACGGCACCGACGCGGTCATGCTCTCGGCCGAGACCGCCGCCGGCCGCTATCCAGTCGAAACGATCGAGGCGATGAGCCAGATCTGCGTCGAGGCCGAGAAGTACGACATCGGAGAGCTCGACCGCGATTTCTTCAACCGGACATTCACCCGCATCGACCAGTCTGTCGCGATGGCCGCGCTCTTCACCGCGCATCACCTGCGTGTCAAGGCGATCGCTGCGTTGACGCAATCCGGCTCGACCGCGCTGTGGATCTCACGCCACAACTGCGGCTGCCCGATCTTCGCGCTGACGCCCGAGGTGGCGTCGCAGCGCAAGATGGCGCTCTACCGCAACGTGCGTCCCCTCTATCTCGAGCAGAGCTCCGATCGCGACCAGGTCCTGCGCGCCGCGGAGGACCTGCTGCTCGAAAAGGGTCAGGTGCAGCGTGGCGATCTCATCGTGCTCACCATCGGCGAGCCGATGGGCAAGTCGGGCGGGACCAACGCCATGAAGATTGTCCGGGTTGGTGAGCACCGCTAGGTGCGAACCAGGACAATCGGGACGAGGCTAACCTGCAACGCAGGTTAAGAGCCGAAGGCCCGGCCGAGGCCAAGATCGTTCCTGGTGAGCACCGCTAAATCGAGCTCGCCCGAACGTCTGATCCGGTTGCATCTATCTAACCGGTTCGTTAATATGGCCGCGTGGATGAAGCCGTTACTGTCGCCGCAAGGCCTGTCGCAACCCGGGCACGCAAGACCGTCACGCCGACGCGCAAAGACGCCGCACCGGTGGGCGCGGGGCGCGACGCAGCGCGTACCAAGGCAAGCATTCTGACCGCAGCCACCGATGAGTTTGCCCGCTACGGTCTGGGTGGGGCCCGCGTCGACCGGATCGCCGAACGGGCTCGAGCCAACAAGCGGATGCTCTACTATTACTTCGGCAGCAAGGACGCCCTCTTCCTTGCGGTCCTGGAAAATACCTACGCCGGGATCCGGCGGGCAGAGGAAGGCCTCGACCTCCTGAATACCGATCCCGTCGACGGCGTTCGACGGCTGGTCGAATTTACCTGGAATTACTTCACCGAGCACCCCGAGTTTCTGGCGCTGCTCAACAGCGAGAATCTGCATCAGGCAGAACATCTGAAACGCTCGCGGCAGATCCGGGGGATGAATTCGCCGCTTATCGCAACCCTCACGGTGCTCTTGGGCCGCGGTCAGCGCTCGGGAAAATTTCGAACAGGCGTCGAGCCTCTCCAGCTCTACATCTCGATCGCCGCCTTGAGCTACTTCTTCCTTTCCAACAGCCACACTCTCTCGGCGGTATTCGGGCGCGATCTTTTCTCCGCCTCCCAGCGCAAAGCCAGACTCCAGCACATGATCGCACTGGTGCTGGGATACCTTGCCAAGCCCCGAGCAAAAGGGTGATCCGGTAAGGGGGTTGACAACGCGTTGCACCATCGATAAAGTATTAACTAACTAGTTACTCACACCACCTAAGCTGCTGAGGGGATTGTGGCAGAGTAGCGGAAGATCGATGCCGAACCTTCGGGTCGAACGCACGATCGATCGCCGGGCCAGCCGGCAACGTTTTCAGGAGGAGTTGCAGCAATGCCTACCGTGCGCGTCTGGTCGCGCCGCATCCTCGAATCGGAGTTCGCGCGCCCGTTGTTCCTGATCGTGGCCGTGTTCGTCCTGTGGGACGTGACGATTCGCATCTTCAGGATCCCGCCGTATCTGATTCCCGCGCCCTGGGACGTCGCCAAGATGCTCGTCGCCGAATGGCCGCGGCTGTGGCGCGAGAGCCTCTATACCGCCTACGCGACGCTCGGCGGCTTCGGCCTGTCGATATTGATCGGGATCCCGATCGCGATGGTGATTGCGTATTCGCGCGTGGTCGAAAGCTTCGTCTATCCGTTGCTCGTTTTCTCGCAGAGCATCCCGAAGATCGCGATCGCGCCACTGTTCGTCGTCTGGTTCGGCTTCGGCATCTTCCCCAAGGTCATCTCGGCATTCCTGCTCGGTTTCTTCCCGGTAGTCGTAGCCACCGTCATGGGCTTCAAATCGATCGAGACCGATATGATCGATCTGGCGCGATCGATGCGCGCGTCGCGCTGGCAGATGTTCCTCAAGTTCAGCCTGCCACAGGCGCTGCCGAGCATCTTCAGCGGGCTGAAGATTTCCGCGACGCTGGCGGTCGTCGGCGCCGTCGTCGGCGAGTTCGTTGGATCGAACTCGGGCATCGGCTATGTGCTGCAGATCGCCAACGGCAACTTCGATCTGCCGCTGATGTTTGCCGCGCTCGTCGTTCTGTCGATGATGGGTGTGATCCTGTTCGCTCTCGTCGACCTCACCGAGAAATTGATGATCCCGTGGCATCAGTCGCGCCGCGGCGAGGCCATCGGTGTCACCGCTTGACCGAGTTCCCGTTCCGCACACTGTAAGGAGGAAACCATGAAGTCACTGCTGAAGCTTCTCATGCTGCTCGCCGCGGCGATGATGTTGACGATCGGCGCCGCCCAGGCGCAACCCAAGGAAAAGGTCGTTCTAATGCTCAACTGGTACCTGTACAGCGAGCACGCGCCGTTCTTTCTGGGCAAGGCGCGCGGCTATTACGACCAGGAGGGCATCGACCTCGAAATCCAGGAAGGACGCGGTTCGGGGGTAACGGTGCAGGCGGTCGCAGCCAATACCGCTACCTTTGGCTACGTCGACGTTCCGACCATGATCAAGGCCGCTGCCAAGGGTGCGCCGGTCAAAGCCGTCGGCGTCGCGCTGCAGGTGAGCCCGATGTCCGTCATGGGCTTTTCCGACAAGAATATTCGTGCGCCCAAGGACATCGTCGGCAAGACCGTCGCGGTCACACCGGGCGACTCGATGTCGCAGATCTGGCCGCTGTTCCTGAAGAAGACCGGCATCAAGGAAACCGACTTCAAGACCGTTGCGGGCGACGCGCAAACCAAGCTCAACGCCGTCATGAACGGACAGGCCGATCTGCTGCTGGGCTACGTGATGGATCAGGCGATCAAGCTGCAGGATGCGACGCACAAGCCCGTCTATCCGATCCGCTTCGCAGACTACGGAGTGAATCTCATCAGCTCGGGCATCGTCGCGAACACCGACACGCTCAAATCAAAACCCGACATGGTCAAGCGCTTCCTGCGCGCGACGACCAAGGCGCTGGCAGACGCCGAAAAGGAGCCCGAAGCGGCGGTCGACGCGATGTTGAAGGCGAATTCCAAGGCCGGCGTGCGGGAAACGCTGATCATCGGACTCAAGCAGACGACGGCGCTCTATCACACCAAGGAGACCGCCAAGCAGCCGCCGCTGCGCGTGGCCATGGAAAACGTCGGCGAATCGCTGGACCTTCTCGCGCAGTATGGCGGCCTCGACCCCGCGACCAAAGGCAAGCCCGAGGACTGGGTGACGCTGCAGTACCTGCCTTGATAGGGATCCACCGTGAGCAATGCAGGCCTCGACCATGTACCGCCGCTGATCCGGGGTCGCGGCGTGGCAAAGACCTATCGCGCCAAAGAGGGCGAGGTTGAATCGCTCAAACCGCTGGACTTCGACATCCGGAACGGCGAGTTCGTCTCGGTCGTCGGACCCAGCGGTTGCGGCAAGAGCACGCTTCTCAAGATGGTGGGAGGCTTGCTGCCCGCCACGTGCGGCTCGATCGAGATCGCCGGCCAGCGCGTCGACGGCCCGGCGGCCAGCATCGGCATCGTATTCCAGAGCCACGTGCTGCTTGCCTGGCGCACGGTGCTGGAAAACATCATGCTCCAGATCGAGGTCCGCAAGCTGCCGTACAAGTCTGCCTTGGCGCACGCCCGGGAGTTGATCGAGATGGTTGGACTCGTCGGCTTCGAAAACAAGTATCCCTGGCAACTTTCGGGCGGCATGCAGCAGCGCGCGTCGATCTGCCGCGCCCTGGTGCACGATCCGGCCATTCTCCTGATGGACGAGCCCTTTGGCGCGCTCGACGCGATGACGCGCGAAAAGATGAACCTGGAGCTGCAGCGCATCTGGGCGGCTGCAAAAAAGACCGTGCTGCTCATCACGCACAGCATTCCGGAATCGATCTTTTTGTCCGACCGGGTGTTGGTCATGAGCGAGCGCCCGGGTTCGATCGCCGCGGTCTACGATATACCGCTGCCGCGACCGCGCACGCTCGCCATGATGGGCTCCGAGCAATTCGGCGCGCTCGCGCAAAAGATTCGCGCCCACTTTTACGCGCAAGGTTCGCTGGACGCCTAGCGGCGACGCAAACTGCACCGTTTCCTGCCGATGGCCGCACCCGAATTTCGCATCATCGCGATCGAGCTCTACGAGCGCCCGGTCGCGCTGCGCATCCCTTTTCGGTTCGGTGCCGCAACCGTAACGCACGCGTCGCAGGCCTTCGTTCGCGCGGGCATTCTGCTCGACGATGGCCACGAGGCGCACGGCGCCGCAGCGGAGCTGATGATTCCGAAGTGGTTCGACAAATCTCCGCAGAAGTCGAACGCCGACAACATCGAAGATCTCCGGCGCTCGCTGTCTTGCGCAGCCGCTGCTTATGCGATGGAGCCGCGCGCGCTCACTGCGTTCGGCCACTTCGCCGCGCATTACGGCGCGTTGATCACCGGCGGAGCCGGCGTCGGGCTCAATCCGCTCACCTCGAATTACGGGCCGGCATTGATCGACCGCGCCATCCTCGACGCGCTCTGCCACGCGCTCTGCGTCTCGTTCAGCGCCGCGATCCGCGCCAACCTGCCCGGAATCAACACCTCGCTGACGCCTGAACTCGCAGGCTTCGCTATCGACCGCTTTCTTGGCGGTCTCACGGTGTCACCGACGATCGCCGCGCGCCACACCGTCGGCATGCTCGATCCCATCGTCGCCGGCGAGGCCGTGGTTCGCATCGGCGACGGTCTGCCGGAGACGCTGGAGGAAGTTATCGCCGCCTACGGCAATCGCTATTTCAAGCTCAAGCTCGGCGGCGATCCGCAGGTCGACGTCGAACGTCTGGTCCGCATTGCCGCAGTGCTCGACCGTTTACCGGGCTACGCGGTCACTCTCGACGGTAACGAGCAGTACGCCGACCCGTCGGGAATCGCCGAGCTCTGGTGCAAGGTCGAGGCAACGCCTGCGCTGGCGCGGCTGTTCGCGGCAACGCTGTTTCTCGAGCAACCGCTGCCGCGCGCAATCGCGCTCGACGCCGACGTATCTACGCTTGCGCAGTCGAAATCGCTACTCATCGACGAATCCGACACGACGCTCGACGCTTTTCCGACCGCGCGCGCATCCGGCTACACGGGCGTATCGAGCAAGAGCTGCAAGGGAATCTACAAATCGCTGCTCAACGCGGTGCGCTGCGCGCACTGGAATGACGGCGTCGCGCCCCGCTATTTCCTGTCGGGCGAGGATCTGACCATGCAGGCCGGACTTGGCGTTCAGCAGGACTTGGCGCTGGCAGCCCTGCTCGGGTTGCGCCACGTCGAGCGCAACGGCCACCACTACGTCAATGGATTCGCCGGACAGAGCGCCGGGGACGCTGAACAGAAGGCGTTTCTCGCCGCGCAACCCGGGTTGTACGAGAAGAGCCACGGCAGCGTCAGGCTGGCGATTCACAGCGGTCTTATCGATATTTCCTCGCTCGAGGCGCCTGGCTTCGCTTCGGCAGCGCAGCCGGACTGGGCAACGCTCGAGCCGCTTGGCGTCGCGCTGGCCGGCGCAACGTAAGCCGGCAATCGACCGAACCTATTTTAAGGAGAACGACGGTGGATACGATCCGACTCGGGATCATCATGAACGGCGTCACCGGCCGGATGGGTACCAACCAGCATCTGATCCGCTCGATCTGCGCCATTCGTGCCGAAGGCGGCGTGCGCCTGGCTGACGGCCGCCGTGTGATGCCCGATCCGATCCTCGTCGGCCGCAATGCAGACAAGCTCAAAGAGCTCGCGCGAGCCAACGGCGTGACGCGGTGGTCGACCGATCTAAACACGGCGTTGGCGAACAAGGACGATACGGTGTACTTCGACTCGGCTTCGACTGGCTTGCGCCCGAAGCTTATCAGCCAGGCGATCGCCGCGGGAAAGCACATATACACCGAGAAGCCGGTCGCGCCGACGCTGAGCGAGGCGCTGGATATTTACGAGGCGGCGAAAGCGGCCGGGATCAAGCACGGCGTCGTGCAGGACAAGCTTTGGCTGCCGGGCTTGCTCAAGATGAAACTGCTGGTCGACTCCGGTTTTTTCGGCCGCATCCTATCGGTCCGCGGCGAGTTCGGCTATTGGGTATTCGAAGGCGACTGGCAGCCTGCGCAGCGGCCATCGTGGAATTACCGCAAAGAAGATGACGGCGGCGTGATCGTCGATATGCTGTGTCATTGGCGCTATGTGCTCGACAACCTGTGGGGCGAGGTCAAGAGCGTTTCGTGTCTCGGTACGACGCACATTCCAAAACGCTGGGACGAAGGGGGTCGCGAATACAAAGCGACCGCCGACGACGCGGCGTACGCCACGTTCGAGCTCGCCGGCGCGGATGGGCCCGTCATTGCCCAGATCAACAGCTCCTGGGTCACGCGCGTGCGCCGCGACGACCTCACCACCTTCCACGTCGATGGCACGCTAGGCTCGGCCGTCGCCGGATTGACCGATTGCTGGACGCAGGCGCGCGTCAACACCCCCAAGCCGGTATGGAATCCCGATGTTCCGCAGACCATCGATTTTTTCGAGACCTGGCAGAAGGTTCCCAATAACCAGGGATACGACAACGCGTTCAAGGTCGAATGGGAGCTGTTCATCCGCCACCTGCACGACGACACACCTTTTCGCTGGAACCTGCTCGAAGGTGCGAAAGGCGTGCAGCTCGCCGAGCTGGGACTCAAGAGCTGGGCCGAACGACGCTGGCTCGACGTGCCCGCGCTGAAAGCCTGAACCGCCCATGACTCGTATCCGCCTCCCGCGCGATGATGGCACGCTGCACGACTACACGCTGCGCGCGCCGTCTGCCTGGACGCCGCCGGCGCCGGGCACGCGTTTCAACCGCTTCGCCTATTCGGCAGCGCACGTTGTGGCCGATCCGTTTTCCTCTGCCGATCCCTGGCTGCAGCCCGCGATCGACTGGGACGCGACACTCGCCTACCGCGCGTACCTCTGGTCGCTTGGCCTCGGCGTCGCCGAGGCGATGGACACCGCGCAGCGCGGCATGGGCCTCGACTGGCCCACCTCGCTCGAGCTGATCGATCGCTCGCTCAAACTGTCTCGCGCTACCCCGGGGGCGCAGATCGCCTGCGGCGCCGGCACCGATCATCTCGAAGCGCGGCCCAGCACCACTGTCAACGACGTCATCGAGGCGTATTCGCTGCAATGCGAGGCGATCGAGAGCCGTGGCGGCCGAATCATCCTGATGGCGAGCCGCGCGCTCGCCGCCTGCGCGCGCTCTTCCGACGACTACGCCAAGGTTTACGCACGGATCCTGTCGCAGACGCGCGGGCCCGTGATCATCCATTGGCTGGGCGACATGTTCGATCCCGCGCTCGCCGGCTACTGGGGCCACGCCGACCTCGACCGGGCGACGAGCGTGTGCCTCGACATCATCGCCGCCAATGCCGGCAAAGTCGACGGCATCAAGGTCTCGCTGCTCGACAAGCACCGGGAGATCGCGATGCGGCGGCGGCTCCCCGCAGGCGTGCGCATGTACACGGGCGACGATTTCAACTTCGCGGAGCTTATCGCGGGAGACGAACACGGATACTCCGAGGCTCTCCTCGGCATCTTCGATCCGATCGCAGCCGCCGCCTCCGCAGCGCTCGCGGCGCTCGCCGCGGGCGACCACAAGCAGTTTGACGCCATACTCGCGCCGACCGTCCCGGTATCGCGGCACGTATTCCGCGCGCCGACGCGCTTCTACAAGACAGGCGTCTTATTCCTCGCGTGGCTCAATGGCCATCAGGATCATTTCGTCATGGTCGGAGGGCAGCAAAGCGCGCGCAGCCTCCTGCACTTCGTCGAGCTCTTCGAGCTCGCCGACGCTGCGGGCTTGTTCACCGATGCCGAGCGGGCGGTGCGGCGTATGCGAACCTTGCTCGCGTGGCACGGTGCCGACGGTTAGGGAACCTCTGAACAAGTCCCACATGAGCCGCGTATCTGGCGCAATGGCCTCAGATGCGAGGCGTCGCGGCGCAGCGAATAGTGCGTACTATTCGCAAGCCGCGCAACGACGCAGATGGGGCCATTGCGCCGAAACCCGAATGGGACGGGGCTTTCCGGGCGATCTGCTGTGTCGCGCCGCTCGCCCATGGGGGCCTGCC
>DASWDF010000136.1:0-8093 GCA_036395475.1 Casimicrobiaceae bacterium
GCTCGACTCGCGGCGGACTTTCTGCCCGCTCCGCGCATCCTTCATCCCTGGCCGGACGCTCGCTTTGCCGTCACTCACCCGAGGTGGGAGCCGAGTGCGTGAATGGCGCTTGCTCGGATCTGTGCGGGGGGTGCGCGGCAATGCGCATTCCTACCGCGAACAGAATAGGTGGCGGGTTCACCTGATCGACGCAACACGCTGCGGCGAGCGGCCGACTCAACAGAGGCGGCATAGCGCGCAGATCAGCTTCTCGAGCTCGCGGGTATAGCGCCCAGTGTCGAAGAGAGGGCATGACTTGCTATTCGTCCGCAACCTCGCGCGCAAGCTGCGCAACGTATCGGGATCGCGCGCCAGCTTCAGCACCAGCGCTTCGTACGCTCCGAGATCGTGCGTCACCAGATCGGGCAAGCCGATCGCATGCAACTGACTGCCGGAGACGCGGCTCGCGAAGGTCTCGCCGGCGCACGTGACGAGCGGCAATCCCGCGAACAGCGCATCGTTTGCCGTCGTGTGCGCGTTGCAGGGGAAGGTGTCGAGGAAGAGATCGGCCGCGGCATGGCGCGCGAGATGTTCGGCGAGCGGAACGCGCGGCGCGAAGATCAGGCGCTCAGGCGCGACGCCGCGCTCGCGTGCTTGGCGGCGCAAATTCGCCGTGGCGGTTGCATTCGTCTCGAGCAGCCAGAGCATGCTGCGGTTCACTTCGCGTAGCAGCCGCATCCAGACGTCGAACACGCGCGGCACGATCTTGTAGCTCGCGTTGAAGCAGCAGAACACGAATGCGTCCTCGGGCAGGCCGCATTGCACGCGCGAAGGCGTGACGCCGATCGGCCGCCGGCTGTCGCCCGGCAGGTAGCAGTCGGGCAGATACAGGAACCGCTCGACGAAGTTCGCCTGCTGCTCGGGTGGCGTCACGAAGCGGTCGGTCAGGACGTAATCGTAGCAATCCGCGCCGAGCGTCCCCGGGAAGCCGATGCAGTTGACCTGGATCGGCGCCGGCCGCAGCGCGAAGATCTCGCTTCGCGCATGGATCACGTAGCCGCTCGTGTCGAAGAGCACCGCGACGCGATCATCCGCGATGCGGTGCGCCGTGGCCTCGAACGATTCGCCGCGCACGTCGACGAAGCGATCGAACGCGGCCGCAAAGCGCGCTCGCGCGGCACTACCGTCGTCCGGACCGAATGAATAAGCAAACACCTCGAAGCGCGCCCGGTCGTGTCGCTCGATCACTTCGGTCAAGAGATTGGCCAGCGGGTGCATGCGAAAGTCCGGCCCGATGTACGCGATGCGCACCCTTCCGTCGACGGCCGACGGTGGCGGCGGATGGCCCGGGTTGATACCACCAAGGTGCTCCTTCGCCCATTTGCGTGCTGCCGCGAGCAGCTCGTCGGGCGCGTACGGCAGCGCGAGGAGATTGTGCGGCGTGATCGACGGCGCCTCCGGCTGCGCAAGCGAGGCGCGTTGTGCTTCGAGCAGGCGCTCGAAATCCGTCCAGTCGCAGGTGTGCTGACGCGTGTAGAGCAGGAGGTTCATCGCCTCGGCGGACTCCGGCTGCAGCGCGAGCGCCCGTTCGATCAACGGTGCGGCGTGTTCATAGCGCTGCTCTGCAATATCGAGCGAGGCCAGGCCGCGCAAGGCCTGTGGATCGTCGGGAGCGAACGAGAGCGCGCGCTGGAAGCTCGTGCGCGCGGCCGTCGGCGCGCCGGCGCGGCGCTGGCAAAAGCCGAGGTTGTTCCATACCGCCGCGAGGTTCGGGTTCAGCGCGGCGGCGCGTGCATAACTCGCCGCAGCCTCGGCATAGCGGTGGCGTGTGCTCAGCACGTCGCCGAGGTTCGCGTGCGCCGGCAGGAGATCGGGTTGCAGTGCGATCGCCTCGCGGTATCGATCGGCGGCCGCGTCGAACCGGCCCTGCGCCTGCAGCGACAGACCGAGATTGTTGAGCAGCACGGGATGCGTCGACCCTGCCGCGATGGCGGCTTCATACGCGGCAATCGCAGCGCCGTGCTCGCCGCGGCGGCGGCGGAAGTCGCCAATTCGGAAGTGCGCTTCGGGCTGGCGCGGAGCAAGCGCGATCGCTCTGTGCCATGCGTCGAGCGCGGCGTCGGGCTGCGCAGCCTCAAGCGCAAGCCCGAGGACGGTCCACGCATCTGCATCGGTGGCATCGCGCTCGATCGCAGCTCGTGCGTCGCGCGCGGCCTCCTCGAGGCGGCCTTGCGCGAGACCGGCGCGCGCGATCTCGCTGAGCGATTCGGAACCCTCTGGGCGCAGCGCGCCGTGGCAGTCTTTGTAACGCCTGCCGCTGCCGCAGGGGCAGGAGTCGTTGCGGCGGATGTTGTTGTCCGGCATGGGACGCAAGCAGTCGTGCGTCGGGCACTTCTGCGGCGCTCAGCGCTGCGCGAACTGTAGCAGGGCGTCGCGTAGCTCGGGGCGTCGGCCGAATTTTTGCTTCACCTGGTCGGCGTACAGGTTCAGGATCCGATCGTCCTTGCGACGCCCGCGACCGACCTTGAATGCATCGGCGGCTGCCGCCAAGTACCCCTCATCGCGCGCAAGCCCCAGGAATGTCAGCATTTTCTCGAGGACGCCCGGGCCGATCTCGTGTTCGAAATAAAGAAAAAAGTTCTCCGGTCGGCCGGAGCTCTCCTGCAGCGTGACGAACCAGGCGATCTCGTCGAGAACCGCCTCCACCACGTCCTCGACGGTGCTCGCGGGCGAAATGCCGTGAAATGGAGCAAAAAACGCGACGTGACCCTGGCGCAGATTGGAAATGGCGCAGTCGATCGGGTTGCGGATCGGTAGCAGGAACTTGAGCTTGGGGTTGCACTGCAGAAGCCGCGGCACGTCCACCCGGGCGGAGCGCAGGAAGTTGGTCACCAGGTGTGAATCCTTCCACACCAGGCACTTCGTGGGACCGGCGGCCGAACCCTGAAGCCTTGCGTGGGCTTGCCGCATCGGCTCGAAGTCGAACGCGTGCGAAAGGCGGATATCGCCGCCATAAGTACCGCGGGCTCCGCCGCGGGACGCGAAACCGGCATAGCGCACGAACTCGGAGAACTTGTCCGGCGAGTAACCCGCCAGGAAGTTCAGCCGCGGATTCTGGAGCGTGCGCAGGCCCGCATGGTTCAGCACCGCGCATTGCGGGTGAAGGCCGAGAACCGCGCACGTCAACGTAGTCAGGTTGCGGTACGGTCCGAGCAGAATGCACACCGATTCGAGCTGCTCCGGCGTGATTTCGGCGCCAGGGTCCACCTCACGGATCCTGGCGTCCACCATCCGCAGGAGGTCGGTGCAGAACACGTGCAGGTCCAGATAAGCGGAAGCGCGTTGCGGCGCCAACGCCAGGAGCTCTCGCACCGCGTCGAGCGCGGCCTTGAGCTCCTCCAGCGAGGTCGGGGCCACGGGTGTCGCCGGGGACGTCGTGTCGGGCTCGGCCTTCAAAGCGGTCATGCTGTCTCGGGGGTCACCGGCCCATGTCGCGGCAGCGGAATGGGTGCGGCACTCAATTACGATTATAAGGGCGAGCGCGCCGCTGAACCGAAACCAGGCAGCGGCGTCCAACGCAAGCGCTTAGGGAACCTCTGAATAAGTCCCGCGTGGCCGCGACGGAGGCTTTCCGGGATGAGATGCGCGACAAAGCAGATCGCCCGGAAAGCCCCGTCCCTTCGGGTTTCGGCGCAATAGCCTCATCTGCGTTGTTGCGCGGCTTGCGAATAGGCCGAGCTATTCGCTGCGCCGCGACGCCTAGCATCTGAGGCCATTGCGCCAGAAACGCGGCTCATGTGGGACTTGTTCAGAGGTTCCTTAGGTTCGCCGGAATGCTAGAATCACCTGTTTTTCGCTGATCGTTGCGACTCCTTTGGACACCACAGCAGACATCGCGGCCAGTACGTCGGCGCCGCCGGCCACGGCGGCGCGGCCGGCGCGCAGGCGCATCGGCGAGATCCTGATCGAGCGCGGCCGCCTCGATGCCGTCGGCCTCGACCGTGCGCTTCGGATGCAGCAGGAAACCGGCGAGAAGCTGGGCGCGCTGCTGGTCACGCTGGGGATCGTCGCCCAGCGCGACGTCGCCGAGGCGCTCGCCACTGAGCTCGATATCCCGCTGGTCGAGGCGACCGGGTATCCCGAGCTGCCGATCCTGGAGGAGCGCATCTCGGCGCGTTTTCTACGCGAAGCGCGCGCGCTCCCGGTTTCCGAAGGCGAAGACGAGCTCGCGCTCGCGATGGTCGATCCCACCGACAGCTACACCATCAACGCCTTCGAGATGGTGACCGGGCGCAGGGTCAAGCCGCTGGTCGCGATCCCGAGCGAGCTCGACGCCGCGCTCGAGCGGCTCTACGGCGCGGGCAAGTCGGCACTGGGGCAGATCGTCGGCGACGTCGAGCAGCGCGATGATCTCTCCTTCGACGCCGACGTGCAGCAGTTGAAGGACCTCGCCTCCGAAGCGCCGGTGATCCGGCTCGTCTCGCTCATCATTACCAACGCTCTCGAGACGCGCGCCTCCGACATCCACATCGAGCCGTTCGAGAACCGGCTCATCGTGCGGTACCGGATCGATGGGGTTTTGCACGAGATCGAATCGCCGCCGCGGAAGCTCGCGCCCGCCGTGATCTCGCGGGTGAAGATCATGGCGAACCTCGATATCGCCGAGCGCCGGCTGCCGCAGGACGGCCGCATCCGGCTGCGCGCCCAGGGGAAGGAGATCGATCTGCGGATTTCGACCGTGCCCACCATGCACGGCGAGTCGGTCGTGATGCGGATCCTCGACAAGGGCGGTGTGGCGCTCGACTTCAAGCGGCTCGGGTTCGATGACGACACGCTCAAGCGCTTCCTCGACGTGCTGCTCGAGCCGCACGGCATTCTGCTGGTCACGGGTCCGACGGGCAGCGGCAAGACGACGACGCTCTACACCGCGCTCGATCGGCTCAACAAGCCCGACGTCAAGATCCTCACCGTGGAGGATCCGGTCGAGTACCAGATGCCGGGCATCAACCAGATCCAGGTCAAGCCGCAGATCGATCTCACGTTCGCCAATGCGCTTCGTTCGATCGTGCGTCAGGACCCGGACGTGATCATGATCGGCGAGATCCGAGACTTGGAGACGGCGCAGATCGCCGTGCAGTCGGCACTAACCGGCCACCTCGTGCTCTCGACCGTGCACACCAACGACGCGCCCTCCACGGTAAACCGCCTGCTCGACATGGGCGTGGAGGACTATCTCCTCACCTCGACGGTGATCGGCATCCAGGCGCAGCGGCTGGTGCGCACGCTCTGTCCGGAGTGCAACCATCCGTACACGGCGCTGCCCGAGTTGGTCGCCGAGCTGGGTCTCGCCAAGTTCGCCAACGGCGGCGACATCACGCTCTATCACGCCAAAGGTTGCAAGCAGTGCGCCAACACCGGCTACGTCGGCCGGATCAGCATCATCGAGATGATGCCGATGACCGACCCGATGCGCACGCTCGTCATGCGCCACGCGAACGCGAACGAGCTTCGCGCCCAAGCCATCAAGGACGGCATGGTGACGATGTACGAGGACGGCATGCGCAAGGCGCTGCGCGGGGTGACGACGTTCGAGGAAGTTCTTCGCGTCACCCGCGAAGACTGACGGGACGTAACGCTCTGCATCGCCCCGTTGCGGCTAGCTACTGATGCCTCTTTACCGCTACAAGGCGGTCAATACGTCCGGCGACGTCGCCGCGGGGGAGCTGGACGCCGCCAATGAATCCGAGATCGTCGATCGGCTGCGCGATCAGGGCCTGATGCCCATGCAGGTCGTGGCGGCGGCCGGAGAGCGGGTCGCCGCCGCGCAGAAGGCCGCCCGCCACCGCTGGTTCGCCCCGCGTCGAGTGACGCGCGATCATCTGCTCGCCTTCACGCGCGAGCTCGCCACGCTGCTGCGCGCGGGGCTGCCGCTCGACCGCGCGCTGGAAGTCCTGATCAACCTCGCCGACGCACCCCCGGTCGCGCGCCTGCTGCAGGCGGTGCGCGATAGCGTGCGCGGCGGCAAATCGCTCTCGCAGGCGCTCGATATGCACCGCGAGGTGTTCTCGCGCTTCTATGTGAACATCGTGCGCGCCGGCGAGGCCGGCGGCGCGCTCGGTGCAGTGCTGACGCGGCTCTCGGAAACGATGGAGCGCAACAAGGAACTGCGCGAGAGCGTGAAGTCCGCGCTGATCTATCCGATCATCCTGATCTGCGTGGCCGTGACCTCGGTGATGATCCTGCTCGTATTCGTCGTGCCGCAGTTCCAGCAGACCTTCGCGCAAGCCGGCAAGGCGCTGCCTGTTCCCACTCAGGTGGTCATTTTCGTCGGCACGGGTCTGCGCAAATACTGGTGGCTGCTGATCGCCGTCGTCGTTGCGGGAGTGTGGCTCTTCCGCCGCTGGCTCAGCCGTCCGGCGGCGCGGTTCCGCTGGGACCAGCGGTTGCTGCGCTGGCCGCTGATCGGCGACCTCACGGCCAAGGTCGAGGTCGCGCGCTTCGCGCGTACGCTCGCCACGCTGCTCGGCAACGGCGTGACGCTGCTTGCGGGATTGTCGATCGTCAAGGAGACGATGACCAACACCGTGCTTGCGCAGTCGCTCGACGGGGTGACCACGCGGCTGCGCGAAGGCAAGGGCTTTGGTCGTCCGCTGCTCGAGACGGGGCTGTATCCGCGGCTCGCGACCCAGATGATCCTCGTCGGCGAGGAGTCGGGACGGCTGGAGGAGATGCTCAACCGCGTGGCCGACGTTTACGATCGCGAGGTGGCAATGGCGGTCAAGCGTTTTCTGGCGGTGCTCGAGCCGGCATTGATTCTCGGGCTGGCGGTGCTGATAGGCGGCATCGTGTTTTCGATCCTGCTCGGGGTCATGGGCATGAGCGAACTTGTGGTGTGAAGGGCCGTCTAACCGGCCCCGTTCGCTTCGGCGAAACAAGAGGAAATGCATGACCATTAGCGTATCGCCGCCGCAGACACCGCAGGTGGGCATGAATTCGAATCGACGCCAGCCGCTAATCGCAGGGCCGGACTCGTCCAGCCGCTACTCATCGACGCGCGGTATGACTTTGATCGAAATCCTTGTGGTCCTGGTGTTGATCGGCATCGTCATGGGGATTGTCGGTGGCAACTTTCTCGGCCAGGGTGAAAAGGCGAAAGCCAAGGCGGCGAAGATCGAGATCGGGCAGATCAGCCAGACGCTCGACCTGTACAAGCTCGAGGTCGGCCGCTACCCGACCTCGCAGGAAGGCCTGCAGGCGCTGATCGCTCCGCCGGCGGGCGTGTCGAACTGGAACGGCCCGTATTGGAAGAAAGCGACGGTGCCGAAGGACCCCTGGGGCAACGACTACGTCTACGTCTTCCCCGGGCAGCACGGCGCGTACGACATCATGTCCTACGGCGCGGACGGGAAGGAAGGCGGCGACGGCGCAGACAAGGACGTCGCGAGCTGGGATCAATGAAGCGATCCTCTTCCGGCGTCACACTGCTCGAGCTGCTGATCGTGCTCATGCTGATGGCGCTGATTGCCGCGGTAACAATTCCTATCTTCGGCCCCGGCGTTTCGACCACGGAGTTGAGGAGCGCCGCGCGCGAAGTCGCCGCGGGACTTCGCCTCGCGCGCGGCCAGGCCATTGCGCAGCGCACCGAGGCGATGCTCGTGCTCGATGTCGCGACGCGCAGCTTCATCGTGCCGCCCGATGCGCGGGTGCACGCACTGCCTTCGGGGATCGACCTCAAGCTCTTCACCGCGCAGCGTGATCTCGTCAGCGATCAGGTTGGTGCGCTCCGATTCTACGCGGACGGGGGCTCCAACGGCGGGCGCGTGACGCTCTCTGCAGGCGAGCGCAAGTACGACGTCGACGTAGATTGGCTGACCGGCCGCGTCGCGATTCTCGAGTGATGCAAAGCTACTGCGCGGCCAGTCTGCGTCGTTGTGCTCATCTGGCAACTAAGGAACCTCTGAACAAGTCCCACGTGAGCCGCGTTTCTGGCGCAATGGCCTCAGATGCTAGGCGTCGCGGCGCAGCGAATAGTTCGTACTATTCGCAAGCCGCGCAACAACGCAGATGAGGCCATTGCGCCGAAACCCGGAGGGACGGGGCTTTCCGGGCGATCT
>DASWDF010000137.1:0-19257 GCA_036395475.1 Casimicrobiaceae bacterium
GTTGCGTCGGCTGCCGAGCGAGCCTCGAGCCAAGCGTCGCGACGGGCGACCGCCGCGGCGTCCGCGCGGTCGGCGAGCGCCAGCCAACACGTATCTTCGGGGGCGGCTTCGAGCGTCAGGTCGAAGCTCATGAGCTCGTCGTGGCGGAACGCTTGCACGCTGACGAGGCCACCGGGTGCGCGCGATCGGCGCAGCTGTTCCAGGCTTTCGGATGACGCACGCAATCCGTCGACTGCAACGATCACGTCGCCCGCGGCCAATCCGGCGCGGGCCGCTGGCCCGCCGCTGAACACGTGCCGCAGACGTGCGTCGCTGCCGGCGGCCAGCGTCATCCCAAGCCAGACGCTGGCGGGGGTGTTGCGCGCCGGTCGGCCGCCTTTGTCCTTGTCCTTTTCCTGCGGCCGCAGGTTGAGCTCGACCGCGAAGTTGCGTAGGAGCTCCGCGAGGGGCAGCTCGCGCGTGCCGCGAACGTAATCGGCAAAGAACGCGGAGAGATCGAGGCCCGACAGCTCAGCAGCGATCGCTTCGACGCCACCCTCGGGAACGCCCATGCCTGCCTGTCCGTGGCGCCGCCAAAGCGCTCGCATCACGTCGTCGAGCGTGACCGCGCTCCAAAGCCGCAGCGTGAGATCGAGCGCCAGCGCGATCAGCGAGCCTTTGACGCAATAGCTCACGAGGGCGTTGGGTGCGTTCTCGTCCCTGCGGTAGTACTTGATCCAGGCGTCGAAGCTCGACTCCGCGACGCTTTGCCGCGCTCGGCCGGGCGTGCGAAGCAGCGTCGTGATGTTGCGGCCGACGAGCTCCAGGTAATCGGTCACCCGATCAGGCCGCAGCGCAGGAGCGTTAGATCGTCGTAATAGGAAGTGATCCCCTCGAAGGCCCAGAGTTGCGCGGTGTAGCTCTCGCGCGTCAGGTCGTAAGGTACGAACGCCCTGGGCTTGATGCGCTTGACGTTCCAGGTATGGAAATATTCGTGGCTGGCGAGCCCGAGCAGTTCGCGATATTCGTCGCTGACGCCGCGCGCGCCGGGCTGGGGCAGTTCGTCACGCTTGCAGACAAGGCTCGTGCTCGCGCGATGCTCGAGTCCGCCGCGGCCGTCCTCGAGCGCGAGCACCTGGAACAGGTAATACTCGAATGGCGCCCGGCTGGCGGGCGCGCCGCCGAACAGATCGATCTGGCTCTGCGCAAGGCGCGCGAAGTCGCGGGCGAGTCGCTCGAGATCGCCCCGATGCCGCCCGCTGACGGCGATGTCATGGCGTGCGCCGCCGGCCTCGAAATGCGCGAGCATGAAGCTCCCCATCTCGACCGGATGATCGATCAGCTCGTCGTAGTTCGCGGCGGCATAACGGCCAAAGCCGTACGGCTCCGCGCCGCTTCGCGGCAAGCTGGTCGCCACGCGCCAGTTGTGGCACGCGTCGCTCGTCGGAGCGACAATCTCGACGTCGCAGCGCCGATCCCCGTGCCCGACGGGCCAGACGAACACCGATGGTCCGTTAAAATAGCCGCGGGTCTGGTCCAGATACGCGGCGCGCACCGACAGATCAAAAGCGTAGACCGCGGCGATCAAGGAGACCGAACCGATGCAAGGGGCCACTTGCCAAACATCCTTGGACGTCTTGCGAGCGGCGACCGGGACGCCGGCGCATTCGGCTCGTACGTCCACAAAATGGCGTGCGAATTCGCGGATCAGATAACTGCCGGGAGTCCAGGCTGGCAACCGGAACGCCTGGCCTGCGGGATCCGGGTCGGGCACGGTACATGCAACCTCGAAGAGGTGGGCATGCGGATCGAGAGGGGTGATGCGATAATGCGTCGATTTCATCGCCAAGATTTGCAAAGAGTCGAGCCGTTGTGCGCAGGCGTGGCTTTGTATTTCTTACAACAAAGTCTGCTACGCACGCGGGAGAACTGGCATGTCGCGCTCGAAGGCTCCCGCAACGCGCGAAGGCAGCATTTTCGCATGGCTGTCCCTGGGCCCTCGCGATCGTGCCGCGCTGCGTTCGGGGCCGAGGTGACCCGTGGCTGACACCGCAGTCCCGAGGCCGGTGCGCGAGCTCGCCGCGGGTGCTGCGCTCACCGATCACGACATCTACCTTTTCCGGGAAGGCACGCACACGCGCCTCTACGAGAAGCTCGGGGCTCACTGCGCCGCCGGCGGCACTGCCTTTGCGGTGTGGGCCCCGAATGCCGAAGCAGTGTCGGTCATCGGCGACTTCAACGGCTGGGAGCGCACACGCCATGCACTGATAAGCCGGCCCGACGGTTCGGGCATCTGGGAAGGCTTCATTGCCGGGGTCGGCCCCGGAGCGCGCTACAAGTACCACGTGGCCTCGCGTTATCGCGATTACCGCGCGGACAAAGGCGATCCGTTTGCATTCGCGTGGGAATCGCCGCCGCAGACGGCGTCGCGCGTATGGGACTTGGGCTACGCGTGGGATGATGGAGAATGGATGGCGGCGCGCACCGCGCGCAATGCATTGACCGCACCGCTGTCGATCTACGAAATGCATCTCGGCTCGTGGCGGCGCCGCGACGGCAGCGTGTTTCTGACCTATCGCGAGCTTGCCCAAGAGCTTCCCGCGTATGTCGCCGATCTGGGATTCACGCACGTCGAATTCCTGCCGCTGACGGAGCATCCGTTCTATGGTTCGTGGGGGTATCAGACGACGGGCTACTTCGCGCCGACGGCGCGCTATGGCACGCCGCAGGATTTCATGTTTCTCGTCGACCAGCTGCATCGCAACGGCATCGGCGTCATTCTCGACTGGGTTCCGTCGCATTTCCCGGGCGACGAGCACGGGCTGGCGTATTTCGACGGGACGCATCTTTACGAGCACGCCGATCCGCGGCAGGGCTATCACCCCGATTGGAGCAGCTACATCTTCAACTACGGCCGCAGCGAAGTCCGGGCGGTGCTCGCAAGCAGCGCCCGGTTCTGGCTCGACAAATATCACGTCGACGGCCTGCGCGTCGATGCTGTGGCGTCGATGCTCTACCTGGACTACGCACGGCAGGGCGGCGACTGGGTGCCGAACCGGTACGGGGGCCGCGAAAACCTCGAAGCGATCGAATTCCTGCGGCACTTGAACGAATCGATCTACCGCGATTACCCCGACGTGCAGACGATCGCCGAGGAGTCGACGGCGTGGCCGATGGTTTCGCGGCCCGCATACGTCGGCGGCCTGGGCTTCGGCCTCAAGTGGAACATGGGCTGGATGCACGACACGCTGGCCTACATGACGCGAGATCCGCTGTACCGCGGCCATCATCAGAACGAGATCACATTCAGCATCTGGTATGCTTTCAGCGAAAACTTCGTGCTGCCGCTCTCGCACGACGAAGTCGTCTACGGCAAGCGCTCGCTGCTGTCCAAAATGCCAGGCGACGACTGGCAACGGTTCGCCAACCTGCGCCTGCTCCTGGGCTACATGTGGCTGCATCCGGGCAAGAAGTTGCTGTTCATGGGTAGCGAGTTCGGGCAATGGCGCGAATGGAACCACGACCAGAGCCTGGACTGGCATCTGCTCGCGCTCGAGCCGCATCAGCGCTTGCAACAATGGGTACGCGATCTCAATCGGCTGTATCGCGCCGAGCCCGCCCTGCACGCCGCCGATTGTCGCGCGGAAGGCTTCGAGTGGATCGACAGCGGCGACGCGGCGCACAGCGTGCTCTCCTTCCTGCGGCGTGGGGGCGATGGCGGGACAATCCTCGTCGTGTGCAATTTCACGCCGGTGCCGCGCCACAATTATCGCGTCGGGATCCCTGGGGGCGGCTTTTGGCGCGAGCTTCTCAACAGCGACGCGATCTGCTACGGCGGGAGCGGGCAGGGCAACCTGGGCGGTATCGACGCCGCGCCGATGGGAGCGGCGGGGCGCTTTCACTCGATCAATGCCACGCTGCCGGCGCTGGGCGTCGTGGTCTTCAAGGGCGGCTGATGGCTCGCGTACAGGCTCAATACGTCACAGCCCGCGCGCTCGAAGTCGATAACGGCCTGCGGCCGGTCATCATCGAAAGCGTGAAGCCGCAGGTCGATCAGAGGCGGTTCGCGATCAAACGTACGCCGGGCGAGACGGTGGTGGTCGAAGCCGACGTATTTGCCGACGGACATGACCAATTGCGTTGCCTGCTTCGCCATCGTCGCGCCGGCGCGAGCGATTGGTTCGAGACGGCGATGACGGCTCTCGGCAACGATCACTGGCGCGCCGGGTTCATCGTGACCGAGCTCGGCCGCTACGAATATCAGGTCACGGCGTGGGTAGATGCGTTTCTGTCCTGGCGCCACGACTTCGTGCGGCGCAGTACCGCGGACGAAGCCGATATTGCGCTGGCGCTGCTGACCGGGGCGGCGCTCGCGCAGGACGCCGCGAAGCGCGCCCCCGCAAATGCGGGGAAGCGCCTGCGCGAGATCGCGCGGACGCTCGCGGCCAACAGCAAGCTTTCCATCCGCCGCGAGCTGGCGCTCGGCGACGAGCTCGCGCTGCTGATGCAGGCGAATGCGGATCGTCGCGCGGCGACGACGCTCGAACCGCCGCTCTCGGTCACCGTCGAGCCGGAACGCGCGCGCTTTTCGAGCTGGTACGAGATGTTTCCGCGCTCGTGCGGTCCGCCGGGGAGCGGGCACGGCACGTTCGCCGATTGCGAAGCCCTGCTGCCGCGCATCGCCGCGCTGGGCTTCGACGTTCTGTATTTTCCGCCGATCCATCCGATCGGGCGCGTCAAGCGCAAGGGCCGCAATAACGCGCTTGTCCCGGCCGCCGACGATCCGGGCAGCCCCTGGGCGATCGGCGCCGAGGAGGGCGGGCACAAGGCGATTCATCCGGCGCTCGGAACGCTGGACGATTTCCGGCGGCTCGTGGTCGCGGCACGGAAGCTCGGGATCGACATCGCGCTCGACATCGCGCTGCAATGCGCGCCCGACCATCCCTACGTCAAGGAGCATCCGGAATGGTTCCGGCGGCGCGCCGACGGGAGCATTCAATACGCGGAAAATCCGCCCAAGAAATACGAGGATATCTATCCGTTCAATTTCGCGACGCCGAATGCAACCGCGTTGTGGGAAGAGATCAAGAGCATCTTCGACTACTGGATTGCGCAGGGAGTGCGCGTCTTCCGCGTCGACAATCCGCACACCAAGCCGTTCGCCCTTTGGGAATGGCTGATCGGCGAAATCAAGCGCGACCACCCCGAAGTGATTTTCCTGTCCGAAGCGTTCACGCGGCCGCGCGTAATGCATCGCCTGGCGAAGCTCGGCTTCAGCCAGTCGTACACGTACTTCGCGTGGCGCAATACCAAGGCCGAGTTGATCGACTACTTCACCGAGCTGACCGCGACGGAAGAGCGGGAGTATTTCCGACCCAATGCCTGGCCGAACACGCCGGACATCCTGACCGAATACATGCAGTTCGGCGGGCGGCCCGCGTTCATGGCCCGGCTCGTGCTCGCGGCGACGCTGTGCGCGAATTACGGCATCTACGGACCGGCGTTCGAGCTGTGCGAGAATCGTCCGCGCGAGCCGCACAGCGAAGAGTATCTCGATTCCGAGAAATACGAGATCCGCCATCGAGACCTGGACCGGCCCGACGGCCTTCGCGATTTCATCGCGCGGGTGAATGCGGCGCGGCACGCGAACGCGGCGCTGCAGTTCGACTGGAACCTGCGCTTTCACGCGGTCGACAACGAGCAGCTCATCTGCTACAGCAAGACCACGGCCGATCGCGCGGGCTCGATGCTGATGGTTGTCAATCTCGACCCGCATCATACGCAATCGGGCTGGGTGGACCTCAATCTGGCCGAACTGGGTATCGATGCCGGCGAGGTCTTCCAGGCGCACGATCTGCTCTCCGACGCGCGTTACCTCTGGCGCGGGCCGCGCAACTACGTCGAGCTCAATCCGCAAATCTGTCCGGTGCATCTGTTGCGCCTGCGCCGGCACGCGCACACCGAGCGGGATTTCGACTATTTCGCCTGAGCATATTGCGGCATGGACCAGCTTGCGACCAAGCTAGTGTCGACTAGCAGCGAGGCTGAGCGGGAGCAGGATCCGCTCTGGTACAAGGATGCGGTCGTCTATCAGCTGCACATCAAGGCGTTCTTCGACTCCAATGACGACGGGATCGGTGACTTCCACGGCCTGACCGAGAAACTGGACTACATCAAGGACCTCGGCGTCAACGCTATCTGGTTGCTGCCGTTCTACCCGTCGCCGCTGCGCGACGACGGGTACGACGTGGCCGATTACCACAACGTCAACCCGTTGTATGGAACCCGCAGCGACTTCCAGCGTTTCGTGGGCGAGGCGCACCGGCGCGGGTTGCGCGTCATCACCGAGTTGATCGTCAACCACACCTCGGATCAGCACCCGTGGTTCCAGGCGGCGCGCCGCGCGCCGCACGGCTCGAAAAAGCGTGACTACTACGTGTGGAGCGACACTCCCGACAAATACAAAGGCACGCGCGTCATTTTCACCGACACGGAGAAATCGAATTGGACGTGGGACGAGGTCGCGAACGCCTACTACTGGCACCGCTTCTTCAGCCACCAACCGGACTTGAACTTCGACAACCCACAGGTGCTGAAGGCGATCTACCGCGTCATGCGCTACTGGCTCGATATCGGCGTCGACGGGTTCCGGCTCGACGCGATTCCGTACCTGTGCGAGCGCGAGGGCACCAAGAACGAGAACTTGCCGGAGACGCACGCGGTGCTCAAGAAGCTGCGTGCGCTCGTCGATGCGCATTATCCCGACGTGCTGCTGCTGGCCGAGGCGAACCAGTGGCCCGAGGACGTACGCGAGTATTTCGGCGAGGGCGACGAGTGCCACATGGCCTACCACTTCCCGTTGATGCCGCGGATGTACATGGCTATAGCGCTGGAGGAGCGGCACCCGATCACGGAGATCATGAACCAGACACCGGACATCCCGGAAACCTGCCAGTGGGCGATCTTTCTGCGCAACCACGACGAGCTGACGCTCGAGATGGTGACGAGCAAGGAACGCGACTACATGTACAACATGTACGCGGCCGACAAGCGCGCGCGCATCAATCTGGGTATCCGGCGCCGGCTCGCTCCGTTGCTCGAGAACGACGTGGGGCGCATCAAGCTCATGACCAGCCTGCTGTTGTCCATGCCGGGGTCCCCGATTCTCTACTATGGCGACGAGATCGGCATGGGCGACAACATCTACCTCGGCGACCGCGACGGCGTCCGCACACCGATGCAGTGGCGCCCCGAGCGCAACGCGGGCTTCTCGCGCGCGGATCCGCAGCGGCTGTATCTCCAGCCGATCATGGATGCGATCTACGGCTACGAAGTGGTGAACGTCGAGGCGCAGGCGCGCGCGCCTTGGTCGCTGCTCAACTGGATGCGACGTATCCTCGCGGTGCGCAAGGGTTTTCAGGCGTTCGGGCGGGGCACGCTCAGGTTCCTGCGTCCCGCCAATCGCAAGATCCTCGCCTATCTGCGCGAATACGGCGACGAGATCGTCCTGTGCGTCGCCAACCTCGCGCGCTCGGCACAACCGGTAGAGCTCGATCTCGCCAAATACAAGGGACGTGTTCCGATCGAGCTGATCGGCCGGACGGCATTCCCGCCGATCGGAGAGCTGCCCTATCTCCTGACGCTCTCCGGACACGGGTTCCTGTGGTTTCGCCTGGCGGCCGCCGAGAATGCGCCCGCCTGGCGCGAGGAGCTATTGCCGCGAGAGGAGCTTCCCGTACTGGTTCTGTTCGACGGTTGGGCGAGCCTGTTCCGCGACCGCGTCGTGCCGTGGCGCATCACCTTGTCCGAAAAGGTTCGCGAGCAGCTCGAAGGCGAGGTGCTGCCGGAGTTCATCGCCGGGCGCCGCTGGTATGCCGCGAAAAGCGAGCCGGTGCGGCGCGTCGAGATCGCCGATCATGTCGAGTGGAAGCCGGGAGACCGAAGCTGGCTGGTCGCGCTGGCACGTGCGCAAGGCACGAGTGAGGAAACGCAGACCTATTTCCTGCCGCTCACCCTCGCCTGGGAAGACGTCGACGAGGGCTTGGTGAACGCTCTGGGCAGTTTCACGATCGCCAAAGCGCGCCAACAGTCACAGGTGGGCGTGCTGGCCGATGCGTTCGGCGACGAGACCTTCGTGCGCGCGCTGGTCACCGCGGTCGGCGAGGGGGTGCAGATCAAGTCGGAACGGGGCAGTCTGCACTTCAAGCCGACGAGCGCGTTCGCACAGGTGGTCGGACCCGATCTTGCGGCGTTGCCGGCGACGATGCCGAGCGCGCAAAGCAGCAACACGATCGTCTCGCTCGGCGACCGGGTGTTCCTCAAGGGCTACCGGCGCCTGCAGGCAGGGGTGAATCCCGAGGTCGAGATCGGCCGCTATCTCACCGATGTCGTTCAGTTCGCCCACTGCGTGCCGGTGGCAGGCAGCGTCGAGTACGTCGCGGAGGACGGCCGCACCGCGACGCTCGCGCTGGTTCAGAAGTATGTGTACAACCAGGGCAGCGGTTGGGACTACACGCTCAACTATCTGGACCGATTCTTCGAGGACATTTCGCGCGAGGCGACAACGGCGACCGGAGCGGAAGTTCATGGCGGCTACACCGCGCTTGTGCGCACCCTTGGCATGCGCACGGCGGAGCTGCACGCGGCGTTCGCGCAAAGCACCGGGGATCCGGCGTTCGACCCGGTACCGCTGGCGGCGCCGGAGGTCGCCGCCTGGACCGAACGCGTGCGCGAGGAGGCGATACGGGCGCTCGACCGCTTGGAGCGGCGGCGCGATGCGCTTCCGGAGTTCGGGCGCGCCGATGCCGATCGCCTGCTTGCGCAGCGTGACCGGCTGCTCGCGCGGATCGCAGGCCACGCGAACGACCGCGGCGAAGGCAGCAAGACCCGCCTGCATGGGGACTATCATCTCGGACAGGTGCTGCTCGTGCAGAACGATTTCGTTATCACCGACTTCGAGGGCGAGCCCTCGCGCACGATGGAGGAGAGGGCGCAGAAGCACTCGCCCCTCAAGGATGTCGCTGGAATGCTGCGGTCGTTCGACTATGCGATGCACTCGGCGTTGTTCAAATACATCGCCGAACGCCCAGACGCGCGCTCCGCGGTCGAACTTGCTGGCCGGCAGTGGCAAGCGCAGGCGGTAGGGGCGTTCCTCGACGGTTACGACGAGGTTGCGCGCGGCAGCCGGCTGGGTTCGGCGCGCGCGGAAATGAACGGCTTGCTCGAGCTTTTCGTGCTCGAAAAGGCCGTGTATGAGCTCAAATACGAAGTCGACAATCGCCCGGATTGGGTGCGCATTCCGCTCACCGGTCTGCTCGGTACGCTCGAGAGCGACCGCTGAATCTCGGCGACCCAAGCCGCACGCAAGCGAAAGGCGCCGATAGTTCGTGCCGCCTTCAAGAGGAGAACCGCGATGGATGTCAACATGCTGCTCGAGTCGATCAGGGAGTCGCTGCACCAGATCGGGGTTTTCCTGCCCAGGTTACTGCTCGCGATCGTCATTCTCATCGCCGGCTGGCTCATCGCAAAGACGGTACGCTTTGCGATCATCAGGGCTTTGCGCGCGATCAACTTCAACGTCGTCACCGAGAAAGCGGGGATCGATCACTTCCTGAAACAAGGTGGTGCCGATATCGACACGGTCCGCGTGCTCGGCAGCTTGTCCTACTGGCTGGTGATCCTGGCCGCGCTGATGATTGCCTCCAACAGCCTCGATCTCGCGTACGTTACCGACCTCATCGGCCGAATCGTGCTGTTCGTGCCCAAGGTGATGGTCGCCGTCGTGATCCTGGTCTTTGGCGTATATTTCGCGCGCTTCGTCGGCGCGGCTCTGACGACGTATCTGCGCAACATCGGCGTCGGCGAAGCGGGGCTGGTCGGCCGGCTCGCGCTGTACGCGATCGTTGTCTTCGTGATCATGATCGCGCTCGATCAGATGGGCCTGGGCGACATCATCCGCCAGGCGTTCCTGATCATCGTCGCGGGGATCGCCCTCGGCCTCGCGCTGGCGTTTGGCCTCGGCGGCCAGAAGCGCGCCGCCGAACTCATCGAGCGTTGGTCACGCCACAGCGTCGAGGAGAAGTCGGGAGCACGCGGTCAGACGAAGTCCGTGCTCTGACGACCTGTGGCACACGGCACGTAACGACGCGCGACCAAGGAGCCGGTGAAGCGTGAGCGATGTGACCAGCCCAGTTGCGATGAAGCCGCTCATGGCGGTCTGGCCGGGCAGGCCGTATCCGCTCGGCGCCACGTGGGACGGCGAGGGCGTCAATTTCGGGCTTTTCTCCGAGCACGCGGAGCACGTTGAGCTCTGCCTGTTCGATCCCAAGGGGCGGCGCCAGCTCGAATGCATTGCGCTGCGCGAGCAGACCGATCAGGTCTGGCATTGTTACCTCCCCGACGCGCGACCGGGGCTGCTCTATGGCTATCGCGTTCACGGGCCGTACGATCCGCAAGCCGGCATGCGCTTCAATGCGAAAAAGCTGCTGCTCGATCCGTACGCCCGTTCGATCGCAGGCACCCTGCGCTGGAGCGACGCGCATTTCGGTTATCGCGTCGGCGGCAGGCGCGAGGATCTCGCCGCCGACGACCGCGACAGCGCGTTCGGCATGCCCAAGTGCCAGGTGGTCGACCCGGCATTCACCTGGGGCGACGACCGGCGGCCCAACAGGCCCTGGAACGAGACCGTCATCTACGAGCTGCACGTCAAAGGCTTCACCATCAACCATCCCGACGTACCGCCGCAGCTACGCGGCAAGTATGCGGCGCTCGCCACGCCACCCGTGCTCGAACACCTGCGGCGGCTCGGCGTCACGGCGGTCGAGCTGATGCCGATCCACGCCTTCGTCGACGATCATCATCTCGTACAAAAGGGACTGTCCAATTACTGGGGCTACAACACGATCGGCTTCTTCGCGCCCGACGCGCGCTATTCCGCCAACGGCACGCTGTCCGAATTCAAGACCGTGGTGAAAACGCTGCATTCGGCGGGCATCGAAGTGATACTCGACGTCGTTTACAACCATACCGCCGAGGGCGGGCGCCTCGGCCCGACGCTCTCGTTCCGGGGCATCGACAACGCGGCCTATTATCGCCTCGTGCCCGACAACCCGCGCGAGTACATGGATTTCACGGGCACCGGCAACACGCTCAACATGATGCATCCTCGCGTGCTGCAGCTCATCATGGACAGCCTGCGTTACTGGGTGCTGGACATGCACGTCGACGGTTTTCGCTTCGACCTCGCGGCAGCGCTGGCGCGCGAGCTGCACGAGGTGAATCGTCTCGGGGCATTCTTCGACGTCATTCACCAGGACCCGGTGCTGTCGCAGGTGAAACTGATCGCAGAGCCCTGGGATCTCGGCGAGGGCGGTTATCAGGTCGGCAACTTCCCGGTGCGCTGGACCGAGTGGAACGGCAAGTACCGCGACGTCGTGCGCTCGGTCTGGAAAGGCGAGGGCGGGCTGATCGGCGAGCTCGCGTACCGGATCACCGGCTCGAGCGACCTGTACGCCCGGAACGGGCGCCGTCCCTACGCGAGCATCAACTTCGTCACCGCGCACGACGGGTTCACGCTCGAGGACCTGGTGAGCTACAACGAAAAGCACAATGAAGCGAACGGCGAAAACAACGAGGACGGCGAACCGCACAACCGCAGCTGGAACTGCGGCGTCGAGGGGCCGACCGACGATCCCGACGTGCTCGCGCTGCGTGCGCGGCAAAAGCGCAATCTCCTCGCGACGCTGTTCCTGTCTCAAGGCGTGCCGATGCTCCTCGCCGGCGACGAGCTGGGGCGCACGCAGCGCGGCAACAACAACGCGTACTGCCAGGACAGCGAGTTGAGCTGGATCGACTGGAGCCTGCGCGACAAGAACGAGGAATTGATCACTTTCGTGCAACGCCTGGTGCAAATCCGCCGGCGGCACCCGCTGCTCCACCGGCGCAGCTTTTTCCAGGGCCGGCGGATCATCGGTCCGGAGATCAAGGATATCGTCTGGCTCAATCCCGACGGCCATGAGATGTCGGACGCGGAATGGGGCCAATCGTTCGTCCGCTGCCTCGGCGTCTATCTGGCGGGGCGCGCGATCGACGAGCAGGACGAGCGCGGTCGGCCGCTGATCGACGACGATCTGCTGGTCCTCATGAATGCGCATCACGAAGCGATCCCGTTCACGCTGCCCGCCTTCGACAGCGCGCAGTGGCACGCGTTGCTGGACACGCATCAGGATTCGGCGCTCGCTCCGGAGGGCTTCGGCGGCGGCGAGGTCTACCCTTTGCAAGGGCGATCGGTCGCGCTGCTGATGCAGTTCCGGAGACCCGCGTGAGGCATGCGCACGCGATGCCGTTTGGCGCCGAAGTTCGCGCCGACGGCCGCGTGCGCTTTCGATTGTGGGCTCCCGCCGCAACGCAGGTGGAGCTCGTTCTCTGCGCGCCGCAGGATCGCGCGGCGCGCGAGGCGCTGCCGATGCAACGCGGCGAAGACGGCTTCCACGAGCTCATCACGGGCGAGGCGAATGCCGGAAGCCGGTATCGGTTTCGCATCGACGACCGCATCGAAGTGCCCGATCCGGCGTCGCGCGCCAATCCCGACGACGTGCGGGGCGCGAGCGAGGTGATCGACCCGCGTGCGTTTGCGTGGGACGATGCGGGATGGTCGGGCCGGCCGTGGCACGAAGCCGTGATCTACGAGCTGCATGTCGGCACGTTCACGCCGGCGGGGCGCTTTCTGTCCGCCATCGAGCGCATACCGTATCTGGCGGCACTCGGCGTGACGGCGGTCGAGCTGATGCCGATTGCGGATTTTCCGGGGACCCGCAACTGGGGCTACGATGGCGTATTGCCGTTCGCGCCCGATGCAACCTATGGCACGCCCGACGATCTGAAGTATCTGGTGCAGGCCGCGCACCGGCACGGTCTGATGATATTTCTCGACGTCGTGTACAACCATTTCGGACCCGAGGGCAACTTTCTGCACGCGTACGCGCCGGCCTTTTTCAGCGACCGCTACAAGACCTTGTGGGGACGGGCGATCAACTTCGACGGCGAGGGGAGCCGCCAGGTGCGCGACTTCTTCGTCCACAATACGCTCTACTGGCTCGAGGAATACCGCTTCGACGGTCTGCGCTATGACGCGGTCAACGCAATTCGCGACAATTCGCGGCCGCACATCCTGGAAGAGATCGCCGCGGCGGCACACATCGGGCCGGGTCGCGAGCGTCCGGTGCATCTGGTGCTCGAAAACGACGACAACGCGGTTCGCTACCTGCGTCCCCGGGAGGCGTCGGGGTTTAGAGCGCAATGGAACGACGACATCCATCACGCGCTGCACGTCGTCGCGACGGGCGAGTCCGACGGCTATTACGCCGACTACGTGCCGCGGCCGGTGGCGCACCTCGTCCGCTGTCTCACCGACGGTTTCGATTATCAGGGCGAGGCGTCGAAGTTCCGCGACGGTCGCCGCCGCGGCGAACCGAGCGCGTCTCTGCCGCCGACCGCGTTCGTGAGCTTTCTGCAGAACCACGATCAGGTGGGCAATCGAGCTTTCGGTGGGCGGGTGACGGCGTTCGCACCCGAGCGGGTGCTGCGCTGCCTCACTGCCATCCTCCTCCTGGCGCCGCCGCCGCCGCTGCTGTTCATGGGACAGGAGTTCGCCGCCGGTTCGCCGTTCCAGTTCTTCTGCGATTTCGAGCCCGAGCTTGCTGCCGCGGTCGTGCGCGGGCGCCGGGCGGAATTCGCTCGCTTCGCACGCTTTGCGAGCCCCGCCGAGCGCGACAAGATTCCCGATCCGAACGATGTCGCCAGCTTCGAGCGCTCGCGGCTCGATTGGACCGAGATCGATGAGGTCGCGCACGCCGCCTGGCTCGATTATCACCGCGAGCTGCTGGCGATCCGGAGCCGGGTTGTCATGCCGCTTTTGCCGCAGCTTCCGGGCGGAGCGGCACAAGCCGACTTGTTTGCGGACACAGCATTCACGGTCGCGTGGTCCTGCGACAACGGCGTGCGGCTGACGCTCGTTGCGAATCTGGGCGAGGACACAGTGGCGGCTCCGCCTTCGGCCCGCGGCCGTCTGCTCCATGCGGTGCCGGGCGAGGGAACGCAGGCAACAAACGCCAGGCTCGAACCCTGGTCGGCGCGGTGGTATTTACGGGACGCGGCATGAACGACGGCGCCGCCGGTGCAGAGGGCGCCCTCGGCCGGCTGGCTGCATTCGCCGGCATTCTTCCGGAGTATCTCGACGTTCGTCACGAGCGCCATGTGACGTCCGAGGAGACGCAGCGGGCTCTGCTCGCCGCGATGGGTATTCGTGTTGCGACCGACGCCGACGCAATCGCCGCGCTGGCCACGCACGAGGCGCGAACCTGGCAGCGCCTGCTCGCACCGGTCGCGGTGTTCCGTGCCGACGATGCGCCGCTGTCGTTCGAGCTCACTGTCCCGGCTTCGCTCGCCGCGGGGTCGCTCCCCTGGCTGCTCACGGCGGAGCGCGGCGAGAGCTGGCGCGGCAGCGTGGTGCCGACGTCTCTACAGCAGATCGAGGCGCGAGCGATCGCAGGCGCGAGCTTCACGCGCTATCGGCTCACGCTTCCCGTTACCAGTGCGACGCTGGGGGAGGGGTATCACCGCTTCGAGCTGCAAGGCAGTGACGATGCCGAACGCGGGGCGATGACGCTCATCGTCGCGCCGTCGCGCTGCTACGAGCCGCCGGCGCTCGCGGACGACGGTCGCGTCTGGGGCCCGAGCGTGCAACTCTATTCGATCCGCTCGCGGCGCAACTGGGGCATCGGCGATCTCACCGATCTCAAGCGTGTCACCGAATTCGCGGCCGCTGCCGGCGCCGGCATCGTCGGTCTCAATCCTCTTCACGTCCTCTCTTCGGTCGCGCCGCAGCACGCGAGCCCCTACAACCCGTCGAGCCGGCTGTTCGGCAACCCGATCTACATCGACGTCGAGCTCGTGCCCGAGTTCGAGCACTGCGAGGCCGCGCGCCGCGCAGTGGCGAACGCGGGCTTCCAGGAAAAGCTTCGCTGGCTGCGCGAGGGCGAGCTCGTCGGATACCGCGTCAGCTTCGCCGCAAAACGGGAAGTCATGGAGCTGCTCTATCGCTGCTTCCGCGAACGGCACCGGGGCCACGGTGACGCGCGTGACCGCGCGTTCGCGGCGTACCTCGCAAGCGGCGGCGAGGCGTTGCGTCGACATGCGTTGTTCGAGGCGATCGCGGAGAAGATGCACGCCGACGGCATCGCGGCGGCGGGCGATTGGCGCAGATGGCCGGTTGCGTTGCGGGACGTCAACGGACCTGCAGTGGCGGCCTTCGCCGCGGCGCACGTCGAGCGCGTCGAGTTCCATGCCTACCTGCAATGGCAGTTCGACACGCAGCTCGACGCCACGGGCGAGGCCGCAGCCGCGCTTGGCCTTGGCGTGGGGCTGTTGCAGGACCTCGCCGTCGGGATCAACCCTGGAGGCTCGGAGAGCTGGTCGGATCCATCGCTCTACGCAGCGGGAGCCAGCGTCGGCG
This sequence comes from Casimicrobiaceae bacterium, assembly GCA_036395475.1. Lineage (GTDB taxonomy): Bacteria > Pseudomonadota > Gammaproteobacteria > Burkholderiales > Casimicrobiaceae > PALSA-1003. Next base: position 15,491 of record DASWDF010000137.1, read on the forward strand.
CGCCGCCCGATCCCTACAACGCGGCGGGACAGAATTGGGGATTGCCGCCGCCGATTCCGGAGCGTTTGCGCGACGCTGCCTATGCATCCTTCATCGCTACGCTGCGGCGGAACATGCGAGCGGCGGGCGCGTTGCGCATCGACCACGTGATGGGGCTGCTGCGCCTGTACTGGGTGCCGGCCGGCGCGGGAGGCGACGCGGGCGCATATGTGCGCTACCCGTTCGACGATCTCCTCGGGATCCTCGCGCTCGAGAGCCAGCGCAACCGCTGCATGGTGATCGGCGAGGACCTGGGCACGGTGCCGGACGAAGTCCGCGCGGGCCTTCAGAGCGTCGGCGTGCTCTCGTCGCGGCCGCTGTATTTTGCTCACGACGCGGACGGCGAGTTCGTCGCGTCCGCGGCGTATCCGCGCGATGCCGTCGTCTCGGTCGGGACGCACGATCTCGCCACGCTCAAGGGCTTCTGGGTTGGCGCGGACCTCGACGCACGCGAGGCGCTCTCGCCGTTCCCGCTGCCCGAGCAGCGATACGCGCAGAACGTCGAGCGCACCGGGCAGCGCAGGCGCCTCCTGCATGCGCTGCAGCGCGAAGCGCTGCTGCCCGCCGGGATCGATCCGTATCACGCCACGCGCGGCGAGTGGTCGCCCGAGCTCGGGCTCGCGCTGCAGCGCTATCTCGCGCGCTCACCCGCCAAAATCCTGCTGGTCGCGATGGAGGACGTGTTCGGACAACTCGAACAGGTCAATCTGCCCGGGACCATCGATGAGCTTCCAAACTGGCGCCGCAAGCTCGTACGCGATCTGGAAGACTGGGCCCAGGATCCTGCCGTGCGCGCGATGATCGACACGCTGCACGCGGAACGGCGCCCGACCGCGGCGAAGGCCGTCGCACAGTGAGTCGAGCGTATGGCTCGCCCCGACGTGCCGCGCGCCACGTATCGCCTGCAGCTCAATCGCGGCTTCACCTTCGCTCGAGCCACCGCGCTCGTGCCTTATCTCGCGGAACTAGGCGTGAGCCACGTCTATCTCTCGCCCTATTTCAAAGCGTCCCCGGGAAGCCTCCACGGCTACGACATCGTCGATCACAACGCGCTCAATCCCGAGATCGGCAGCCGAGCCGAGCTCGACATGCTCTGCGCCGCGCTGCGCGAGCACGGCATGGGACAGCTGCTCGACATCGTTCCGAATCACGTCGCCGTGCTCGGCGCCGACAACCCCTGGTGGCAGGACGTCTTGCGGAACGGCCGTGCGGCGGCGCATGCGAGCTTCTTCGACATCGACTGGGAACGTCTGCGCGACGAGTTGCACGGCAGGCTCTTGGTGCCCGTCCTGGGCGAGCCGTACGGCGTGGTGCTCGAGCGCGGCGAGCTCGCGCTGGCATTCGACGCCGCGCAAGGCGAGCTCAGCATCCGTTACGGGGGCGATCGCTTTCCGCTCGACCCGCAAACGTATCCGCGCATCCTCGCGCCCGCCGCGGAGCGCTTGCGCCCGCGCCTGGCTGAAGGGGAAGCGGCGCTGGCCGACGAGTTCGACAGCCTCGCCGTGGCTTTCGGGGTATTGCCGAAGGCGACCGAGACCGCGCCGTCGCGAGTCGCGGAACGGCAGCGGCATGCGCCGCTGCACATGCAGCGTCTCGCGGGCCTTTGCGCTCGTTCGGCCGAAGTCATACGTTGCATCGAAGAGCAGGTGCAGCAGCTCAACGGTCGCCCGGGCGCTCCGGCGAGCTTCGATGCGCTGGACAAGCTACTCTCGGCGCAGGTCTTTCGCCTCGCGTCGTGGCGGATGGCGGCCGACGACATCAACTATCGCCGCTTCTTCGACATCAACGAGCTGGCGGCGCTGCGCGTGGAAGAGCCGGCGGTCTTCGAGGCCACTCATCGCCTGCTCTTCGAGCTCGTGGCGAGCGGCCATGTGAACGGCGTGCGCGTCGATCATCCCGACGGGCTTTACGATCCTGCCGAGTATTTTTCGCGCCTGCAGCGCGCCGCCGCGGAGCGGCTGCCCGCTTTTACCCCGGCGACCGGCAACGCTGCGCCGCCCGAGGGCGCCTTGCCGCTGTACATGGTTGCCGAAAAGATTCTCGCCGCATTCGAGGAGCTTCCGCCGACATGGCCGATCGCCGGCACCACCGGCTATGACTTCGCCAATCTGGTCAATGGGCTGTTCGTCGACGCCGGTGCCGAGGCGAAGCTCACGCGCGGCTATCTTGCCTTCGTGCGGGAGCGGCCGGAATTCGACGAGATCGTCTATCGCTCCAAGAAACTCATCGTGCACATCGCCCTCGCGGCCGAGCTCAACGCGCTGGCGAGCCTCCTGGCGCGGATCGCGCAAGCCAATCGCGCCACCTGCGACTTCACGCACTACAGCCTGCGTGCGGCGCTGACCGAGGTCGTGGCGTGCTTTCCCGTGTACCGCACTTACGTGACGTCGACGCAGGTGTCAGCCGAAGACCGGCGTTTCATCGACTGGGCGGTACGCGTGGCGAAGAAGAAGGCTGCGGCCTCGGAGGCGACCGTCTTCGATTTCATACGCGCGGTGCTGTCGACCGACCTCGCGCAGGAGCGGCCCGAAGCGGAGCGCGCGCACATCGTGCGCTTTGCGCTGAAGTTCCAGCAGTTCACGGGTCCGGTAATGGCCAAGGGCGTAGAAGATACCGCGTTCTACCTGTACAACCCGCTGCTCTCGCTGAACGAGGTCGGCGGCGACCCGCGACGATTCTGCGTGTCTATTTCCGCGTTTCATCACGCCAACGCACACCGCGCTGCGCATTGGCCGCACGCGATGCTCGCCACGTCGACGCACGACAGCAAACGCTCCGAGGACGTCCGCGCACGGATCGACGTGCTTTCCGAAATGCCCGCGGAGTGGCGCTTGCACGTCGCGCGTTGGCGTCGGCTCAACCGCTCGCACAAGCGCAAGCTGGAAGAGCTGGAAGCGCCGACGGGCAACGATGAATATCTGCTCTACCAGACGCTGGTGGGTGCGTGGCCTTATCGCGCCCAGGAACCGGAAATCGTCACCGAGTTCCGCGAGCGCATCGAGCGCTATCTGAACAAGGTCGTGCGCGAGGCGAAGGCGGTGAGCTCCTGGATCAATCCGAACGAAGACTACGAAGCGGCCTACGTCGATTTCGCACGCGCGCTGCTGACGCCACCCGGCAACGAACGGTTTCTAGCCGACTTCATTCCGTTCCAACGGCGCGTGGCGTGGTTCGGCATGCTCAATAGCCTGGCGCAGACGCTGCTCAAGCTCACCGCGCCCGGTGTGCCGGATATCTACCAGGGCTGCGAGCTGTGGCAGCTGAGCCTGGTCGATCCGGACAATCGGCGGAGCGTCGACTACGCGCCGCGGCGGCAGGCGCTCGACGCGATGCGAACAGCCGTAGCGGGCGGCGGAGAAGCGCTCGGAGCGCTCGCAGGCGAATTGTTGCAACACATCGACGACGGCCGGATCAAAGAGTACGTCATCTGGCGCGCGCTCGGACTGCGGCGCGAGCGTGCGGAGCTCTTCCGCGACGGCGGTTACACGCCGCTGCCCACGGCGGGCGCCAAGGCCGATCATATATGCGCATATGCGCGAGCTCTCGGCGAAGACTGCGCTATCGTCATCGCGCCGCGGTTGACGTGCACGCTGCTCGGAGGAGAAACACGCTTGCCTCTCGGCGGCGATGTGTGGGAGGACACGAGTGTCGATGTTTCGACGTTGCCGCAGCGGACGTTGCGCGATGCGCTCACTCGAGCGCGAGTTGACGCGACCCAAGTCCAGAAC
>DASWDF010000138.1:0-7792 GCA_036395475.1 Casimicrobiaceae bacterium
GCGGATTTTCGCAGCAAGCGCCCCGAGTGGCTCAAGCACTTCGAACAATCATTGCAGGAGCTGTTCGAAAAACGGCTTGCCGGCAATCGCCGTAGCGGCCGGCGTCCCGATGCCGACCGGTCGCTGGCGTCGTTGCGCGTGCTCAACGCCTTCGATCACGAAAAACAGTCCGCGCTGGTGACCGCAACGCAGTTCCTGCATCGGCTGACCAAGCGCGAGCTCGACGCGCTCGACCTGCGGGTTGGTGTGCTGCTCGGCGAAACCCTGACGCGGGAGATCGACAATCCCTTCGGGCCGGATTACATTCTCGACGCCACCGGCATGACCTCGCGCGCGCTGCTGCCGAATCCGCGCGTGTGGCGCCCGCTGATGGAGCGTGTGCTCGCGGATATCACGCCGGCGGCCCCCAAGACCTATATCCGTTTGAATCGCCTGCTGGCAGATCGCCACGTGCTCCCGGAGATCAAGGCGGAGCTTCGCGCACGGAGCGAATTGCGACCCGTTGACGACGGCGAGCTCCTGCCGCTCTTCGGGCGCCTGATCAAGGAGGTCGCGCCGCCGGAGCTGGCGGTCGATCTCGCGGTACCCGCCGCCTCAGCGGGCACCGGAGCCCTGCCGTCGTCCTCTTCGGCTGGCGCTGCACCGGCGAGCACCGCGTCTCCGGCTAGCACGGCCAATGCAGCACCCGTGTCCGCCTTCGGGATAGGCGCGCTCGCGGCCGTAGCCGCGCCGCCTGCGGCCGCGCTGAACCCCTATGTCGCCGAGCTGGCACGTGCGGCGCCGCCTGAAGCCACGGCTGCCGCAGCCACGAACGCCTTCGGCTTGCCGCAGCTCGACCCGTTGCTGGCGCTTGGATCGCTATCCGCGGTCGTCGCGGCACTCGACCGCTGGCAACTTTTGGATCCGGGGATCGTCGCAGCGGCCGACACCGCGGCAGCGGCGGGCCCAGGAGGCAGCGAAGCGATCGTAGTGCCGCTCAACCGGATCCCGTGGATCCGTGCCGCCGTCGCCGACAGGGTCACCAATCCGACGGACAAGATCACCATCGACGTGATCGCGCTTCTGTTCGACTACATTTTCCGCGATCCGTCGATTCCCGAGTCGCTGCGCAGGCTGTTCGGCCGGCTGCAGGTACCGATCCTCAAGGCAGCGCTGCTCGACCGCACGTTCTTCTCCGACAAGAAGCACCCCGCGCGGAGGCTCCTCGATCATCTCGCGGGAGCTGCCATTGGCGCGACGAGCGATGAAGGCTACCGCGCAGGGTTCGAGCTGGTCGCGGCCGGAGTGATCGAGGAGGTTTGCCGCGACTTCAAGGTCGACGTCGCCGTTTTCGACGGCGCGGACGCAAAGTTGCAGGAATTCATCGACGCCGAGCAGCGCAAGGCCGCCGCGCTGCTCGATCACGACGTCGCCGCGGCGCTGGTCGCCGAGGAAAGCGAGGCCGACCGAACGCACGTCCGGGCGCTGATCCGCGACAAGCTGACCGGCATCACGGTACCGTTCGAGGTGCGCGGCTTCGCCGAGACGATCTGGGCGGATTACCTCACGCAACTGCGGCAACGCGAGGGCGCCGAGAGCGATGCCTGGCGCGATGGCGTGAAGATCCTCGACGATCTGCTTTGGAGCATCACCGCCAAGGAACGCAACGCGCAGAAGGCTCGCCTTGCCAAGATGGTTCCCGCGTTGATCCGCGGCTTGCGTTCGGGCGGCGCCGCGGTGCAGGTGCGCGAAGATCGCCTGCAGCCGTTTCTGGAAGCAGTGTACAAGCTGCACATCGCCGCGATCCGGCCGCCGGCCGAACGCGCCGCGGCGGCGGCCGGCGCTTCCGAACAAGCGGCCGAAAGCGTCGCGGCCATCGTTCCAACGGTGACTAGGATCGTGAACGTCCACGATTTCGTCGCGGAGATGGTCGTCGGCACGTGGCTCGCTTTCGATCACGATGGCAAGACGATCAATGCCCGCTTGTCGTGGGTCAGCCCGATGCGCACCAAGTACATCTTCACGACGCGTTCGCGCGGTCACGCGCTGGCGCTATCGCCGGAAGAGCTGGCGTGGCAGCTCCGCGACGGCACGACGCGGCTGATCGTAGAGCCGGTGCCGCTGTTCGATCGTGCGGTGAGCTCCGCGCTCGACGAGCTAGCGGCCAGGAAACCAGGCGCTGCGGCGGCGGCCTGAGGCAGGCGAAAGCATCGCGTTCGATTGCGTTGTCGTGTTCAGCGGCGAACGCCTGTCGGGCGCGCGGGAGCCGCCAACGCCGGCCTGCGGGTACCCGGCGCGGCTGCGGTCGCGAACCCAACGTCTCCCTTGCCGCGCCACCCGCGACGGCCGGCGCGGCCTACGCGCGCCCGCCAGGCATTCGCCGCTTCCGGCGATGTGCGATGCCAAGCGCAACACACTCGCGGCGCGCAGAGCGGTGAGCCGCGATGGCGCGGGCGCGTTGGGGCGCAGTCGTCGTAAGCGGGTAGCTCGTGTGCGGCGGCCTCCTCGACCGTACTGACAAGTGCTGACGGCGCGTGTCGGCCGCGCATCCGACTCGCCACGCGCGATCCCGCGCTTCGCGTGGGTCCCTCGCTGCGGGCTCGCGTCGCTACTCGTGGGTTGAGTGGCCGCCGCGAGCCGGGTAACCCGCTCGACGACGCGCTTTGCGCCACTGCGCCCAAGTCACCGCGGCTCGCCATGATCTAACGCGATGTATTCGCCGGCTCGTTGTGGGAATTCTGCAGGCTCTAACTGGCACGCAGTCCTTTGCTCGCGAGGAACGCCGGGTTGAACAAGCGACCGAGATAAAGCGACCCGCGATCGCACAGCAGCGTGACGATCGTATGCCCGGGGCCCAGGTCGCGGGCAAGACGCACCGCTGCGCAGACGTTGATGCCGGTCGAACCACCGACGAACAGCCCTTCGCGGCGGAGCAAATGGTAGACCATGGCCACGCAATCCTGGTCGGGGATCTGCATCGCATCGTCGATCGGTGTGCCCTCCAGATTGGCAGTCAAGCGACTCGAGCCGATGCCTTCGGTGATCGAGCTGCCTTCCGCTTTGAGCTCGCCGGTCTTGATGTAGCTGTAGAGGGCGCTGCCCATCGGATCGGCGAGCACGATGCGCACCGCGGGCTTCTGCTCCTTTAGGTAGCGCGCGACACCGGCCAAGGTGCCGCCGGTGCCGGTTGAGCATACGAAGGCGTCGATGCGACCGCCTGTGTCATGCCAGATTTCCGGTCCCGTCGTTTCGTAGTGCGCCTGCCGGTTGACCACGTTGTCGAACTGGTTGGCCCAGATTGCATTCTGCGTCTCGGCCGCCACACGGCCGGCAAGCTTGACGTAGTTATTGGGATCGCGGTATGGAACGGCCGGGACCGGGCGCAGCTCGGCGCCGAGAACGCGCAGCAGCTCCATTTTTTCCTGAGATTGCGTTTCCGGGATGATGATCACGCAGCGGTAACCGCGGGCGCTGCAGATGTGCGCGAGCCCGATGCCGGTGTTGCCCGCGGTGCCTTCGACCACGGTACCGCCGGATTGGAGCGCGCCGCGTTGTTCCGCGTCCCGGATGATGTAAAGCGCCGCGCGATCCTTGACCGAGCCCCCCGGGTTCAGGAACTCGGCTTTGCCCAGGATCTCACAACCGGTCTCGCGGCAGAGCGTGCCAAGACGGATCAGCGGCGTGTTACCAATGGTACCGGTAAAACCATCGCGAATTTCCATGCGAGTCGGCAGGGACTTGAGGGACGCAAGGGCGCCGGATCCAGACCATTATCCATGAAGTCTCCGCTCGCCATCCTAACGAACCTGCAGCGGCAACTCCCAGGTCTCTGCGACCAGATGCTTGCCGAAGCTCTCGTGACGCTCTTCGTGCACGCGCCGGAATCCCGCCTGCGTATAAAGGTGACGAGCGGCGTCGAGGTCGCTCTGCGTCCATAGCGTGAGCTTACGGTAGCCGGCACGACGCGCGAAGCGCACACATTCGTCGATGAGCCGCCTGCCGATTCCCATTCCACGCGCGTGGGGCTCGACCAGCAGCAGCCGCAGCTTCGCCACTGTCTTCGTCTTGCGCACTAGAAACACCGAACCGACGATCTCGCCGCCGCGCTCCGCGATCCAGCAGCGCTCGCGCGAAGGGTCGAACCGCTGCACGAACCGGGCCGCGATCTCGGCGACCAGCGCCTCGAAGCGTTCGTCGTAGCCGTATTCCTGCGCGTACAACGCGCCGTGGCGATGAATCACCCAGCCGATGTCGCCCGGCTGGTGCTGCCGCAGGAGATACGGCGGTTGGTGCCCGCGTCCGCCCTCTGGTGCCTCGCCGAGCAAAGTCGCAATCGTGCGCATCGCGTCGACCACGCGGAGCTGCCCGGTAGCGGGCAGCCTGCCGAGCATGGCGCCGACCTCGGCGCGCGAGCGCGCGTCGAGCGCCGCAAATGCCCGCCGGCCGCGTTCCGACAAGACCAGCGACTTGCGCCTTCCGTCCTCCGCGGAGGCTTTCTTATGCACGAGTCGACGCTGCTCGAAGCCGCGAAGAATGCGGCTCAAATAACCTTCGTCGAGCGCGAGCCGCGCGGCGAGCACCGCGGCCGTCGCCGGTTCCCCCGTCGCGGGCCAGTGCGCGAGCTCATAGAGCACACGCACGCCCGTCAGCGGGAACGGGCTGTCGAGCAGATGCTCGCGGAGCACGCCGATCCGTTGGGTATAAAAGCGATTGAATCGGCGCACCGCCGCGATGTGCTGCTCGAGACCGAGGTCGGGCTTCGCCATTGTCACGTCCCCGGAGGCTAATCAATGACAATGTCAACCTTTTAGTTGCTTGTGTCAACTATGTCGGTTCGAGTCGGCGCGTTTCATACCCGATGAAATCGGCCTGCGCCCGGCGTCCCGCGAGGCGTCGAAAGGATCGGGCGACCGGCCGAATCAGCCCACGTTTTGGCGCAGGAATTCGAGCGTACGCTCGCGGGCGAGCGTGGCTGCCGCGGCGTCGTAGCTCTTGCGCTGATCGCAATTGAAGCCGTGATCGGCGGCATACACGAAAACTTGCGCCTCCGGGTGCGCAGCGGCGAGCTTTTCCACGCCGGCGACCGGAATCACTGTATCGCGCTCGCCGAAATGCGCCATCAGCGGGCATTTGGGTTGCTCGTCGCCGTGGTCCAGTATGCCGCCGCCGTAGTACGCGATGGCACAGGCGAAGCCGGGCAGGCGCGCCGCGCTCATCCAGACGATGAAGCCACCCCAGCAATAGCCGACGATGCCGACCCGGCCGGCGGAGGCCGCCGCGTCGCGGGCCGCTTCGACATCGCGTACCGCCGCATCGGTGCTCGCCCGCGCCTTGAGCTCGCGACCGCGCGCGATATCATCCGGCGTATAGCCGATGTCGACGCTGCGCTCGTAGCGGTCGAACAGCGCCGGCGCGATCGTGACGTAGCCATCCGCTGCAAACCCGTCGCAGACGGCGCGGATATGGCTATTCACGCCGAAGATTTCCTGCACGACCACCAAGCCTCCGCGCGGCTTGTCCGGGCCTGCCGGATCGGCGCGATACGCCGCCAGCCGGATCCCGTCGGATGCAGTCAGTTCGATCCATTGGCCCATCGCTCGCCCTCCTCTCGCCGCCGATTTCATCGCATTATCGCACCCGTGCGGTGCCGTTCGCGGTCGGCATGGGATAATTTCGCCCGACGCACGCGCCAGGAGGACGGGACATGAACGAACACAAGGTCGAATCACTCGTCCGCGAGCTCCTGCTCGAGATCGGCGAGGACCCGCAGCGCGAGGGCCTCGCGCGCACGCCGCAGCGCGTCGCGGCCGCACTGCGATTCCTCACCTCCGGCTACCGCATCGACCCGGTAAAGCTGATCAACAACGCGATCTTCACGCAGAGCACCAACAGCATGGTCATCGTGAAGAACATCGAGCTCTACAGCCTTTGCGAGCACCACATGCTCCCGTTCTACGGTCGCTGCCACATCGGCTATATCCCTCACGGCCGCGTGTTCGGCGTCTCCAAGCTCGCCCGGGTCGTCGACATGTACGCGCGCCGGCTGCAGCTCCAGGAACGGCTGACCGAGCAGATTTCCCAGGAGGTCATGGAGTCGATCGGCGCCCTTGGCGTCGGCGTGATGATCGAGGCGCGCCACCTGTGCATGATGATGCGCGGCGTGGAGAAGCAGAACTCGATCATGATCACGTCTTCGGTGCTGGGAACCTTTCGCGAATCGGTCGCGACGCGGGAAGAGTTTCTGGCGCTGATCGGCAGCCGAAGCGTCTGAATCGCGTCGCCCGCGGGCGCGCTGATCGAGCGGTCATGCAGGCGTTCACGCGCATCCTCGGGCTGACCGCGCCGCTTTTCGTGCTGGTGCTGCTGGGCTACGTCCTGACGCGATGGGGACGCTGGCCGAAAACGGTGGCCGACGGGTTGACGCGCTTCGTATTCTCGGTGGCGATACCGGCGCTGCTGTTCCGGCTGATGAGCGATTTTTCCAGGCTGCCGCCGGTCGATGCGCGCCTGCTCATCGCGTATTTCGGAGCGTGCATCGTCGTGTTCGTGCTCGCCCGCTTCATCGCGGCGCGGTTCTTCCGGCTGGACGGCGTCGGACAATCCGTATTCGCGCTGGGCGGGATCTTCGCCAATAACGTGCTCCTCGGCATTCCACTCGCCAAGGTGACGCTGGGTGAGCCGTCGCTGCCCGCGATCTCGCTGGTGCTCGTGTTCAACGCGCTGCTGCTCTGGACGCTGGTAACCGTGTCGGTCGAATGGGCGCGCCATCGGGCGCTGTCATGGTCGGGTTACGTGCAGGCCGCCAAGGCCGTGCTCGCCAATCCGGTCGTCGCTAGCATTCTCATCGGCACCGGATGGGGACTCGCGGCGCTGCCTCTGCCGGCGTTCGTCGATCAGACGCTGGCCCTGATCAGCGAGGCGGCCGTGCCGCTGTCGTTGATCGCGCTGGGCATGGGTCTGGCCGAATACGGGATCCGCGAAGGTTGGCGCGTGAGCGCTGCCATCACCGTGCTCAAGCTCGCCGTCCAGCCGGCAGTTGTATGGCTGCTCGCGTGGGTACTCTCGCTGCCGCCGCTGGAAACCCAGGCGATCGTGATGCTCGCGTCGCTGCCGGTCGGCGCCAACGTCTACCTGATGTCGCGGCAGTTCGAGACGCTGGGCGGCCCCGTCGCGGCGAGCCTGGTGCTCTCGACCGCGGTCGCCGCCGTGACGACTCCGCTCATCCTCGCCCTGATCGGGGCCAAGCCGAGTTAAGCCCGGAGTTACCCCAACGAAACCTTCCAGACAAGGACTCTCCTGATTCATAGGTGCTCGCCGTTTACCGCGGCCAAGCTGTAGACTAATGCCCGGTTCAACTCCAAGCGAATTCCTCTCGCCCTAAAGGCTAAGGCCTGCCGGTTTCTGCAGGCGAGCATTGGCGCCGCGAATCTCTGCAGCGCAACGAAGACTTCGAGCAATCCATGCCAAGATCACACTCAGCAAACGAATCCCGCACAAGTGAATCCCACGGCACGTCTGCCGGGAAGAAGAAATCGCAGCGCCCATCCGCCGGAAGGAAAAAATCACGGGTCTCGCCCGCCGCGGAGACGCACCCGAGGGCCGCGGTCCCGTCAGCCGGGCAGGTTAGCGACCTCGCGTGGGCTGGCCAGCATGTGCAGGCCATCGAGCTGGCCACAACCGCGCTTGCGACGCCTGGCTTGAGCGTAGCAAGCCGGCTGGACGTGCTCGACCTGCGCGCGGAAAGCTTCATCGCTCAGGGCGATCTGGACCGCGCGCGCGCCGACGCGAACGCGATGGTCCAGCTTGCGGACCG
>DASWDF010000139.1:0-3007 GCA_036395475.1 Casimicrobiaceae bacterium
ACACCCTTGCCGTCCGGCTAACACTTCCCCTTGCCGGGTGTGTAGAGGACTTTCACCTCCAAGTCATCCAACTCGCCACCACAGCGAGTCAAACAGCGCCAGACTCGGCGCTACGCGCCATGTCTGGCGCACCAAGAAAAAGCGCGGCTACGGCCGCGCTTTTTTGCGTCTCTTCGTCGAATGTCTGGAACCAGCAAGCGATAGCGTCGGGGGATGGCGGCGAGCCGCTGTGACTTCGCGCGAGTGGCGCAAGGCGCGTCGTCGAGCGGGTAACCCGGCTCGCGGCGGCCACTCAACACACGAGTGGCCGCGCACGAGCCACCCGCTTACGACGACTGCGCCACAACGCGCCTGCGTCCAAGCGGCTCGCCGTCTCGCAGCGTCGCGCCGATTCCGAAGCGATCGCGTGCGTCGGCACCTCGCAGCGCGGGCAGCGGCGAATGCTTGGTGGGCGCGCGTGGGCCGTGCCGGCCGTCGCGGGTGGCGCGGCAAGGAAGTCGTGGGTTGACGACCGCAGCCGCGCCGGGCAACCCGCAGGCTGGCGCTTGCGGCCCCGCGCGCCGGACAGGCATTCGCCGCTGAGCACGTGCCGATCGTCGCGCAAACCGGCGAAGAACCTTCGTTGCTAGCCGAGCAAGTCGGCCGCGGCTTTCTTGCCGCGCCCGTTTGCGCGCGCTTGCACGGCTGTCACGACGCTGCGCCTAGCGTGGCGCTCGAGCACCGGCTTGAGATGGCGTGCCGTATAGCTCGCGGCCGCCTTCACGATTTCCTCCGGCGGCCCCTCCGCGATGATGCGCCCGCCTCCGGCGCCGCCTTCCGGTCCCATGTCGATGATCCAATCCGCCGTCTTGACGACGTCGAGGTTGTGCTCGATGACCACGACCGTATTGCCATGATCGCGCAGGCGGTGAAGAACCGTGAGCAGGAGCTCGATGTCGTGAAAGTGGAGCCCGGTGGTCGGCTCGTCGAGGATGTACAGCGTGCGGCCCGTGTCGCGCTTGGAGAGCTCGAGGGCGAGCTTCACGCGCTGCGCTTCGCCGCCGGAGAGTGTGGTCGCCGACTGGCCGAGTGTGATGTATCCCAGCCCGACGTCGAGCAGCGTAGAGAGCTTGCGCGCGACGACCGGCACCGGCTCAAAGAAGGCATATGCCTGCTCTACGGTCATCGACAGCACGTCATGAATGTTGCGGCCCTTGTACTGGATTTCGAGGGTTTCGCGGTTGTAGCGCTGGCCGTGGCAGACGTCACAGGGCACGTAGACATCGGGGAGGAAGTGCATCTCGACCTTGATCAGCCCGTCGCCCTGGCACGCCTCGCAACGCCCGCCTTTGACGTTGAACGAGAAGCGCCCGGGCCCATAGCCGCGCTCGCGTGCTTCCTTGACCTGCGCGAAAAGCTCGCGAATCGGCGTGAACAATCCCGTGTATGTCGCCGGGTTCGACCGTGGCGTGCGCCCGATCGGGCTCTGGTCGACGCTGATCGCCTTGTCGTAGTGCTCGAGTCCCTGCAATTCCTCGTACGGCGCGGGCTCAGCCGTGCTGCCGTAAAGATGGCGCGCTACGGCGCTGTAGAGCGTGTCGTTGATGAGCGTCGACTTGCCCGAGCCGGAGACGCCGGTCACGCACACGAAAAGGCCCACGGGCAGGCTGAGCGTGATGGCCTTGAGATTGTTTCCGGTCGCCCCGGTGATCGTCAAGCGGCTGCCGGTATCGATCCGGTGACGGCGCGCGGGGATCGGGATCTGGCGATGTCCCGCGAGGTACTGTCCGGTAAGCGAATGCGCCGCGCGGCGGATGTCCTCGGGCGTGCCCTGCGCGACGATCTGTCCGCCGTGCTCGCCGGCGCCGGGCCCCATGTCGACAACGTAATCGGCCGATAGGATTGCATCGGTGTCGTGCTCGACGACGATCACGCTGTTGCCCAGGTCGCGCAAATGCTTGAGCGTCGTCAGCAGGCGGTCGTTGTCGCGCTGGTGCAAACCGATCGATGGCTCGTCGAGCACGTACATCACGCCGGTCAGTCCCGACCCGATCTGCGACGCAAGCCGGATGCGCTGCGCCTCGCCCCCGGAAAGCGTTTCCGCCGACCGGTCGAGCGCAAGATAGTCGAGCCCGACATTGTTGAGGAACTGCAGGCGGTTGACGATCTCCTTTACGATTTTGTCGGCGATCGCCTGCCGCTGGCCTTCGAGCTTCAAGTCCCGGAAGAATTCACCGGTTTCCTTGAGCGGCCAATTGCTCACCTCGTAGATCGCCCGCTCGTTCCCCGGCGGCCCTACCTTGACGTGGCGCGCCTCGCGCCGCAGCCGTGTCCCGTCGCATTCCGGACACGGCTTGGAATTGAGGTACTTCGCCAGCTCCTCGCGAACCATGATCGAATCGGTCTCGCGATAACGGCGCTCGAGATTGGGGATGATGCCCTCGAAGGCGTGCTCGCGCAGCATCGGCTTGCCACGGTCCGAAAGATACTGGAAGGCGATCTTTTCCTTTTCGCTTCCGTAGAGAATCACCTGCTGCACGCGCTCGGGCAGGCGGTCGAACGGCCGCTCGAGATCGAAGCCGTAATGCCTCGCGAGGCTTTGCAGCATCTGGAAGTAGAACTGATTGCGTCGGTCCCAGCCTTTGATCGCGCCGGATGCGAGCGATAGCTGCGGAAAGCCGACCACGCGTTTCGGGTCGAAAAAACTGATCGAGCCCAAGCCGTCGCAGCGCGGGCAGGCACCCATGGGGTTGTTGAACGAGAAAAGTCGCGGCTCCAATTCCTGCAACGAGTAGCTGCAGATCGGGCAGGCGAACTTGGCCGAGTACAGGTGCTCCTCGCCGGAGTCCATGTCGACCGCGAGCGCCCGGCCATCGCCATTGCGCAGCGCGGTCTCGAAAGATTCCGCCAGCCGCTGCTTGAGATCCGGGCGCACTCGTAGCCGGTCGACGACGACTTCGACGGTGTGCTTGCTGTTCTTGGCGAGTTTCGGCACGGCGTCGATCTCGTACACCTTGCCATCGACGCG
>DASWDF010000140.1:0-2898 GCA_036395475.1 Casimicrobiaceae bacterium
ACACCCTTGCCGTCCGGCTAACACTTCCCCTTGCCGGGTGTGTAGAGGACTTTCACCTCCAAGTCATCCAACTCGCCACCACAGCGAGTCAAACAGCGCCAGACTCGGCGCTACGCGCCATGTCTGGCGCACCAAGAAAAACGCCGCTCGATCACTCGAGCGGCGTTTGTTGGTGGAGGCGGCGGGACAGCTGATCCATCTCTTTCGAGAAGGGCCGGACTATGCCTTCATCCTGCGAACAGGATGCGGGGCGTGTTATCCGTCCACCATTGCGGACGAATCCTAGTGCCGGCTCGTTGCGCTTCAAGCGCCGTCAGCCGGCCTATGAGTCTCTACAGGGCAGGCCTGAGGTTCGCCCTCTTCCTACCCCTCGGCGTCGCCATTCCGCCGGCGGGATTTCCGCCATGCGGTTGCAGGGTTCGCCGATGTGAGCCCCGTTGTCACTCTGCCCTTGCGGGCAGAGGCGACTATCTTACTAATCGAACCCGCGTCCGAAAACGCTACACATGCAGGACTACATGCTTAGCCTCGTCATTAAGCTCTCGCTCCGGCGCCACTGACGGACAGGCGACGCCGGTGCCAGTCACCTACATTTGACGTGTCGCCCAAGTGACCCGGGCGCACGCGATCGCTCGAAATGTCCTCGCTGCGACTTCGCCGTTACCGGCTGATCACCCGAGCTGAGCGCCGCCCGGTGCGAGGTCCGGCGGGATTAAGCCGCCAGAGCGTATGTTTCGTCGTTCGCAGTTAAGTTTGCGATTGCAGAGGATTCACAAGGTTCTGCACCTTGGCATGCCCCGCGCTGCTTCGCAGTCCCCGTCGAAACCAGGTCGCCCCCGGTAACCGGTTCTGCGGCGAGCCTCTTCAACGATGCTCGCACGCTGGAGTACTTATGATACCACCGCAGCGCTCAGGTTCCCCGCTGCGGCCGATCTCACGAAAGTTTAATTGGGGCGGAAGACGTTATTTGCAAGATCAGAACCACGGGTGCACGACATGGTCCCAGAGCTCGGATCTCGGCTCGACGCCTAGCCCGGGTCCTTCGGGCAGCTCGAAAAACCCGTTGGCGCAACGCATCCGCGTGTGGACGAAACGGAGATTGGCATCGAAGATAGAGTGCTGATGCTCGTGGTAGGGGATCTCATCGAGGCTTGCCGCGCCGTGCAGGCTCGCGGCGTGAAAGATCCCCACACCGATTGTCGCGTGAGGAATCACGCGCACACCGTGCTCGGCGGCGAGCCGTCCGATCGCTACGAACTGCGATAGTCCCGTGTGCGCGACTTCCGGCTGGACGATGCTGACACAGCGGTGCGCGAGTCGCGGCCGCAGCTGGTAGACCGTGCTCCACTCCTCGCCGCCGGCGATCGGTACTACGACCCGGCCGGCGATTTCGGCCTGCCCGTCGATATCCTCGGGAGCGCAGGGCGCTTCCGCAAAATACGGGTGCCATGGCTCCAACGCCTCGATCAGCGCGATCGCCTCAGTGGGCGTGTAGCGCCAGTGCAAATCAATCATGATGTCGACGTCGGGGTCGAGTGCCTCGCGCAGTGCGCGCATTTCGTCAATGACACCTTCACCCGAGACGGCGGCGGCGAACTTGACGCCGCGAAACCCTTGCGCAGAGAACTCACGCGCGAGCGCCACGCGCTGGTCCAATGTAGTGCGCGGGAGCCCCGACGCGTACGCCGCGATGCGCTCACGCTGCTTGCCGCCGAGGAGCTCGTAGACGGGCCGGCCGGCGAGCTTGCCCCTGAGATCCCAGAGCGCGATGTCGAGGCCGGCAAGCGCGTCGGTGAAGAACCCGCTCCAGTGTCCGCGCACGCGCATGAGCGCGTAGAGCTCTTCCCACAGCGCGGCGACGTCGTCAGGCTCGCGTCCGGTAAGTCGCGGGGCGAGCACATCCTCGATGATCGCAACGACCGCCTGCGGCGCGACGATGCCGTAGGTCTCGCCCCAGCCGACCGCACCGTCCGTGGTCGTGACCTTCACCAGCACCGAGCGATCGAACACCGGATAGATCGTTCGATTCTCCGCGCGAACGAAGTAACCGCGCTCATTGACGCGCTCGCCCGGGCCCAGCGGACCGAGGTATGGCACCTCGCGCGGCAACGCGACGACGATGGGCTCGACCGAGCGGATCGTCGCGGCCATCAATTCGCCAACGCGCCCTGCGTCATGCCGCTGACCAGGAACGGCTCGAGCAGCAAGAAGAGCACGAACACCGGCGCGAGCGAGAGCGTGCCTACCGCCATCAGGCTCGGCCAGTCAACCAGATACTCGCCGAGGAACGACTGCATGCCGACGGTCAGCATCCAGAGGTCGGGATCGCTCACCAGCGTTCGCGCGAAGACGAAGTCCGACCAGGTTACGATCGCCAGATACGTCGCGCACGCCGCGAGGCCCGGGCGAGCCAGCGGCAGCACGACGTACCAGACCGCTTGCGCGCCGTTGCAGCCGTCGAGCATCGCCGCCAACTCGATCTCGCGCGGGATGCCGTCGAAAAACCCCTTCATGAGCCACGTCGCGAACGGCACGCCGACCGCGGCGTTGGCGAGCACGAGCCCGAGCCGATGGTTGATCAGGCCGAAGGTCGAAAAGCCAATGAAGAACGGAATGACGATCAGGCTCGCGGGCAGCATTTTGGACACGAGCAGCGCGAACCCCGCGCCCTGCTGCGCGCGGCTTCTGAAACGCGACAGACTGTAACCGGCGAGCGTCGCGATTGTGAGGCTGACTACCGTTGCGCCGAGCGTGACCGCGATGCTGTTGCCGATCCAGGTCAGCACGGGCTTGCGCGAGAGCACGGCCGCGAAGGCTTCGAAGCTCACCTCCGATAGTCTGGGCAGCAGTGCCGGTACCCGCGAACGGGTGAGCTCGCTCGGCAGCAAGGCGGTGAGG
>DASWDF010000141.1:0-2374 GCA_036395475.1 Casimicrobiaceae bacterium
ATATGAAGCTCGTCGATCAGCGGCGCGTCGACTGGCGCAACCGCGCGCACTTTTTCGCGATCGCCGCGCGGCTGATGCGCCGGATTCTCCTGGACGATGCGCGGCGTCGGCACCGCGACAAGCGTGGCGCCGGAGCGGTGGAGATGTCCATCGGCGATACACCGGTGCCCGAGCCCGCGAGCTCGCTCGCATTGGTGGACATCATCGCGCTCGACCGCGCGCTGCAGGACCTCGAGCAGCTCGACGCCGATCAGGGCCGCATCGTTGAACTGCGATTCTTCGGGGGACTCACCGTCGAGGAGACCGCGGAGGTGATGGAGATTTCACCGGCAACGGTGAAACGGGAGTGGGCGATGGCGAAGGCATGGCTCTATCCGCGTCTGCAGGCGTGAGCCCGATGCGCACGACCAGGTCCCGGTATCGAGCATCCGATCGCAGCGAATCGAAGATCGGATCCATCTTGAGGAAGTTCAGCGCCTGCGAGCGCTCCGCATAAGCACGGTCGAGCCACTGGAACGCCGCGTCACGATCATCGAGACCCACGTATCCGATCGCGATCTGCGCAGCGGGCACGAAGCGCGTCCTCGACGCCAGCTCCATTCGATCGAGAATCTCGTGCGCCTTCGCGTGGTCGCCCGCGCGACCATATGCGTAGGCCAGCAGGCCCAGGTGCAGCCAGTTGGTGGCCGTGCTCTCATTCAGCCGCTGGAATTCACGCAGCGCATCCGTGTGTCGCCGCTCGGCGGCGTATACCTGGGCAAGCAGCCGGCGGCCCGACGGAAAGTTCGGATCGATCTCCAGCGCTTTCCGCGCGTACTCGGCCGCGGTGTCGTAGCGCCGGCCGAAGTAATGCGCCAGTCCGACCGAGTACGTGCCGATCAGCGACAGCGGCTCGAGCTCGCGGGCGCGCTGCGCTTCGGACACGGCTTGGTCGACACGGCCAAGCTGCCCCAGATACAACGCATACCACATATGAGCGGCTGCGTAGTTCGGATCCAGCTCGATGGCGCGTTTGAAGTGGCGCTCGCCGGCCCCCCAATCCCAATCGAAGGCGTAGGTGACGAACGCCAGCGATACATGCGCCTCGGCGAGCGACTCGTCGAGCGCAAGCGCGTGGGTAGCAGCGGCCTTGGCCTTCGCGCTTGCGTCTGACGGCTGCATCAGAGCGTACGGCATCGAGCCGAGCATCGCGTATGTGTCCGCCAGGCCGGCGTAGGCCGGCGCATAACTCGGCGTCTCTGTCGATCGCTTGTTGAAAGTAGCCGAGCGCCTTCTGCAATCCATCGGTTGTGCGCGCGTTCCAGAAGTATCGTCCTTTGAGATACGCCTCGTACGCGGCGGCGTCGCCGGTGCGCCGGCGAATGATGCGTTCGCGCCCTTCGCCCGGCAACGCGGCGGCGAGTGCGCGTCCGACCTGCTCTGCGATCGCGTCCTGCACGCGGAACACGTCTGTCCACGCCACGTCGAAGCGGTCGGTCCACACGGTCAGACCGTCTGCTACGCGCACAAGCGCGACGTTGACGCGAAGCCTGTCGGCCGATCGCTGAATCGCACCATCGACGACCAGCTCCGCGCCGAGCTCGCGGCCCGCGCTGACCGCGTCCCGGTCGGCACCGTACCGCCTGCTGGCGCTCAGCGGCCGCACCGCGATCGTCCTGAACGCGCCCAGTTCCGTGATGAGCGCTTCGGAAAGCCCGAGGCCGAGATAGTCGTCTTCAGACGTGCCGCCGGCGAGCGGCTTGAACGGGAGAACCGCGACTGAGCGCCGAGCAGGCGCGGCCGCTCCCGGCGAGCTCCGTGCGTGCGTCACGAAATAGCCGAAGGCCGCCACGGCGACGGCGACGAACAGCGCTGCCGCGAGGGCCAGCCCTCTGCGTCCGTTGTGGGCGCGGACGACGGCGGACTGTTGCAGGCGCTGGAGGTCCGCATGCATATCCGACGCACGCTGATAGCGCCGGGTCCGATCCGCTTGGAGAGCTTTGCTGATGATCGGCACGAGAGTCGCCGGTCTCACATCGCCGAGTAGGGGCGAGCCCTTGAGAATCGCGCCGGATATCGCGTCGGGGTTTGAACCGCTGAATGCCCGGCGGCCGACGGTCATTTCATAGAGGACCGCGCCGAACGAAAACAGGTCGCTGCGTTTATCGATCGGCTCGCCGCGCACCTGTTCGGGGGACATGTAGGCCGCCGTTCCAATGATGCGCCCGCGCTGCGTCAGCGTTGCGTCGTCGCCAGACGTTGCGCCGTTCTGCGCTTCGACCTCCTGATCGAGCAGCTTCGCGATACCGAAGTCGAGCAGCTTGGCGCCGGACTCCGTGACGATGATGTTCGACGGCTTGAGGTCACGGTGGATGACGCCGACCCGATGCGCGCG
>DASWDF010000142.1:0-14486 GCA_036395475.1 Casimicrobiaceae bacterium
CGATCCGCGCGACTCGACCAGCCTCGACCGGCCGCGCGAGGATTACGCGCGCCTGCTTCGCCCCGCGGCCGGGGCAAAGCCGCTGGCCGGCTTGCACATCGGCCTGCCGAAGGAATATTTCGGCGAAGGCATCGATGCCGACGTCGCCGCCGCGGTCGATGCAGCGCTCGGCGAATTCCGCAAGCTCGGCGCGACGACGGTCGACGTGACGCTGCCCGACGTGGAGCTGTCGGTGCCGGTCTATTACGTCATCGCGCCAGCGGAGGCATCGTCAAATCTCGCGCGTTTCGACGGCGTGCGCTACGGTCATCGCACGGCGAAGCATGACGACCTCACCGACATGTATAAGAAGACCCGCGCCGAAGGCTTCGGCGCCGAGGTCAAGCGTCGGATTCTGGTCGGCACCTATGTCCTTTCGCACGGGTATTACGACGCGTACTACCTGAAGGCGCAGCAGGTGCGGCGGCTGATCGCGGAGGGCTTCCAGCGCGCGTACCGGCAGTGCGATTTGATCCTGGGCCCGACCGCGCCGACAGCAGCGTTCAAGCTCGGTGCCAAGACGGCCGACCCGGTGCAGATGTATTTAAACGACATCTTCACCGTTGCGGGCAACCTGACCGGCGCACCGGCGATTTCGATTCCCTGCGGCTTCGACCGCAACGGTCTTCCGATCGGGTTGCAGCTCCAGGGCAACCATTTCACCGAAAGCGTGATCCTCAATGCCGCGCACCGGTTCCAGCAGGCGACGGACTGGCACCGGCGCGAGCCCGCCGACATCGCGCTGGAGACCGCGCGATGAGCTGGGAAGTCGTCATCGGACTGGAGACCCATACGCAGCTCTCGACCCGGTCGAAGATCTTTTCCGGTGCGTCGACGAAGTTCGGCGCGCCACCGAACACGCAGGCCTCTGGCGTCGATATCGCGCTTCCCGGCGTATTACCGGTGTTGAACAAGGGAGCCGTGGAACGCGCGATCCGCTTCGGCCTTGCCGTCGGCGGAACGATCAACAAGCGCAGCGTGTTCGCGCGCAAGAATTACTTCTATCCCGACCTGCCCAAGGGCTATCAGATCAGCCAGTACGAAATCCCGGTCGTGCAGGGCGGGGCGGTCACGATCACCACCAAGGACGGCGTGAAAACCGTGCGCCTCACCCGCGCGCATCTCGAGGAAGATGCCGGCAAGTCGTTGCACGAGGGCTTGAGTCAGGCGGCCTCCGGCATGACCGGCATCGACTTGAATCGCGCCGGCACGCCGCTGCTCGAGATCGTTTCCGAGCCCGACATGCGCAGCGCGGAGGAGGCGATCGCCTACGCGAAGACGCTGCACACCCTCGTACGCTGGATCGGCATCTGCGACGGCAACATGCAGGAAGGCAGCTTCCGCTGCGATGCGAACGTCTCCGTGCGCAAGGCGGGCGAAGCGAAGCTCGGCACGCGCTGCGAGATCAAGAACGTGAACAGCTTTCGCTTTCTGCAGCACGCCATCGAATTCGAGATCCGCCGCCAGATCCAGCTGCTCGAAGGCGGCGGCGCCGTCGAGCAGGAAACGCGGCTCTACGATCCCGACCGTGACGAGACGCGCTCCATGCGCACCAAGGAAGACGCGCAGGATTACCGCTACTTCCCCGACCCGGACCTGCCGCCGCTTGTGATCGACAATGCCTGGATCGAGCGGATTCGTGCCGAGATGCCGGAGCTGCCGGAAGCCAAGCGACAGCGCTTTGTCATCGACGACAGGCTCCCACCCGATGACGCCGCGAGCCTGACGGCGCATCCGGCGCTGGCGCAGGTGTATGAAGCAGCGGTCCAGGGCGGCGTGGACGCTAAGCTCGCCGCAAACTGGGTTCTGGGGGACTTCTCGGCGGCTATCAACAGAGCCGACATCGACGCATCGGCGGCCCCCGTAACAGGAACGCAGCTCGGCATTATGCTGAGGCGCGTTCAGGATGAAACGATATCCGGCAAGATCGCCAAGGAAGTCTTCGAGGCGATGTGGGCCGGCGAAAGCGGCGGCGACGCCGATGCAATCATCGTCGCCCGGGGCCTGAGGCAGATCTCCGACGTCGGCGCGATCGGCAAGATCGTCGATGACGTTATCGCAGCGAACGCATCGATCGTCGCCGAGTACAAGGCCGGCAAGGAAAAGGCGTTCAACTCGCTCATCGGCAAGGTGATGGCGGCGACCAAAGGCAAGGCCAATCCGGCGCAGGTCAATACGATCCTGAGACAGAAGCTGTCGAGGTTGTAACCCGGGTTGAACGAAGCGAAGCCCGGGGCGGCGTACCGATGACCTCCCGGATTCTCTGCCGCTCACTCTAGGCTACGTATCAGTGTAGCCCGGGCTGAGCGAAGCAATGCCCGGGGCGGCGTACCGATGAACTCCCGGGCATCGCGCTGCGCGCTCAGCCCAGGCTACGTGCTCGTCGGGAATGACGTCCCGTAGAAATGCGGGCGGACCGAGCTAGTGAAGCCCGGGGCGGCGTAGCAATGACCTCCCGGGCATCGCTACGCTCAGCCCGGGCTACGCATCGAACGTCGGTCAACGTCCTTTAGTGCATCAGCGGCTTGTATCGCGGCCGGTGCGGGCGTGCGCCTTCCTCGCCGAGCCGCCTTCTCTTGTCGGCCTCGTAGTCGTGGTAGTTGCCTTCGAAGAACATCCACTTCGAATCGTCCTCGGCGGCGAGGATGTGCGTCGCAATGCGATCGAGGAACCAGCGATCGTGCGACACGACGAGCGCGCTGCCCGCGAATTCGTTCATCGCGTCCTCGAGCGCGCGCAGCGTTTCGACATCGAGGTCGTTGGACGGCTCGTCGAGGAGCAGCACGTTGCCGCCCTTGAGCAGCGTCGCGGCGAGATGCAGCCGGCCGCGCTCGCCGCCCGAAAGCGCGCCGACGTTCTTCTGCTGGTCGGCGCCCTTGAAATTGAAGCGGCCCAGATACGCACGCGACGGCATCTCGAACTTGCCGACGCTCAAAATGTCCTGTCCACCCGAGATCGCTTCCCACGCGGTCTTGTCGTCGGGAAGCGACTCGCGCGTCTGATCGACGACCGCGAGCTTCACGGTCGAGCCGACGACGATCTCGCCGCGGTCGGGCTTCTCCTTGCCCGTAATCATACGGAACAGCGTCGTCTTGCCAGCGCCGTTCGGGCCGATGACCCCGACGATCGCGCCCGCCGGAACGATGAAGCTCAAATCGTCGATGAGCAGCCGGTCGCCGTAACCCTTGCTGACGCGCTTGAATTCGATGACGGCATCGCCCAGGCGCTCGGCGACCGGGATGAAGATCTCCTGCGTTTCGTTGCGCTTCTGGTGCTCGTAGGACGAAAGCTCCTCGAAGCGGGCGATCCGCGCCTTGTTCTTCGCCTGCCGCGCCCTGGCATTCGTGCGGACCCACTCGAGCTCCTTGTGCATCGCCTTGATGCGCGCGTCTTCCTGCTTGGCCTCGGTCGCGAGACGCTGTTCCTTCTGCTCCAGCCACGAGCTGTAGTTGCCCTTCCACGGAATGCCGTAACCGCGGTCGAGCTCGAGAATCCACTCCGCCGCGTTGTCGAGAAAGTAGCGGTCGTGCGTCACAGCGATCACCGTGCCGGGAAACTTCTGCAGGAATTGCTCGAGCCACTCGACGCTCTCGGCATCGAGATGATTGGTCGGCTCGTCTAAGAGCAGCATGTCCGGCTTCGACAGCAGCAGGCGGCAGAGCGCGACGCGGCGCTTTTCGCCGCCCGAGAGCTTCTCGATTTTCGCGTCCCAAGGAGGAAGGCGCAACGCGTCGGCCGCGATCTCCATCTGCACGTCGGAATCCGATCCGGACGCGGCTATGATCGCCTCATATTTCGCCTGCTCCGCGGCGAGCGCCTCGAAATCGGCGTCGGGCTCCGCGTACGCGGCGTAGATCTCCTCGAGCTTCGCCTTGGCGGCGAGCACCTCGCGCATCCCTTCTTCGACCGTCTCGCGCACGGTCTTGGTGGAATCGAGCCTGGGCTCCTGCGGCAGAAATCCGATGCGCAAATTCGGCATCGGCGTGGCTTCGCCGTCGTATTCGTGGTCGACGCCGGCCATGATCCTGAGCAAGCTCGACTTGCCCGAGCCGTTCAACCCCAGCACGCCGATCTTGGCGCCGGGAAAAAAGGAGAGCGAGATATCCTTGAGGATGACTCGCTTGGGGGGCACGAGCTTGCCCACCCGGTTCATGGTGTAGACGTATTGCGCCATCGGGGAAATGCGATGCGAGAAACCGAAGGCTGCGATTATCGCAGGTCTGGCCGCGCCCTCACCATTCGCATGGACGCGTAGCCCGGGCTGAGCGAAGCGATGCCCGGGGGCTCGCCGAGCCGCGCCTATTTGTTCGTCGTCGTCGATGCCGGGCGCGCAGTCGTCACCGGCTTGGCCGCACCAGGCTTGGCCGACGCCGGGGGCGGGTTCTGAGCCTTGGCCGCCTCCGCCGCGGCTGCGGCAGCCGCGGCGCGTTGCTGATCGGCCAGGATCTCGCGCCAGCGCTCCTTGATCGTATCGTACTTGGCGGTGACCAGCGTCAGTTCTTCCTGCTTCTGCCGGATCAGAATCGTCTGGCGCGAGAGCTCATTGTCGACCGCCGTGGACTCGCGCTCGAGCTCGATCGGGATCGGTTTACTCCCATAACTCGCCTTCTGCTTGGCAATGCTCTTCTGCCGGCGGGTGAGGTCGGCGCTGAAGGCTTCCGCCGACTTTATCTGCGACTCGAGGGTCGATATCGCGCGGTTTCTGGCGATGTCGATTTCGCTTTCGCTGGTGTAGGACTGCATCAGCGCCCGATCCTTGCGCGCCTGTTCGTCCTTCGCCTTCGCGAGCGCGCGCGCTCGCTCTTCCTCGTCAGCCTTGGCCTTGATCTGCTCAGGCGTCAGCGGGGGATCGATCTTCTTTACCGGCCGGCCCTGCTTATCGAGCACAGTCGCGCCCTTGGCGGGGGTTTCGGCAGGGGCTTTGTCGCTGTAATGCACGACGCCCTGTTCGTCGGTCCATTTGTAGGTGCCCGCCGCCGTGGCGGCGCCGGCGAAGACCGCCGCCGTAAACGCCGCGACCGCGCACAGGGCAAGACGCGCACGCGGCCACCGCTCTACTGGGTTTGCCTGCTCGATTCCGATCATTTCCGCCCTTTTTTGGTCCGGTGCGCGCCGTGGCCTTTGCTCACGCCGCCGCCCCGTATTGTTCCCGGTATGCACGCACTTCAGCGGCCTGCGCCTTGAGCTCCGGTCGCCCGGCGAGGAACGCCAGCAAATCGTCGAGCGTCGCGATCGCGATGACCGGCAGCCCGAACTCGCGCGTGAGTTCCTGCACCGCCGAGCGCTCGCCGCGTCCGCGCTCCATCCGATCGAACGCGATCAGCACGCCTGCGGGGTTGGCACCGTTCGCCCGGATCAACTCGATCGCTTCGCGCTTCGCGCCGCCGTCGGTAATTACGTCGTCCACGATCAGTACCTGCCCCCGCAGCGGCGCGCCGACGATCACGCCACCTTCGCCATGGTCCTTGGCTTCCTTGCGATTGAAACTGTACCTCAGATTGTGCCCTTTTTCGGCCAAAGCAATCGCTGTCGCGGCGGCCAGGCTGATGCCCTTGTAGGCCGGCCCGAACAGCTGATCGCACGCGATCCCGGAGGCGAGATACGCCTCGGCATAGAACCCTCCGAGGCGGCGCAGGCTGTCGCCGTCGTTGAACAGCCCGGCGTTGAAAAAATATGGTGTTTTGCGCCCCGCCTTGGTCACAAACTGACCGAATCTAAGCACTTCGCATGCCAGGGCAAAAGCGAGAAAATCGTGGCGAAACGGGCTCATCGGCTTAAGGTAAAAAACGGAGCGTATTTTACCCGTAAACTCCGCGCTCCTCGCGGCACCCGACTCGCCTCATGCGCATCATCACGCTCAACGTCAACGGCATCCGCTCGGCCCAGCACAAGGGCCTCTCGCGGTGGCTCGCGCGCGTCGAGCCCTGGGACGTGGTATGCCTGCAGGAGATCAAGGCCGGCGCGGACCAGGTCCCGCGCCCATTGCTGGCGCCGCGCAAGGCGCACGGCTTCTTCCTGTCCGCCTCTCGCAAGGGATACGCGGGTGTTGCGCTCTATGCCAAGCCGAAGCCCAAGATAACCACCGGTTTCGGCTCCACCGAATTCGACGGTGAAGGCCGCTATCTCGAAGCCGATTTCGGCACGCTCGCCATCGCCAGCGTCTACCTGCCGTCGGGATCCGCGGGTCCACATCGGCAGGCGTCGAAGTTTCGTTTTCTGGAGACGTTCCTGCCGCATCTGCTCGAGCTGCGCCGGCAGAAGCGCGAAATCATTCTTTGCGGCGACTGGAACATCGCACATCAGGCGATCGATCTTAAGAACTGGCGCAGCAACCAGAAGAACTCCGGCTTCCTGCCCGAGGAGCGCGCCTGGCTGACGCGAGTCTTCGACGAGCTGGGCTTCGTCGATGTTTTTCGCCGCATCAACCAGGAGCCCGGGCACTACACCTGGTGGTCGAATCGCGGCCGGGCTTGGGCAAAGAACGTGGGCTGGCGCCTCGACTACCAAATCGCGACACCAGGGATCGCGGTCACGGCTCATGCGGTGTCGATTTACAAGAACCGGCGCTTTTCCGATCATGCGCCCTTGATCATCGACTACGACTTCGAGTTGCGTTGACGGTGTAAAGCTGCTGCGGGGCCGATCTGCGTCGTTACTCGCCCGCTCGGGATCCTCATGTACTAACCGTGTACACTCCGGTCCCTCTCGGGCTCGCGCCTTGCATCTCGGCCTCCTCGCGACGCTTTCCACTCGTCAACAGCCTTGATCCGAATTAGCAACCTTACATTGGCCCGCGGCAACAAACGCCTGCTCGAAGACGCGGCGCTGACCGTGCACCCCGGACACAGGGTGGGGCTGATCGGCCCCAACGGCAGCGGCAAGTCATCGCTGTTCGCGCTGCTGCGCGGCGAGATCGATGCCGACGCGGGCGAGGTGTCTGTGCCGCCATCGTGGGTGATCGCCCACGTTGCGCAGGAGATGCCGCCCGTGATTGCTGCCGCGATCGAATTCGTGCTCGACGGCGACGTGGAGCTGCGCGCCGTGGAGCGCGCGCTGGTTGACGCCGAAGCCCATCCCGGCACGGCCGGAGAACACTTGGCGGAGCTGCACCATCGTTACGATGCGATCGACGGCTATAGCGCACGCGCTCGCGCGGCGAGCCTGCTCTCGGGCCTCGGATTCGCCGTAGCCCGCCACGGCGATCCGGTCGCAAGCTTCTCCGGCGGCTGGCGCATGCGGCTCAACCTGGCGCAAGCGCTGATGACGCGCTCCGACCTGCTCCTGCTCGACGAGCCGACGAACCATCTCGATCTCGATGCCGTGCTCTGGCTCGAGGAGTGGCTGCAGCGCTACGCCGGAACGCTGCTCCTGATCACGCACGACCGCGATCTTCTCGATTCGGTTGTCGCGTCGATCGTCCATCTCGACGGGTGCAAGCTGCGGCTCTACGCCGGCAACTACTCGCAGTTCGAGCGCGAGCACGCGCACGAGCTGGCGCAGCAGCAGGCCGCCTACGCCAAGCAGCAGCGGCAGATAGCACATCTGCGTTCGTACATCGACCGTTTTCGCGCCAAGGCGACCAAGGCCAAGCAGGCGCAGAGCCGGATCAAGACGCTCGAGCGCATGGAGCTGATCGCCGCGGCGCACGTCGACAGCCCGTTTTCGTTCGCGTTTCCCGCGACCGAGATCCACGCGCGACAGCTCGTCAAGCTCGACCACGCAACGCTCGGCTACGCGCGCGAGAGCGTCGTGAGCGGAGTCGACTGGGCGATTCTCCCCGGCGAGCGCATCGGGCTGCTCGGTCCCAACGGCGCGGGTAAATCGACGCTCCTCTCCGCGATCGCTGGCGAGCTTCCGCCGCTGGCCGGGCAGCGGCTGACCGCACAGGGCTTGCGCATCGGCTATTTCGCGCAGCATCAACTCGAGCAGTTGCGCCTGGAAGAGAGCGCGCTGTGGCACCTGCGGCGGCTCGAGCCGGCGACGCGCGAGCAGGAGTTGCGCGACTTCCTCGGCGGGTTCGACTTCCGCGGCGAGCGCGTGTCGGCGCCGGTCGCGGAATTCTCGGGCGGGGAGAAGGCACGGCTCACCCTCGCGCTGCTGGTGCGACAGCGGCCGAATCTCCTCCTGCTCGATGAGCCGACCAATCATCTCGACATCGAGATGCGCGAAGCATTGACCGAGGCCTTGCAGGACTACGCAGGCGCGCTAATCGTCGTCGCCCATGACCGGCATCTGTTGCGCGCCACCGCCGACGAGCTGTGGCTGGTGGCCGACGGCGCTCTCGCGCCGTTCGACGGCGATCTCGACGACTATCGCGACTGGGTCCGGGCAAGGCGCGGGCGCGATGTCGCCGCTCGACGCGAGAAGGCGACGAACGGATCGGCGCCCGACCGCCGGGCGCAGAAA
The DNA here is from genome assembly GCA_036395475.1 of Casimicrobiaceae bacterium. GTDB lineage: Bacteria > Pseudomonadota > Gammaproteobacteria > Burkholderiales > Casimicrobiaceae > PALSA-1003. The sequence continues at coordinate 8,446 of DASWDF010000142.1, forward strand.
CGCTCCGAGGCGGCCGAGCGCCAGCGGCTCGCCGAGCTGCGGAAGCCCCTGCAGCGCGAGCTCGCCGACGTCGAAGCCGAGTTGCAGGCTCTCGAGGCGGAAAAACGCGAGCTCGAAACGTTGCTCGCGTCCGCCGACGCCTACGCCGAGGGCAACAAGGAGAGCTTGATCGCCATGCTCGAGCGCCAGGGCGATCTCACTTGGCAGCTCGCGCGTGCGGAAGCGCAGTGGCTCGAACTGCAGGGCAAGCTCGAAGAGATAGGCTGACGCTGTTGTCGTAGCCCGGGCTGAGCGAAGCGATGCCCGGATCGTATCCAAGCGAAACGTCGCCCCCGGGCATCGCTGCTGCGCGGCTCAGCCCGGGCTACAGCGCTCGAGCAGATCGAATAATCACTCCGGCGGGAGCAGCACCTCGACCGCGATCCGCCACACACCCGCGTCGTCGCGCTGCCAGACGTGCACGTAATACCCTGTCGCTTCCTCGCCAGTACCGACAAAGCGCGCGTAGCGACCGTACGTATAGCCCAAGTCGTCACTTGCGGACGCGCCGGCGCCGGCCGGAGTCCAGAAGACGCGTCGGCCTGTCGCGGCAAAAGCCTTATGCGCCGCGTCGGCGCCGATCAGCGCGTAGCTGCCCTCGCGCAAGACGCGAACCGAATTTGCCAGCAGCTCGAAATAGGATGGCGCGTCTGCGGGGTCCGGGTCGAGGCTCCGCGCCTCACGTTCCAGCGCGAGGAGCGCATCCTTGCCGCGCTTGGACAGGCCCGCCATCGGGACAAGCTTCGACGGATATTGCGTCGCGCCGCCCGCGGTTGCGGGCGTTTCCGGTTGGGGCGCGCCGGGTGTCGACACGCCTGCGTCGAGTGCAACGCGCCACACGCCGTTTTCGCGCTTCCATACCGAAAAGAAATAGCCGTAACGCGTCGAAGCGCTCGCGTCGCGCTGATTGCGCAGCGAATAAGGCCCGGTCGTGAAGCCGAGATCGCCCGCACGGGCGACGGCGCCGGCCTGCGGTGACCAATCGAGGAGCAACGCCAGCGGATCCGCCGGCACCGGCCGCGCGAGCATGCGTTGGCGCATAGGGCCCGGGGCGGGCCGAAAATCGATGCCGTCCGTCGCGAAATACTCGAGGAACGACGCACGAATGCCGCGTTCGGTCGACGCGCGGGCAAAGGCACGCTCGGCGTCGAACAAGCCTTCCAGCGTGGCGTCGGGATATGCGACCGGCGCGCTCGCGCAGGCGGCGAGCAGCAAGGCGGCGCTCGCTGATGCAAAAGTTGAGCGACGGGTCATGAAGCTCCTCTTTTTCGCGGGTAATTCGAGAGGTTCGTAGGTGCGACAAATTCGCACGCAGCGCGCGTTGAAACCGCATGGCCGAATGAATTTGGCCCTACGACGCCAATGCCTATCTGCGCGCGTTCACAACGCCTTCTCAGACTCGCCGATCGCGCAGTCTCCGCACAAATTTCAAGCCCGACCACGTGGCATCGATCGCACAGACTTTGACATCGACCAACCCGGTAGCGAGCCCGACGCGCCGTACGACGCCTTCCGTAAGCTCGGTCGCGACACCCGACGCCTTCTTCGGCCACGCGATCCAGATCATGCCGGTGTCGCGTAGCTTCGGCGCGAGCTTCGCGAACAGCGCCGCGAGCGCGTGCTCGGTCGTCGCAAACGCGAGCGCGCACTCGAAGGATGTCACGCGGGCCAGGCGTTCTAGATCCGGCGCGCCGGCGAGCAGCACATCGAGGTCCGGCGGCGCGTTCAATGCGACAAATCTCATCCCGGGTTTGAGCCCCAGCTTCGACGGCAGCGGCGTGCCTGAATATCCGACGCTCGACGATTTCCCCGGCGTATTCACCGCGCAGCCGGGCGATGGAAGAGGTAGACGCCGAAGCCCAGCGTATCGCGGCCCCAGCGCAGGTATCCGTCGCGCCAGCGGCGGATACGCTCGAGCATTGCCGGAACGTCGGGGTCCCCCGGCTGCTCGAGCGCGTAGCGCTCGATCGAGCGGCTGTAGGTCCATTCGTATTCGTCCCATTCGTCGGGCGACGCTACAAACGCGTGCAACGGGATCAGGCCGGCGTCGATACCGGCTTCGACGTTGCCGCGGTGATCGCGGAATTCGTCATCCTTCGCTTCCAGATGCGCGAGATATTCCGGCGCCGGCGGCTGCGCCCAATAACCCTCGCCGATAAGAACATAGCCGCCGCGGCGTGTCCAGCCGGCGAGCGCGGTGCAAATGCCCGCGATACCGCCGGCGATACCTCCGCCGCCGAGCATCACCGTGAGGTCGAAGGACTCCGGTTCCGGTTTGAACTCAGCGATGTCGATCTCCAGCAGCCGCAGGCGCTCGAGCGCGCCGCACGACTGCGCGCGTTCCCTCGCCGCATCGAGCATCGGCGACGAAATGTCGACGGCGGTGACCCGCGCCTGGAAGCGCTCGACGAGCTCGAGCGAGAGCTCGCCGCGGCCGCAGCCCAGGTCAAGAACGCTCGCATCGCGCACGAGCGGCAGGAGCTCGAGGATCCGCTCGATCTTCGCCGCCGCGATCGGGTTGCAGTAAGCGTGATCGCGATGCGCGATCGCGCTGAACTTGTGCGGATTCATCACACTTCCTGCGGTCCGCCGGGCACGGGTTCATTCCAGGGAGCGACGCGCAGCAAAAGCGCCATGCCCGGCAGCGCCAGCGCCGTGCAGAGAAGGAAGAAGGTAAACCATCCGGTCTGCTCGACGATCCAGCCGGTCGTCGCGTTGACCAGCGAGCGCGGTACCGAGGCGAGGCTCGTAAAGAGCGCAAACTGCGTCGCGGTGTAGCGCGGGTCGGTCGCGCGCGCGATGAACGCGGTGAACGCCGCCGTGCCGAGGCCCACACCCAACGCCTCGAAGGCGATCACGACCGCCAGCAAAACGCGATCGGGTTCGTGCACATAGGCAAGCCAGGCGAAGCCGAGGATCGATACGACCTGCACCACGCCGAACAGCCAGAGTCCGCGATTGATGCCGATCTTGAGCATCCATAGACCCCCGAGCAGTCCGCCGATCACGCTTGCCCACAATCCCGCATTCTTGGCGACAAGTCCGATAGCGGAAAGGGAAAATCCCATGTCGAGATAGAACGGCGTCGCGAGTGCGGTCGCCATCGAGTCGCCGAGCTTATAGAAGAAGATGAACGCGACGACGAGCAGCGCCTGCTGCCAGCCGGAGCGCGTGATGAATTCGTGGAACGGCTCGACCACCGCTTCGGCCAGGGTGCGCGGCGCCGGGCGCGCCAGTCGGGGCTCACCGACGATTAAGGTGTTGGCGACCCCGGGCAGCATGAACAGCGCGGTGACGGTAAAGACCGTTTGCCACGGAAAATGATCCGCCAGCACCAGCGCCAGCGCGCCGGGCACGAGGCTCGAAATGCGGTACGCCTGGACATGAATAGCGTTGCCGAGGCCGAGCTCAGGGTCGGGCAGGAGCTCTCGCCGGTATGCGTCGAGCACGATGTCCTGCGTCGCCGCGAAGAAAGCCACTGCGGCGGCGAGGTACGCGATCGTCCAGAGGTCGAGCTGCGGCCGCAATGCACCGAACAGCGGGATCGACACGAGCAGCAGCAGCTGCGTCACGAGCATCCAGCCACGCCGGCGGCCGAAGAACGGCAGCGCGTAGCGGTCGAGCAGAGGCGCCCAGAAGAATTTCCACGTGAACGGCAACTGGATCAGCGCGAACAAGCCTATCGATCGAAGATCGACTTGCTCCGAGCGCAGCCACGCCGGCAACAGGTTGATGAGCAGATACAGCGGCAGGCCGGAGCTGAAACCGGTGAACACGCAGATGAGCATGCGTCGGTTGAACAGCGCCTGACGCCAGCTGACGGAAGACGCAGTCATCGACGGCATTGTATCGTCGCCGCGCCAAGGAACCTAGGCTCGCTTTACCCGCGTTGGAAGCGGTAGATCGCCAGCGATCCGAAGAGGTTCGGCAGCACGGTCACTCTGCGCGTCTCGTGCAGCACGACGCGTTCAAGCACGCGGAAGGCGTGCGCCGCGCAGAAGGCGTCGAAATCCGCGACCGTGCACAGATGGATGTTCGGCGTGTCGTACCACTGGTAGGGAAGGCTCTTGGACACCGGCATCCGGCCGCGCAGAACCTGCAGCCGGTGCGACCAGTGGCCGAAATTCGGGAATGTCACGATCGCCTCGCGTCCCACGCGCAGCATTTCGAGCACGATCTCCTCGGTATGGCGCATCGCCTGCAGCGTCTGCGACAGGATCACGCTGTCGAAGGACTTGTCGTCGAAGCCGGCGAGCCCTCTCTCGAGGTTGCTCTGGATCACGTTGACACCGTTGCCGATCGACGCCAGCACGCCGGCATCGTCGATCTCGATTCCGTAGCCGGTCACCCCGCGCGATTCGCGCAGGTACGCGAAGAGGCTCCCGTCGCCGCAGCCCAGGTCGAGCACGCGCGCGGTCGGGGCGATCCAGCCCGCGATGGTCGAAAAATCCGCGCGGGTGGCGAGCTTCATCCGGCCTCCCGCGCAAGATAGGTGCGCACGACCGCGTGGTACTGCGGCGTGTCGAGCAGAAAGGCATCGTGGCCGTGCGGCGCGAGGATCTCGGCGTACGAGACATCGCGGCGGGTGTCGACCAACGCCTTGACGATCTCGCGGGCGCGCGCGGGCGAGAAGCGCCAGTCGGTCGTGAACGAAATGACCAGGAAGCGGCACGTCGCGGGCGCGAGCGCACGGGCGAGATCGCCTCCTGTCGCCAGTGCGGGATCGAAATAATCGAGCGCCTTGGTGATGCGCAGATACGTGTTGGCGTCGAAATATTCGGAGAATTTCTCGCCCTGATAACGCAGGTACGATTCGATTTCGAATTCCGGCCGGAACGAGTACTGGATCCCGTCCTTCAGCTGGCGCCCGAATTTCTCGCCCATCTGCTCGTCCGAGATATAAGTGATATGGCCGACCATCCGGGCGACGCGCAAGCCGCGCACGGGCTTGACGCCGTACGCGTAGTAGTGACCGTCATGGAATTCGGGATCGGTCAGAATCGCCGCGCGCGCGACTTCGTTGAAGGCGATGTTCTGCGCGGACAGATTGGGTGCCGCCGCGATCACCAGCGCGTTGCAGATGCGCTTCGGATAGCGGATCGCCCAGGAAAGCGCTTGCATGCCGCCGAGGCTTCCGCCCATGACCGCGGCGAAGCGCTCGATGCCAAGATAATCGGCGAGCCGTGCCTGCGCGTCGACCCAATCCTCGACGGTGACGATGGGAAAGTCCGAGCCCCACCGCGCACCGGTCGCCGGATTGATCGACGCGGGACCGGTTGAGCCGAAGCAGCTGCCGAGATTGTTGACGCCGATGACGAAAAAGCGCGTCGTGTCGACGGGCTTGCCCGGTCCCACCATGTTATCCCACCAACCCTCGCTGTCGGGCTGACCGGCGTAGGTGCCGGCGACATGATGCGACGCGTTCAGCGCGTGGCAGACCAGAATCGCATTCGATCGGTCCGCGTTGAGCTCGCCGTAGGTCTCGTACATCAGCTCGAACGCGGGCAAGCTTGCGCCGGAAGAGAGCGCAAGCGGTTCCGTGAACGCGGCGCGCCGTGGTTGAACGATGCCGACCGAGCCTGGCGATTGAGTCACGATGGCCAATAAAAAACCCGATCAGCTCGCGCTAATCGGGTCGGCAGACTTCGACACAGCAACCTCGCCGCTTTAGCCGTATTTGTCGGGGAATCTTCCTTGTCGGGGAAGCCCCTTCGCGCCCGCAAGCTGATCGTCAAATCGGCGCGTGACTGCTAGTTTACCGAGGCGTTACGGGAAGTCAATTAGGGCTTAAGTAGGGTCAGAGACGACTTTCGAGCAGGTCCGGAGTAACTCGGAACGTTCCAAGAAAGTCGTCTCTGACCCTACTTAGTCGGCGTTGAGCCTCTCGAGCAATGCGACGAGCTTTGCCGGCTCGTCGGTGCGCCGCATGCGACCGACGATCGGCTTCGCCACGCCGATGTCGCTCGCGAGCACGCGCTGCTTGATCGTCAGAAGATGCGCCG
>DASWDF010000143.1:0-30458 GCA_036395475.1 Casimicrobiaceae bacterium
AACGAGGGATTCGGCGAGGGCAACTTCCAGGCGCTGTTCGAATCGATCGAGCTCGATCAGATCAGACGCGGCGTGTTGAAGGATTGAGCCTCGGTCGGCGTAGCGCGACTGTGCTACATTGGGCCAGTCGTCCGCCGCGCCCCTCTCGTGCTTTCCCCCCTCGGCTTTTCACTCCTGCGCCGGCTCTCCGACGGCGAAGTCCACTCGGGCGAGGCGCTGGCGGCAGAGAGCGGCATTTCGCGCGCCCGCGTTTCGCAGCTCCTCAAGGAGGCCGATGCCGCCGGCTTGAGCCTCGAGCGCAGGCGCGGCCGCGGCTACCGCCTCCCCGACGCCTTGCCGTTTCTCGAGCGCGACGCGATCCTCGCGGCGCTGGGTGAGCGCGCTGCGGGGCTCAGCGTCGAAGTCGTAGATATCATCGATTCGACGAGCAGCGAGCTTGCGCGTCGCGGCGCGGTCGGCGACATCGACCGGACTTTGCTCGCGGCTGAATGGCAGACCGCCGGACGCGGACGGCGTGGGCGGGGCTGGACCGCCGTGATCGGCGGCAGCTTGTGCTTCTCGCTGGGCTGGCGGTTCGAGCAGGGCGCGGGATTTTTGTCCGGCCTGCCGCTGGTGGTGGGACTCGCGCTCGCCCGCGCACTCGAAGGCGAAGGATTCTCCGGTGTTGCGCTCAAGTGGCCGAACGATCTCGTCCATGGGTCCGCGAAGCTGGGCGGTATTCTCGTCGAGCTCTCGGGCGATGCCCTCGGGCCTTCGCTCGCCATCATCGGCGTGGGTCTCAACGTTCGCCTGCCTGCGGCGTTCCGGCGCGACGTCGCGCAGCCGGTCACCGATCTTGCAACCGTCGCCGGCGGGCGCACGATCGACCGCAATGCGCTGCTCGCGCGCATCGCCGCCGAGCTCTTCGCAGTGCTCGAGGTCTACGCGGGGGCAGGATTTGCGCCGTTGCGTGCCGCGTGGCAGCGCCGCCACGCCTTCCAGAAAAAATCGGTGCGAATCCTGCTGCCCGACGGCGGCACGGTGCGGGGCGAAGTCGTCGGCGTTGATTCCGATGGCGCGCTGGTCCTCGACAGCGGCGGCCGCCGGCTGCGCTTCGTGAGCGGCGAAGTCTCGCTGCGTCGCACGTGATCCTGGTGCTCGATTGCGGCAACAGCCGGCTGAAATGGGGGCTGGCCGGGCCGCACGGCTGGGTGTCGCAGGGCAACGTTGCCAACCAGGAGATCGGGACGCTGGCGCTGCGCGATTGGCAGAATCTGCCGCGACCTGCGCGCGTCGTCGGCGTCAATGTCGCCGGCGAAGCAACGCGCGTGCGCGTGGAAGCACAGCTCGTACGCTGGCGCACCGCACCCGAGTGGCTGATCGCGAGCGAGGCGGCCGGTGGCGTATACAATCGCTACGCGCGGCCGTCACAGCTCGGCGCCGACCGTTGGGCGGCCTTAATCGCCGCGCGCCGCCGCGTTGCTGACGAGCTGTTCCCGTCATCCTGCGTCGTGGTCAACGCCGGCACTGCGATCACCGTCGATGCCCTCGACAGCGAGGGCGTGTTCCACGGCGGCATCATTCTGCCGGGACTGAACCTGATGTTGCACGCTCTGGCGGAGAACACCGCCGCGCTCCGAATGCCGCCGGGCCGCTATCACGATTTTCCGATCAACACCGCCGATGCGCTCGCTTCCGGCGCAATGCAGGCCGTGTGCGGTGCGATCGAGCAAATGCGCCGCCGCCTAGACGCCGAAGGACCGGCGCCCAAGGCATTTCTTTCCGGCGGCGCCGCCGCCGACATCGCGCCGCACCTTACCCCGCCGGTGGAGGTCGTGGATAATCTTGTGCTCGAGGGCGTGCTTGCCCTCGCCCAATCCGCCGTCGAACGATGAGAATTATCGTTGTCCTGCTGGTGCTCGCGAATTTGGCGCTGTTCTCGTACACACGGCTGGACAGCCTGGGCACGGGCGAGGGCGTTCGTCTGGCGCAGCAAGTCCAGCCGGACAAGATCGTGCTGCTCTCCCCGCAGCAGGTCGCGGCGCTGGGCCCGGCGAAGGTTTCCGCGCTGGCCGATGTCTGCGTCGAGTGGGGTCCGCTGTCCGATATCGACAAGCCCCGCGCCCTGGCCTTGCTCGAGCCGCTCGATCTCGCCAAGCTGATCAGCCAGAAGAAAGTCGAAGTCGTCGCCAATTACTGGGTATTCATCCCTGCCGCGCCCAATAGATCGATTGCCGACCGCCGCATGGAGGAGCTCAAGGCGCAGGGTGTCAAGGACCTGTTGCTCGTCGACAGCGGCCCGCAGCGCTTCGCGATCTCGCTCGGTGTATTCCGGACCGAAGAGGCTGCGTTGGCGCGTCTGGCGGCGCTGGAGGCGCAGGGCGTCAAGACCGCCAAGGTCGGCTCGCGCGTGCAGGCGATCACGCAGACGGCGGTGGTCGTGCGCGACCCGCCTGCGCCGGCCGTCGCGCGCATGAAGGAGCTGCAGGGCGCATTTCCGGGTAGCGAGATCAAGATCGGAACATGCGAGAAGACCGCGTGACGGTCGCGCCGGTCGCATCGAGCGCGGCTGCGATCCGACATGCCGTCTCGGCCGGCGACATCGCGCTCGCACGCCTGCTGTTCGTCGAGTATGCGCAATGGCTCAAGGTCGATCTGTGTTTTCAGGGATTCGACGAAGAGCTCGCAACGCTGCCCGGCGCCTATGCTCCGCCACGCGGGCGGCTGCTGCTCGCGGGAGTGCCGGGACAAGCCTTCGGCTGCATCGCGCTGCGGCCTCTCGCTAGCGATTCGGGCTGCGGTTGCGGTGCTCCCGCCGAGCGAACGGGCGCGTTCGTCGCGGAGGTCAAGCGCCTCTACGTCCAGCCGGGGCATCGCGGCGAAGGCTGGGGCGAACGGCTCGCCCGCGCGCTGATCGACGAAGCGCGCGCGATCGGCTATCGCGAGCTCAAGCTCGACACGCTCGACTGGATGACCGCGGCGCGCGCACTCTACGCGGGCGTCGGCTTTCGCGAATGCACGCCGTATTACCACAATCCGCTGGCGGGCGTGGTGTATATGGCGCTCACGCTGTGAGCCGCTGATTTGCCCGGGGCGGCGGCAATGTGCGGCGAGGGATCAAACGCCGTACGATGAAGTCCCGGGCATCGCTGCGCTCAGCCCGGGCTACGCTTTCTACGCCCTCGCGCTGACCGCGAAATGCCTGCCGTCCTCGCGCGGCCACGCGGCGGGTTCGATCCGGATGTCGCGATAGCCCGCGTCGCCGAGCAGCGTGACGGCTTCGTCCTCGCTGTACCAGGTCAGCGCCCAGGTCTCATCTTCGCGGGCCGTGATCGTCGTCTGGTCGCGCCTCTCATAGCGGGTTCTCACGTCGATACGGCGCAGGTCGACGTCGCAGGAAGTCTCGGACCGCAGCCCGATGTGAACACCCTCGCCGGCGGCGACCGTGCGCACCTCGACGATCGGCGCGCCCGGCGGATGCTCCGCCTCCGCGGGGACGAACAGATCGAGCAGCAGTAGCCCGGGATCGATCAAATGCGCGCGGATGCGCAGCAATGCGTCGAGCGCGGCGATCGGATCGGCGAGCAGCTGAAACGAGCCGGCGGCGATGAATGCGGCAGCGTAGCGAGTCGGCAGATTGAGCGTCGTCACGTTCTGGCGATAGAGCTGAGTCGCCCGACCACCGATCGCGATCCGCTTTTCGCAATTCGCAAGCATGGCCTCGGAGCTGTCGACGCCGTGCACTTCGAAGCCGGCTTCGAGCAGCGGCACGAGCAACCGTCCGGAGCCCGCCATGGCTTCGAGCACCGGCCCTGCGGCGCGCGGCAGGCGCGCTGTGTACCACGCGACCTCCGCCTCGCCCGCGCGCGGCTTGTCCGCGTCGTAGAACAGGGTGCCGAGAGTGCCGTAGGCCGACACGCGAGCGCTTGCCATTCAGACGCGACGCGACGTTAAGAGCTCGCGCGCGGCGGCGGCGATCGCGTCGATCCAGACCAGCGCCGCGGCCACCTCGCCCGTCCACCGCAGAAAGCCGTGGATCATGCCGGCACAATCGACGACGCGCACCGGAACGCCGGCGGCTTCGAGGCGCTGAGCGTACTCGCGGCCGTCGTCGCGCAGAACGTCCGCGGCCGCCAGTGCGATGACAGCCGGCGGCAGCTCCGACAGATGCGCCGCCGCGATCGGCGAGAGCTCGGGGGCATCCGGTGCGGCACCGGCGCGATAGAGATCCCAGTACCAGGCCATTTGCGCTCCGCTCAGGTTGTAGCCCTCGGCGAACTCGCGATACGACGCGCGCGAGCAGGTCGCGTCGAGCGCGGGATAGAGCAGGAGCTGCAGGTGCGGTTGCGCCGCCCCTTGCGTGCGCAAGCGCAGCGTCAACGCCGCGGCAAGGTTGCCGCCGGAGCTGTCTCCGGCCACGGCGAAATGCTCGCCGTCCGCTCCGAGCGAGCGAGCTTCCGCACGCGCCCAGCGCCACGCCGCTTCGACGTCGTCGAGCGCGGCTGGATAGACGTGCTCCGGCGCAAGGCGATAGTCGACGGCCACGACGACCGCGCCGAGCCGGTTGGTGAGAATCCGGCACAACTTGTCGTGCGAGGCTAGCGAGCCGACGGCCCAGCCGCCACCGTGCGCGAACACGAACAGCGGCAGCGGTGCAGGCGATTCCGGGCGGTAGACGCGCACCGGAACGGCGCCTGCAGAACCCGGCGCGTGCACGTCGCGAATCGATGCCACGATTTCCGGTTGGCCGCCGAGCAACTTAGGCGCTTCTTCCGCGGCGGCGCGAAGCTCTTCGATGCTCGGTACCGCGGAGTCCGGCGGCAGGTCGAACACCGTGTCGAGCAAGCGGCGGATATCGGGATCGAGCATCGCGGTGTCGCGGCTATCGCGAGCCGATGTTACCGGATTGGCGGCGCCGGAGTTGACAAGGCACGCCACAGGCCTTACCTTGACCAACAGCGCCGATTTGATCCGGGTGTTTGCAAGTATGCGCCCGGCAGCTTGCGGGCGCTCTACAAATGCAGCTAAAGCGGCTTTCGACCGAAACCCGCTCGGCGGCAAGCTGAACGGGTTTTTTGTTTGATGGAGCTGACCATGCCGACGACCGACAAGACCGCATTGCTTACGAAGCTGCTGCGCGAGCGCATCCTGATCCTCGACGGCGCAATGGGCACCATGATCCAGGGCCGCGCGCTCGCCGAGCCCGACTATCGCGGGCCGGCCGCCTGCGGCCTGCAGGGCCATGCGCACGATCTCAAGGGGGACAACGATCTCCTGGCCCTGACCAATCGCGACGTCATCCGCGCGATCCACGATGAATTCCTCGCCGCTGGCGCCGACATCATCGAGACCAACACGTTCAACGCGACCCGCATCGCGCAGGCCGACTACAAGCTCGAGAATCGGGTGCGCGAGATCAACCTCGCCGCGGCGCGGATCGCGCGCGAGCGCGCCGATGCCTGGACGGCGAAGACGCCGGAAAAGCCGCGGTTCGTCGCCGGTGCGCTGGGTCCGACCAACCGCACCGCGACGATCTCCCCGGACGTGAACGACCCAGGGTTTCGCAACGTGAGCTACGACGAGCTCGTCGCGGCCTACGGCGAGGCCGTTGCGGCGCTGGTCGAGGGCGGCGTCGACCTGCTGCTGGTTGAGACGGTGTTCGACACCTTGAACGCCAAGGCCGCGCTCTTCGCGATCGACAGCTACTTCGTCGAGCACGGCATCGGCCTGCCGATCATCGTTTCCGGCACGATCACCGACGCGTCCGGACGGACGTTGTCCGGGCAGACGACCGAGGCGTTCTGGAACTCGGTGCGGCACGCGAAACCGCTGGCCGTCGGGTTGAATTGCGCGCTCGGCGCGGCGCTGATGCGGCCTTACATCGAGGAGATGGCGCGCATCGCCGACACGTTCGTCTCGTGCTATCCGAATGCCGGCCTGCCTAATCCGATGAGCGAAACAGGCTACGACGAGACTCCTGAGACAACGTCGAGATTGATCCGGGACTTCGCCGAGAACGGCTTCGTGAACATCGTCGGCGGCTGCTGCGGCACGACGCCGGAGCATATCCGCGCGATCGCGGATGCGGTGAAGGATCTGCCGCCGCGGAAGCTTTCGGCGACGCAACCGCGCGATGCCGGCGCCTAATCGACGCCAATCGCCGAGCCCCCGATCGAAAGGGCCCGGAGTTCGCTCAGCGGCAAGGCGCGAGCGATCCGGCGCAGCGCACGTATAAGAACATACGTAAGCAAGACGGATCGTGAGCAACGCAGCCGATGAGATGAAATCCGGGCCCTTTCGATCGGGGGCCATGAGGCTTGCCGGCCTCGAGCCGTTAACCATCGACGACGATTCACTCTTCGTCAACGTCGGCGAGCGCACCAACGTCACCGGCTCGCGTGCGTTCGCCAAGCTTATCCTCGCCGGCGACTTCGCCGGCGCCGTCGAAGTCGCGCGCCAGCAGGTCGGCAGCGGCGCGCAGATGATCGACGTCAACATGGACGAGGCGATGCTCGACTCGAAGGCGGCGATGGTGCGCTTCCTGCACTTGATCGCCGCCGAGCCGGATATCGCCCGCGTGCCGGTGATGGTCGACTCGTCGCGATGGGAGGTTATCGAGGCCGGCCTCAAGTGCGTGCAGGGCAAGCCCATCGTCAATTCGATCTCGATGAAGGAGGGCGAAGCCGAGTTCCTGCGCCAGGCGAGGCTGGTCAAACGCTATGGCGCCGCGGCGATCGTGATGTGCTTCGACGAGAAGGGTCAGGCCGACACCTACGAGCGGCGCATCGAGGTTGCCCGACGGGCGTACGATCTGCTCGTCGACAAGGTCGGCTTTCCACCCGAGGACATCGTCATCGATCCCAACGTGTTCGCGATCGCGACCGGCATCGACGAGCACGCGAACTACGCGGTCGATTTCATCCGCACTGCCGCGTGGATCAAGCAGCATCTTCCTCACGCCAAGATCTCCGGTGGCATCTCCAATGTCAGCTTCAGCTTCCGCGGCAACGACGCGGTGCGCGCGGCGATCCACACCGTCTTTCTCTATCACGCAATCCGGGCGGGCCTGACGATGGGCATCGTCAATGCCGGCCAGCTCGGCGTGTACGACGAGCTCGATCCCGAATTGCGCGAGCGCGTCGAGGACGTCGTTCTGAACCGGCGCGCCGACGCCACCGAACGTCTGGTCGCCTTCGCCGAGACGTACAAGGCGCAGGGCCGCAAGATTGAAGAGGATCTGGCCTGGCGCAGCGGCACGGTGGAGGAGCGGCTCTCGCACGCGCTCGTCAAGGGGCTCACGACCTATATCATCGACGACACCGAGGAGGCGAGACAAAAATACGCCCGCCCGATTCAGGTGATCGAAGGCCCGCTCATGGCCGGGATGAACGTCGTCGGCGATCTCTTCGGCGCCGGGAAGATGTTCCTGCCTCAAGTCGTCAAGAGTGCACGGGTCATGAAGCAGGCGGTCGGGCACCTCGTCCCATTCATCGAGGCGGAGAAAGCGAAATCGGGGGACGCCGGCAAGCCGAAGGGCACGATCGTGATGGCGACGGTCAAAGGCGACGTGCACGACATCGGCAAGAATATCGTCGGCGTGGTGCTCCAGTGCAACAACTTCGACGTGATCGATCTCGGCGTCATGGTTCCGGCAAAGAAAATCCTCGACACCGCCCGCGACAGGGGGGCCGACATCGTCGGGCTGTCCGGGCTCATCACGCCGTCGCTCGAGGAGATGGCGCACGTCGCGCACGAGATGCAGCGCCTTGGCATGCAACAGCCGCTGTTGATCGGCGGCGCAACGACCTCGCGCGTGCATACCGCGGTCAAGATCGCACCGAACTATGGCGGTGTGACGGTGTACGTGCCCGACGCGTCGCGCGCCGTCGGCGTGGCGAGCCATCTGCTGTCCGATGAGCACAAGGAGGCCTACGTGGCCGAGGTCGCCGCCGATTACGATCGGATCCGGTCGCAGCATGCGGCGAAGAAGGGGCCGGCGCTGATTCCGCTCGCGAAGGCGCGCGCGAACGCGTTCAAGGCCGACTGGACGCGCTACATTCCGCCGAAGCCGGCGTTTCCCGGGCGGCGCGAGATCAAGCATGTGGACCTGGCGGAGCTCGCGAGGTACATCGACTGGGGGCCGTTTTTTCAGACCTGGGAGCTTAGCGGGCCGTTTCCGGCGATCCTCGACGACGCGATCGTCGGCGAGGCCGCGCGCAATGTATTTGTCGAGGGGCAGGCGATGCTCAAGCGCATCGTCGAAGGACGCTGGCTCACCGCCAACGGGGTCATCGCGCTCCTGCCGGCAAATTCCGTCGGTGACGATATCGAGCTCTACGCCGACGAGTCGCGCACGAATGTCGCCCTCGCGTGGCGCAACCTGCGCCAGCAGAACGAGCGGCCGCAGGGCAAGCCAAATTACTGTCTGGCCGATTTTGTCGCGCCGAAATCTTCCGGCGTAAAGGACTACGCGGGCGCGTTTGCAGTCACCGCGGGCCTCGGCATCGAGAAGAAGCTTTCGCTGTTCGAAGCGAAGAAGGACGACTACAGTGCGATCATGTTAAAAGCGCTCGCCGACCGGCTGGCCGAGGCCTGCGCCGAGTGGCTGCACATGCGCGTGCGCCGCGAGTACTGGGCTTACGCGAAAGACGAGCGCCTCGACAACGCTGCGATGATCCGCGAGGAGTATCGCGGCATCCGCCCGGCGCCGGGCTATCCGGCGTGTCCGGACCACGCGGTGAAAGCGCCGCTGTTCGAGCTTCTGGGGGCGGACAGCATCGGCATGGCCCTCACGGAGAGTTACGCGATGCTGCCGGCGGCATCGGTGTCGGGCTTCTATCTTGCGCACCCCGAGGCGAGGTATTTCGCTGTGGGCAGGATCGGCGAGGATCAGCTGCGCGATATGGCGGCGCGCCAACGCCGGGACGAGGCTGTCCTTCGCCGGGAGCTCGCACCGAACCTCGGCTAGCGGCCCGCGTGCAGGCGACGATTTCCGGATGGCGCCGAGCCTGCGCCTTCGCGGCCCACGCGAGGTTGCCTATCAACTATCATCTTAGCGCACGCCCAGACCGTGCCCTTTTTCATGCTGATCGCTAATGATCCGCGTGCGCTCGAGGCATACTTCGCCGCGGGCACCGCGCCGCTCGTCGTCGCTCTTTGCGCCGCCTGGTGCGATTCTTGCAACGAGTTCCGAGCCACCTTTGAAAGGATCGCGCAAGCGCGGCCGGAGATGTACTTCCTTTGGCTCGATATCGAGGACGACAGCGAGATCTGCGGGGACATCGACATCGAGAACTTCCCGACGCTCGCGATTTATCGCGGCGCACGCTTGCTGCATTACGGCGTGTCACTGCCGCAGGAGGGCACCGTCACGCGCCTGATCGACGCGATCGCCGAGCGCGGCGAGACCGACGCTGCCGCCCCGCAAGCCGTGCGCGATCTGCCGAAGAGACTTGCCACCTGGATCGGTACGCGTTGAGCGCGCGATGACGCTCCTGCGCGGCTTCGCCCGGCTCGTTCCGAAAAGCAGGCGGCTGCTGCGTATCATCTGGCCGTTCCTGGCCATCGTCGTCCTGCTGGTCGCGCTGGGCAGCATCAGCATGGACCTGCTGTCGGCGACCCGCGCATACGTCGGCGCGGAAGGACTCTGGTCCAAGGCGCAGAAGGATTCGATCTACTACCTCAACCGCTACGCCGCGACGCGCTCCGAAACCGACTACGAGCGTTACCAGGAGGCAATCAAGGTTCCGCTCGGCGATCGCAAGGCGCGCGAGGAACTGGAGCGGGCGAATCCCGACCTCGAGCTGGCGCGGCAGGGCTTTATCGAGGGGCGCAACCATCGCGATGACGTCGCAGGCATGATTTGGCTGTTCCGTCGCTTCAGGAACGTAAGCTATATCGACCGCGCCATTGCGATCTGGTCGAAGGCCGACCGGCATATTGCCGAACTGACCAACGCGGCGGATCGCCTGCATCGTGCCGTCGCCGCAGGGCGCACCGACGAAGAGAGCCTTCGGTCCATTCTGGAGGAGATCCGCCGTATCAACGGCGATCTGACGCCGCTGGAAGATGCGTTTTCCTTCACGCTTGGGGACGCTTCGCGTAGGACCCAGGTCGTGCTGCTGTCCGCGACGTCGATCGCTGCGGTGCTCCTCGTCCTGCTCGGCGTCATGCTGTCGCGTCGAATGATGCTTGAAAGCGAGGAATTCGAGTACGCGCTCCGGTTCAGCGCAGAGCGCTTCAACCTTGCGGTCATCGGCAGCAACGACGGTCTGTGGGACTGGGACGTCCTCACCAATGAGATCTACTTTTCGCCTCGCAGCAAGGAGCTTGCCGGATACGCCGACCACGAGATCGAGAACAAGCCCGAGGCCTTCTTCGCCTTGCTGCATCCGGACGACGTCGAGTCGACGCGGGCGGTAATGAAGGCGCATATCCACGACAATTGCCCCTACGACGTCGAGTTCCGCATCCGCGCCAAGAGCGGCGAGTACCGCTGGTGTCGCGCGCGCGGCCGCTCCGTGCGCGATGCGGATGGCTGGGCGGTTAGGATGGCGGGGTCGGTGACCGACGTCACGGACCGCAAGCTCGCCGAGGCGCAACTCTTCGCCGAAAAGGAGCGCGCGCTGGTGACGCTCAAATCGATCGGCGACGCGGTGATCACGACCGATCTTGAGGGCCGCGTCGAGTACTTCAATCCGGTCGCCGAGGTCCTGACGGGATGGAAGAACCAGGAGGCCGAAGGCATGCCGCTCGCGATCGTCTGCCGGCTGCTCGATGAAGCGACGCGGCAGACGCTGCCCGATCCGCTGGAGCGGGTTATGCGGGAAGGACGTACGGCCAAGGCGACGACCAACGTCATGCTGCTGCGCCGCGACGGCACCGAAGTTGCGATCAACGAATCCGCGGCGCCGATCCGCGATCGCGCCGGCGAGATCGCCGGCGTCGTGCTGGTCCTGCACGACGTGCGGCGCGAACGCGAATACGCGAGCCAGCTCTCTTACCAGGCGAGCCACGATGCGTTGACCGGGCTGATCAACCGGCGCGAATTCGAGCACCGGCTGAGCCTCGCTCTGGCGAGCGCCCGCGATCTGGGGCGAACGCACGCGATGCTGTATCTCGATCTCGATCAGTTTAAGATCGTCAACGATACCTGCGGCCACGCGGCGGGCGACGAGCTCATGCGCCAGATCAGCATGCTGCTGCAGGGCCGCCTGCGCGAAGGCGACACGCTGGCGCGCATCGGCGGCGACGAGTTCGGCGTCGTCCTCGAGAACTGCTCTCCGGAACATGCCGAACGGATCGCGGATGAGCTGCGGCAGACCGTCACCGACTTCCACTTCGTCTGGCACGACCGCTCGTTTACCATCGGCGTGAGCATCGGTCTGGTGCTCATCGCCGACGCGCCGCTCACGCTCGCCGACGTCCTGAGCGCTGGCGACGCCGCGTGCTATATGGCCAAGGAAAAGGGCCGCAATCGCGTCCAGCTCTACCATCGCAAGGACAGCGAGCTGGCAGTGCGCCACGGCGAGATGGAATGGGTCGCGCGCCTGCATGGCGCGCTCGACGCCAACCGGTTCTGTCTTTACTCGCAACGGATCATCGCTGTCGCTCCGCGGCGTCGGCCGGCGACGATGTTCGAGCTCCTGATCCGGATGGTCGACGAACAGGGGCAGCTCGTCCCGCCGATGGCATTCATCCCGGCCGCGGAGCGTTACAACCTGATGCCCGCCGTCGATCGCTGGGTCATTCGCACGGCGCTGCCGATGATCGCGCGCGCACGCGCCGCGGAAGGCGGCGACGCCGCCTACATAATCAACCTCTCGGGTGCCTCGCTCGGCGACGAGCGCTTGCTGGACTTCATCCGCGAGGAGATCGATCTATGCAGCGTTGCGAGCGACGCGATCTGCTTCGAAGTCACCGAGACAGCCGCGATCGCCAATCTGGCGAAGGCAGCGCGCTTCATCGGCGAGTTGCGCGATCTCGGCTGCCGGTTTTCGCTGGACGATTTCGGCGCCGGCATGTCCTCGTTCGGTTATCTGAAGCATCTGCCGGTGGACTTTCTCAAGATCGACGGCAGCTTCGTGACCGACATGCTGATCGATCCTATCGACGGTGCGATGGTCGAGTCGATCAACCACATCGGCCACGTTATGGAAAAGAAGACGATCGCGGAATTCGTCGAGAACGAGCAGATCCTGAAGCGCCTGCGCGAGATCGGGATCGACTACGCGCAGGGCTATGGCATCGAGAGGCCGAAGCCGTTCCGCGTCGGCGAGGGCAAGCCGAGCACGTAACCCGCGGTGAGCGCGTAGCCCGGGTTGAGGCAAAGCCGAAACCCGGGGTTTATTCGCCGATGTGTCGGAGATTCCCGGGCATCCCCCGGATCGAGTCCGGGGTCAGCCCGGGCTACACCGCCGCAGAATTCGCATCTACGGCGAACGACGGTTTTCGTAGGGCCGAATTCATTCGGCCTACGCGATCAATCGAGCGTGCCGATGAAGTCGGCTTTCCCGAGCTCGACGCCGTTGTGGCGCAGGATCGCGTATACCGTCGTTACGTGAAAGAAGAAATTGGGCAGCGCGAACTGCAGCAGATAGTTGATGCCGGTGAATTTTTTCGGTTCGCCGCGAATCGGCCGGACGATCTCGCGTCCCTCGGAACCGTCGATCTCGCCCGCGGTCAGCGTCCGCAGGTAGGCGATGGAACGTTCGACGCGCGCGACGAGCTCGGCGAAGGTCTGCTCCTTGTCCTCGTAGGCGGGCGGCTCCGTGCCGGCGAGCCGCGCGCCGGTGCCGCGGGCGAAGTCGCAGGCGATCTGAACCTGCCGTGTGAATGCAAACATGTCCGGATAAAGCCTTGCGTTCAACAGCACGGGCTCCTCGATCTTCCTCGCCTGCGCGTACGCGGCGCCCTTCTCGAGGATGCCCTTGAGGCTGGTAAGCATCCTGATGAACATCGCCACCGAGGCCTGATACATCGAAATCGTCATTGCGCGTCCTCCCAGTCGGGTGCGCGATTGTACCAAGCGGCGCGGCGGCCGACGCACGGGGGCGGACCTGGGCCGCCGGCATCCCATGCTGCGCACTCGATTCCGGCCGCGCCGTCTTTTGACATAAACTGTTGCCCGGAGCGCGGGTTGCCATCAGAGGGATTGCCGCTGAGCACTTCGCGCCCGACCGGAGTTCGCCATGGAAAACGACCCTCTTCCGAAAGACGCCCAGCCGATCGAACGCCGGCTGGCGACGATCATGATGGCCGATGTGGCGGGCTACAGCCGCATGATGGGCGAGAACGAGGAACGCACCGTTACCGTGCTACGCGGACATCGCGAGATCTTCGACGGGCTGCTGAAGGCGCACCGCGGTCGCGTTTTCAATACGGCCGGTGACGCGATACTCGCCGAGTTTCCTAGCGCGGTGGAAGCGGTCCGCTGCGCAACCGAGATTCAGACCGCATTGCGGACCCGCAACGACCATCTTCCGCCCGAGCAGCGCATGTGGTTTCGCATCGGCATCAACCTCGGCGATGTCATCGTGCAGGGCGAGGATCTGCTCGGTGACGGCGTCAACGTTGCGGCGCGCATCCAGACGATCGCGGAGCCCGGCGGTATCTGCATTTCGGGCAGCGTCTACGACCAGATCCAGAACAAGCTGACGCTGCAGATCAAGCTGCTTGGCGAAAAGAACTTCAAGAACATCGCCCAGCCGATTCGCACATTCTCGATCAGCGATGAGGCCGACGGAACGTCGCCTTCGGCAGCCATGCGCTGGCGCCGGACGCGCAAGGGCCCGATCCTCGCCACGGTCGGGGCGTTGATCGCGCTGATCGCAAGCGTAGTGGTCGCTTCGTGGTTTTACCGCGACTACAGCCAGCGCGCGGACGATGAAGCGCGGCTCGCCGCTGAGACGCAGCGAGTTGCAGAAGCGCAGCGCAAGGCCGAGCAGGACAAATCGGCCGCCGCCGTGACGCAGCATGAGGCGAAGCTCCTGTCCGAGCTGCAGGCCGCCAAGGATGCGCTGAGCCAGGCCGAGACGAGCAAGCGCAAAGCCGAACAGGATCGGGCGGCGGCCGAAGCGGCGCAGCGCGAAGCGAGACTGCAAGGCGAAATACGGTCGTCCAAGGAGGCCCAGCAGCGGGCTGAAGCGAACGAGAAGAAGGCCGAGGAGGAGCGCAAAGCAGCAGCGGAGGCTTTGCGTGTCGCGGCAGCGGAAGCGAAGTCAGCAAGAGCGGCTACGGAAACGGCCGCCGCGAAAGTGGCCACGGCGAAAGCGGTCGATACCGCGCCAAAGGCCGATACGGCCGACAACAAAGGGCTGGACCGGTTTGACGGCGTGTACGCCGGTCGCATGTGCAGTGTCAACAGGGACGGGTCACCCCGATGCTGGGGCGTCGGCTTGACGGTGCAACACGGCACGTTGTCGGCCGCGTGGACCAGTAGCTTCAGTACCGAGCTCGCTCGGGCGAAGGGAACGATTTCACCGGAGGGCGCCGTCGATCTCACGCTCGCTGGCTTTAATCCGAAGAATGGCGGACCGCTCCCCGGCAGTGTGAGCGGACGCTGGGCTAACAACGCCATCACGGTTTCGGGCACCTGGTCGAACGGCGCGCCAATCAATGGGACTTGGACGCGCGCGCAGTGAAGACCGCCGTCAGTCTTCCTGCATCTTGCGCACGTAGTCTTCCAGCCGCTTGCCGGCCTCGTCGGGATATGACGCATCCGCGACGCTGACCGCCTCGATCCGGTCAAGCCGGAAGTTGCGAAACCCGCGGCGCAGCTCGCACCAGGCGCCGAGCGTCCACGCGTCGCCCCAGAAGTAAAGCCCGAGTGGGCGCACGCGCCGCTGCGTAGCCTGACCGCCGGAGTCCTTGTAGTCGAGATCGGTAAAGCGGCGCTCGACGATCGCGTGGCGCAGCGCGTCCAGCCGCTTGCCCGGCTTCGGGTCGATGAAAAACCCCGGCGCAAAGAGGCGAGTGCGCTCCAGCGCGATGCGCTTGTCGTTCGGCAGCGCGGCGGCGATCTTGGCCAGCGCCGAGCGCGCGCCGCTGGCAAGTGCCGGACCGCCCCAGGACTCGACAAAACGCGCGCCGATCACCAGCGCATCGAGCTCATCGAACGTGAACATCAGCGGCGGCAGGTCGAAACCGGCACGAATCCGGTAGCCGACCCCTGCTTCGCCGTCGACCGGTACTCCGGAGGCCGCGAGATCGGCGATGTCGCGGTAGATCGTGCGCTCGGAGACCTCGAGCCATTGCGCAAGCTGCGCGGCCGTGGTCAACCGCCGGCCGCGCAGATACTGGACGATCGCAAAGAGCCGGTCGGCGCGCCTCATGCCATCGTCGGTGGAGGTCTGCCGCGGAGATCCAGGCGCCGCGGGCGCGTTGGCTTGCCCACGGCACGATCGGAAACGAAATTGCGCTTCTGTGCGCAGTGGAGCGAGGCGGCGCGACGCATGGATCAGACCTATCCCCGGGAGAGTTTCTCACCGCGACGAGCGGCGTGTCGAGCGGCAATGTGGAAGCCCGTTGCGACTATGCCAACGCATGCAGCCCGACCCGGTTGCCCTCGGTGTCGATCACATGCGCGAAGAAGCCCATGTCTCCCGGTAGCGCGGTCTTCGGCAGGACCACCCGGCCGCCGGCTTTCGCCACCCGCGAGAGGGCGTCGTCGATCCTCGGCGCCGCGTTGAGGTAGATAACGGTGCCGGCCGAAGACGGGACATGGCCGTTGCCGGCGATGATGCAGCCGCCGACGCCGGGTTGCTCGTAGGGAAATATCGACAGCGTGGAAGTTCCCATTGTTTCGGTCTTCAGCGACCGATCGAGAATCGTTTCGTAGAATCGCGTGGCGCGTCCAAGGTCCGCGGCGGGAATTTCGAACCACGTGAGCGCATCGTCTTTGTGCATGGCAGGCTCCGGATAGAGTGCGGGATCGCACGGACCCCATTCTGAGCATGCCATCCTGACACCGTACTGTCAGGAGACAGCTGATCGACCGTCGCATGCCGTGTCGTCGATTGGGCTTGCACCGGACTCGGGATCGGTGTGGAATTCGTCAACGATATACTCGCGAGATCCGATGGAGTCGATATGAAGCAACCCGAGGCATCCAAATGGCGCCTGCACGGCGTGCGCGTCGTGCATGGCAACGAGCTCGACGTCAACATGCCGCAGACGCCGGGCATGAATCGCGCCGCGGCGATCACCGCCGCGCGAGCCGGCGCGGAGAAGCTCTGGGCCGGCACGGTCGTGATCCATCCGAAGGCCAAGACCGGCGCGCATCATCACGGACCGGTGGAAAGCGTCATCTATGTGGTCAGCGGGCGAGCGCGCATGAAGTGGGGCGACCGACTCGAATTCACCGCCGAAGCGGGTCCCGGCGACTTCATTTACGTGGCGCCTTTCGTCCCGCACCAGGAGATCAACGCCAGCGACGACGAACCGCTGTCGTGCGTCCTCGTGCGCAGCGGCCAGGAGCCGATCGTGGTGAACCTCGACCTGCCCAACGTCGAGCCCAACCCGGAAGAGGTGCACTGGGTAGACAATATCCATCCCGCGCCGGCACGGCAGTGACGCCCGAGCCGGTGCCACGGCGGGTTAGGTTCCTTAGTCGAGGCAGGAGAAATCCAGGAATTCCGACGGATCGTCCTGATACGCGTGGCCGAAGCTCACCTGGCCGCGTCCACGCAGCGTCAGCTCCTCACGGCGCAACACAATTTCCGGTTCGCCCTGCACGGTTACGTATGTGCCGTTGGAGCTGTGGTCGATCAGCACGAACTTGTCACGCCGGCGCTCGATGCGCGCGTGCATGCGCGAGGCTTTCCGGTCGGCGATCACCAGATCGTTCTGCATGTCGCGGCCGATAGAGAGTGTCGGCGCCGCTTCGGAAAGCTCTATTTGACGGTCTCCGTGCTTGAGTGCGAGGCGGGCGGGACGAAACTTGACGTGCGTCGACAGCGCGGTCAGCTCGTCCTCCGTCTCCTGCCAGACCAGCTCGAAGAGATCGATATCCTTCTGCTTGCCCTTCACCGTGTGCGCCTGCTGGCTGCGCGTGCGAGCGCGCAGTGCCGGGGGAAGCTCATCGACTGTCTGTGCCGAGGTGAAAACTTGTCCACCCTTGGCCAAGTTCGATAGCCGCGCGGCGACGGTGACCGAATCGCCGAATACATCGTTGCCTTCCTCGAGCACCGGACCGTAATTGAAGCCGACGTGGATGGCGAGGCCCGTTCCGCGCGAAGTCCGCTGCGCGGAGATGCGCGCCTGCATGTCGGTTGCGGCGCGCGCCGCCCCGTCGGCGGCCGGAAAGACGGCCATCACTTCGTCGCCGATGGTCTTGACGACACGTCCCCCGCTGTCGGTGCAAGCCTGGCGAATAATCGCGAGGCAACGCTCGATCGTCGCGAGCGCCTCCGCGTCGCCGAGACTCTCGTAGAGCTTCGCGCTGCCGCTGATATCGGCGAACAGGATGGCGAGATTCTGCGGCGCTTTATCCATGGCGAGACGGCCAAGTATAAGGCCCCGCAGGGCGCCACGGAATATTCACGTTGACAGTCGCCGAGTGCGCAGCCTAGTATCGACCGCGCACCGCCGTTCTGGCGGGTAATCATGCAGCGCCCCTCGATGAAAACGACTTGGCTTTCCGGATGCTGTTTCTTTCTCGCGTCCGCGCTCTGTTACGGCGCCGATCTGGGTGTGGTGACGATACTGGACGGAAATGCCCGCGTGCTGCGCGGAGTGAGCTGGTACCGGCTCGTCGAGGGAGCGCGCGTCCAGGACGGCGACATCATCGATGCGGAGGACCGCGCCCAGGTGCAGGTCGAGCTTGTCGCTGGACCGATCGTAAACTTCGCCGGACCCGCGGAAGTCTTCGCAGCGAGTGCGGGTTCGCGCGAGGGCAAGCAGCCTGCGCCTGCGGAAATGTACCTGACGCACGGCTGGCTGAAATTGGCCGTAAAGGCGCCGGGTGTCACGCTGCGCGTACGCTCGCCCGCCGGCACGATTACCGCAAGCGATGCGATCGCGGTCATGCATACCGAAGCCGAGGCGGTGGAAACGTTCGTGGAAAGAGGCAGTGTGCGGCTGATCGACCCCGGCAAAGCCGGCACCGACGGCGCCGCGCATGAGCTAAAGGGCGGCGACTTCGCGATTCGCGCGACCGACCGGCCGTTCGCCACCGCCGGTGCGGCGCCGCAGAAGTTCGTCGCCGCGATGCCGCGGCACTTCCGCGATCCACTGCCCTCTCGTGCAGCGCAATACCAGGTTGCGCGTATCCAGCTCGTGGCCGACCGTCCGATCAACTACGCGGAGGCCGAACCATGGCTGACCGGCCCGTATCGGCGCGTCTTCCTCAAACGATTCCAGCCGCGGCTTGGAGACCCCGAATTCCGCGTTCCGGTTGTGGCCAAGCTCCAGGCGTATCCGGAGTGGCATGCCGCGCTCGCCCCCGCGGAAGGTCAAACCAAGGACAAGGAAAAAGAAAAGGACAAAGACAAGGACAAGGACAAAGACAAAGACAAAGCCAAGGACAAGGTCGAGGTGCCACCGAAGGCCGCGGAGAAGACCGAGTCGAGATGGACCTGGCCGTTCGGCAAGAAAAAATGAACACAATTGCAGGCCTGACGATTCTCAAGGGAACACCATGAAGCTGATGTGGAAATTCAACATCGTGTTGCTCGCGCTCTTCGCCGTGGGATTCATCCTGACCGGTTTCGTCTCGTACACCGTGCTGCAGGCCAATGCGCGCGAGGAGATTCTGGACAACGCGCGCGTGATGATGGAGTCGGCGCTTGCGTCGCGCAGCTACACGAACTCGCAGGTCAAGCCGCTGCTGGAGACCCAGCTCCGGTATACATTCCTCCCGCAGACGGTTCCGGCTTACGCCGCGACCGAGCAGTTCAACGACTTGCGCAAGAAGTACCCCGATTACAGCTACAAGGAAGCGACGCTCAATCCAACCAATCCACGCGATCGCGCAACCGACTGGGAAGCCGACATCGTCAACCAGTTTCGCAACGGAACCGCCAAGGGGTCCGAGCTGGTGGGCGAGCGCGACACCGCGGCCGGGCCGGCGTTGTACTTGGCGCGGCCGATCCAGATCAAGGACCCGGCCTGCCTTGCGTGCCATAATACGGTTGCCGAGGCGCCGAAGACGATGATCGAGCTCTACGGCCCCGCCAACGGCTTCGGCTGGAAGCTGAACGAGATCATCGGCGCGCAGATCGTCTCGGTACCGAGCGCACTGCCGATCCAGCGCGCGAATCACACGTTCAAAGTTTTCATGCTGCTGTTGACGCTGGTTTTCGTGCTCACCTTTATCCTCCTCAACGTCATGCTGCACTCGATCGTGATCCAGCGCATCAAGGAGCTCTCGAAGCTCGCCGACGAGGTAAGCCTCGGCCACGTCGAAACCGCAGAGTTCAAGACCAGGAGCAAAGACGAGATCGGTGTGCTCACCCATGCGCTGGCGCGGATGAACAAGAGCCTGGTGCAGGCAATCAAGATGCTCGAGGCATAGGAGGAGCCATTTGAAAAACTGCTGCGCACCCCGATTGCTTTGTCGTGTCCTCGCTCGCCCCTCGCCGTACTTCTTCTGTACTGTCTCGGGGCTCGCTGCGGGCCTTCGCGCACTCGGGGTTGCTCGCGACGTTTTTGAAATGGCTCCTCACCAAATAGTGATCGCGTTGGATTCGCATGGCTGAACCGGAAAAAATCGGCAAGTACCTAATCCAGGGCGTGCTCGGAAAAGGCGCGATGGGAGTCGTGTACAAGGCATTCGATCCGCACATCGAGCGCGTCGTCGCGATCAAGACCGTACGCAAGGACCTCGTCGATCCCGATCTTGCCGTGCAGGTAATGGCGCGCTTCCAGAACGAGGCGAAGGCGGCCGGGCGGCTGCTGCATCCGAACATCGTCAGCGTCTATGAGTACGGCGAGGACGAGGTCAACGCCTTCATCGCGATGGAGTACGTCGAAGGCACGGGCCTGCGCGAATACCTCAATCGCAAGGCGAGCTTCGACCTCGGCCAGATCGTCGCGATCGTATCGCAGCTGCTGCTGGCGCTGGAGTTCGCGCACGAACGCGGTGTCGTGCACCGCGACATCAAGCCAGCGAACCTGATCCTCACCAGCGGCGGCGCGCTCAAGGTTGCGGACTTCGGAATCGCCCGCATCGACACCTCCAACCTGACCAACGCCGGCATGGTCATGGGCACGCCGTCGTACATGTCTCCCGAGCAATGTCAGGGCAAGGAGGTCGATCGCCGCTCCGATCTGTTCAGTGCGGGCGTAGTCCTTTACGAGCTGCTCACAAGCGTGAAGCCTTTCTCCGGTTCGATCGAGGCCATCGCATTCAAGATCTGCTATGAGGATCCGCGGCCGCCCTCGGAAATCGCGAAGCTCCCTGTCTCGCCTGCGCTCGACGCGATTGTCGCGGCCGCGCTGTCGAAGGATCCGGTCGCCCGCTTTCAGAACGCGAAGGCGTTCAACCGCGCGCTGCGTCTCGCGCTGGATCCCGAGATCAACATCAAGCGCGAGCCTCAGGACGCGACCGAGATCAACCTCGCCGCAGTCAAGCTGCAGGCGCAGGCGCCGCCGGTCTGGGACGACGCGACCTTGCATACCGTCGAGCGTCAGCTCGCAAATTTCGTGGGGCCGATGGCGCGCGTGATGGTCAGGAAGGCCGCAGCGAAGTCGAGGGACACAGCCGAGCTGTATTCGCTGCTGTCGGAGAGCATCACCGATGCAGAAGTGCGCCAGAAGTTCATCGACGAGATGCAGCGCGCGGCGGCCGAGCGTTCCGGTACGCATCCGACCTCCACGGGCGTGCGCGGGACGACGCAATTGAAGTCGCTCAGCGGCGGAACGGAAGCTCTGGCGCCGCTCGATCCCGGTTTTGTCGAGGAGGCGACTTCCAGGCTCACAGTCTATCTGGGGCCGATCGCGAAAGTTGTCGTACGCAAGGCCGCGCGGGAGGGCGGGAATCGACAGGAGTTCGTCCAGCGCGTTGCCGGCCACCTCGGAGCGCAGGAACGCGGCGCATTCCTGCGCGAGTTCGGCTTCGTCGAGTTCGAGTGAGCAAGCTCTACCACGACGGCAGCCGCGAGCTGCAGGATCGGTTCGATACGCGGCGGCTCGCCGACCGTATCGAGCAGCGGCTGGTCGGGACTCGCATCGGCGACGAAGACAAGGCCTTCATCGAGTCGCTGGACATGTTCTTCCTGGCGACCTCCGACGCGGACAATCAGCCGAGCTGCTCGTACAAAGGCGGCGAGCCCGGCTTCGTTCGCGTCATCGACCCGGAGACGATCGCGTTTCCGACCTACGACGGCAACGGGATGTTCCTGTCGATGGGCAACCTCGCGCAGAACCGGCGCGTCGGCATGCTGTTTATCGATTTCCTGCGGCCCAAGCGGCTGCGCGTTTCCGGCGAAGCGCGGATTCACCTCGACGATCCGCTCCTTGCCGCGTACCCGGAGGCGCAGTTCGTCGTTCGCGTCGCGGTGACGCAGGTGTTTCCGAACTGCCCGCGCTACATCCACAAGTACGCGCTCGTCGAACACTCGAGCTTCGTGCCGCACGCGGGTTGCGCGACGCCCGTTCCGAACTGGAAAAAAAGCGACTGGGCGAAGGACGTCTTGCCGGAAAACGATCCGGCCCGGAAGTAGGGCCGAATTCATCCGGCCGCGGCGGCAGCTGCCGTGCAGTCGCGTAGCCTGGGCTGAGCGCGGAGCGCGAAGCCCGGGGCAGCCTATCCGCGAAGCACAGCCCCGGGCATCGCTCCGCTCAGCCCAGGCTACGCGTTGTGCATCGACCTTTAACGTTGCCGCGGATCGAACGCGTCGCGCAAACCGTCGCCCAGCAGGTTGAAGGACAATACCAGCAGAAAGATCGATACGCCCGGCCACACAGCCATCCAGGGCGCATTGTCGATATAGTTCTTGGCGGTATTGAGCATGCTGCCCCAGGACGGCGCCGGCGGTTGCTGGCCCAGTCCGAGAAACGACAGTGCGGCCTCGGCGATGATCGCCGCGGCGATCGCCAGCGTCGCCTGCACGATCAGCGGCGGTACGATATTGGGCAGGACATGCCGTAATGCGATCCGCAGCTGCGAATTGCCGACCGCGCGTGCCGCCTCGACGTAATCCTCGACTTTCACGTGCAGGACCTGCGCTCGCGTCAGGCGCACGAATATCGGGGTCGCGGAGATTCCGATCGCGATCATCGCGTTGGTGAGACTCGGTCCCAGGAAAGCCGCCAGTGCGATGGCGAGGATCAGGAATGGGCAGGCGAGCATCGCGTCGGTCATCCGCGAGATCAACGCGTCGACCCAGCCGCCGATATAGCCGGCCAGGAGCCCGATCGGAACGCCAAACACGAGTGAGATGGACACCGATACGACGCCGGCCAGGAGGGAGGCGCGGGTTCCCCATACGACGCGCGAAAGCACGTCGCGCCCGATTTCGTCGGTCCCGAACCAGTGTGCCCCAGTGGGCGCCTTGCGCACCGCGCTCCAGCTCGTCGCAAGCGGGTCGTACGGGGCGATTCCCGCTGCGAGCAACGCCAGTACCACGAAGAACACGACCACACCCAGCGCGATCATCGCGCCGCGCCGCCGCGCCAGCCGTTCGAGTGCGCGGCGGCCCGGCGAGACCTCGCGCGGAATCGTGGTGGCGCCCGTCGCCGCAGCAGTCGTCATGCGTCCTCCTTGAACCCGCTGCGAATGCTGAAACGGTCACGTGTCGGCCGCTCCGCATTCGCGCGGCGCCGAGCGCTTCGCGCCTTAACTTCGCGCGCCGCGCTCATGCGCTATCCCGCAACCGCGGATTGACCAGGAAGTACGCCATGTCGGCGAGGAGATTGAGCGTGATGTACGCCGTGGCGGTGCACAGCACGACACCCTGCACGACCGCGTAGTCGCGATTGAACACGGCGTCGACGATGAGTTTGCCGAAGCCGGGAATGGTGAATACCTGCTCGGTGAGCACGGCGCCCGAAAGCAGCGTTCCGAACTCCAGTGCGCCCAGCGTGATCACCGGTGTCAGCGCGTTGCGCAGCGCGTGTTTCAGCACAACCACGCGCTCATCCAAGCCTTTTGCCCTGGCGGTGCGGACATAATCGGCCGAGAGAACCTGCAGCATCGCGCTGCGTGTGTGGCGCATGAGCACCGCGGCGATGGCGTTGCCGAGCACGAATGCAGGCATGATCATCGCTGCCAGATTGGCCTTGAGATCCTCGAAAGGACTCACGTAGCCGGAGGCCGGCAGCCAGCCCAACGTGACCGAAAATAGCAGGATCAGCATGATGCCGAGCCAGAAGTTCGGTGTCGACAGGCCCCAGAGCGCGAACACATTGGCCGCGTAATCCCAAGCGGAGTCCTTGGCGACCGCCGAAACGATCCCGGCGGTGATGCCGATCGTGAGCGCGATGACGATGGCCAGCAGTGCCAGTTCCAGCGTCACCGGCAGTTTCTCGATGATCAGGTCGAGCACCGGCTTCTGGATGCGCACCGACTCGCCGAGATCACCCTTGAGCACGCCGCCCGCCCAGTAGAGGTAGCGGATGGGCAGCGGCTCATCGAGATGGAGCTTCTGGTGCAGATGGGCGATGACGGTCGGATCGCGCTCCTCGCCGGCGAGGATCATTGCCGGGTCGCCCGGCAGGAGCTGCTGCAAACCGAAGATCAGCACCGATACGAAGAACAGCGTCGGAACGATCGTCGCGAGGCGGTGGAGGAGGTAATTCAACATGCCCGGGTTCGTCGATACTTACGCCGCGTTGCCGATTCCGTTCGTGCTGAGCTTGTCGGAGCACGAACGACTGGGAGCGACCGTCGGCCCTTCGACAAGCTCAGGGCGAACGGTAGCCTTTTCTTGCGTCAATTCATCTTCAACCCCTGCACCCGCACGAGCCCGTCGGGAATTGTGCGCAGGCCGGAAAGCTTGTTGGTGTATGCCCACAGCCAATGGCGGTGGAAGAGGTAAACGATCGGCCGGTCCTTGAGCACGATAGCTGCGAGCTCGGCAAAGATCTTCTTGCGCTCGGCCGGGTCGAGCGTCGTGCGCGACCGGTTGAGCAAGTCGTCGACCTCCTGCTTGCAGTAGCCTGCGTAGTCGAGCGGCTGTTTGCAGCCGTGGAAGCTGAAGACATTCCCGTCGGGGTCGGCGCGCCCGCTCCACGCCAGCACGTACGCCTCGAAGTCGCCCTTGTCCGCCATGTTGAGCGAGGTCGCGAACTCGGTCGACTGGATCTTTACGTCGAAGCCCGCCTCCTTGACCATCGACTGCACCACCTGCGCGATCTTCTGCGCGTCGGAAGTGGTCGGGGTCATCAGCGTGAACGACGGGTTCGATACACCCGCGGCCTGCAGCAGCGCCTTGGCCTTGGCGACGTCGCGCTTCGGCACCGGCATGTTTTTCGCGTAGAACGCGTTGGTCGGCGCGACCCACTGGTTGCCGACGTCGGCCTCGCCGTCCATCGCCACCTGCGCGATGCCGTCGCGGTCGAGCGCGAGCTCGAAGGCTTCGCGTACGCGCGGATCGCGGCCCAAGGGATTTTTCTGCGCGAGATCGCTCTTGCCCACGTTGATCGTGATGCCTTGGTACCCGATTTCGGTAATCCGCGAGATCTTGAACCGGCTATCGGTCTTGAGCGCAGCGATGTCCGAGGTTCCGACGCGCTCGATGAAATCAAGTTGGCCCGACTTGAGGTTTGCCAGCCGCACGGTCGAATCGACGATGGGGAGATACACGATCTTGTCGAAATGGATCTCGCCCTTGTTCCAATAATTGGGATAGCGCTCGAGCACGATGCGGTCCTGCGCGACGCGCTCGACGAGGCGGAACGGGCCCGAGCACACCGGCTTCGATCCGAACTTGTCCCCCTCGGCTTGCGCGGCCTTGGGCGAGACCATCATGCCGGCGCGGTCCGCGAGCTGGGCGAGCAGCGGCGCGAACGGAGCCGAGAGGTTGAGGCGCACCGTCGAGTCGTCGACGACGTCCACACTCGTCACCGGCGCCAACTCGCCACGGCGATTCGACCCTGCCATGGTCTTGTGGCGCTCGAGGTTGAACTTGACCGCGGCCGCGTCGAGCTTTTCGCCGTCGTGGAAGGTGACGCCCTTGCGCAGCTTGATGGTGAGCGCCTTGCGATCGGCGGACCATTCATAGCCGGTCGCAAGCTGGGGCACGATATCGAGCTTCTCGTCGATGTCGAAGAGCTTGTCGCAAAGCGCGGCGAACACGATACGACCGACGAAGGTGCGGGCGAGCGTCGGATCGAGGATGTCTGGATCCTCGGCGAGTCCGAAGCGCAAAGTCTGTGCGCCGGCGAGCGTCGCTACGGCAACCGTTCCTGCGGTCAACAGCGCGCGGATCGTCCACGATGGCTTGCTCATACTCTTCTCCTTTGGCCTGGGTCGCTGGCTTCGCCGGCGATATTAGCGCATCTTCACGCGGCAGGAACTCCCGCGGTCATATCGACCTTTCGGCTTCTAAACGCCGACTGCAGGCGCTCGAGGCGCGGGTCCGGGCCGATCGCCGCGCGCGGCAGCACCGCAACGGACGGCGCGATGTCGCGCCAGAAGTGACACGCGACCGCATGCCCGCCGTCTGCGACGAGCGGCGGGTCTTCCTCGGCGCAGCGCCGCTGCGCATACGGGCAGCGCGTCCGGAAGCGGCATCCGGACGGAGGGTCGAGAGCGCTGGGTACGTCCCCATGGAGGATGATGCGCTGCCGGCGCGCTCCGGGCCGCGGCAGCGGTATCGCGGAGAGCAGCGCTTGCGTGTACGGATGCCGCGGGTTGGCGAACAGCTCGCGCTTGTCCGCGTATTCCACGATGCGTCCCAGGTACATCACCGCCACGCGTGCGGCGATGTGCTTGACGACGGCGAGATCGTGCGCGATAAAAACGTACGACAAGCCGAGCCTCTTCTGGAGATCGGTCAGGAGATTGACGACCTGCGCCTGGATCGAGACGTCGAGCGCGGACACGGGCTCGTCGCAGACGATGAGCCTTGGCTCCGCCGCGAGCGCGCGCGCGATGCCGATGCGCTGCCGCTGTCCGCCGGAAAACTCGTGCGGATAACGCTCGGCGTGTTGCGGCGCTAGGCCGACGAGCTGCAGCAGCTCGTCGATTCGCTCCCGATGTCGGCCGAGTGCCAATCGGTGCAGCGCAAGCGGCTCGCCGAGCATTTGGCCCACCGTCATGCGTGGGTTGAGTGAGGTGTACGGATCCTGAAAAATGATCTGCAGCGCGCGCCGTCGGGCGCGCAGCTCGGTGGGGTCGAGTGCGAGAAGATCGCGGCCTTCGAAGTCGATCGCACCCGAGGTCGGCTCGATCAGGCGCAGTATCAACCGCCCCGTCGTCGATTTGCCGCAGCCCGATTCGCCGACCAGCGCCAGCGTCTCGCCTTCGCCGACTTCGAAGTCGATGCCATCCACCGCGCGCACGGCACCGCTGCGGCCGCCGAAGATGCCCCTCCTCACGGGAAAATATTTGACCAGGTTCGCGACGCGAAGCAACGGCTTCACGCCGGCACCAGCACTTCGGTGCGTAGCCCGGGCTGAGCGCGAAGCGCGATGCCCGGGGCGGCATTACGCAAGATATGCGGCAGTGGCTTCACGCCGGCACCAGCACATCGGCGTCGAGCGGCGCGCGCCAGCATGCGCTCACGTGTTTATCGCCTTGGTCCAGGAGCGGCGGATCCTCCTGCCGGCAGCGGTCGATCGCGAACGGGCAGCGCGGATGAAAGCGACAGCCGGGCACGGGATCCAGCGGATTGGGCACGAGGCCTTCGATCGCGGGCAGCCTTTCCTGCTCGAGATCGAGCCGTGGAATCGATCCGAGCAAACCGACGGTATAAGGGTGCTGCGGCTGCGCGAACAGCGCCTCGGCGCTCGCGTGCTCGACGATGCGGCCGGCGTACATGACCGCTACCTCGTCGGCAAGCTCGGCGACGATGCCCAGATCGTGCGTGATCAGGATGATCGCCGTGCCCGTTTCCTCGCGCAGCGTACGCATCAGGTCGAGGATCTGCGCCTGGATCGTCACATCGAGCGCGGTCGTCGGCTCGTCGGCGATAAGGAGGTCGGGCTCGCAGGCGAGCGCCATCGCGATCATGACGCGCTGGCGCATGCCGCCGGAGAGCCGGTGCGGATAGTCGTCGAAGCGCCGCTCGGGCGATGGGATATGCACGCGGCGCAGCATCTCGATCGTTCGTTCCCTTGCGGCAGCGCGCGACAGCGGCCGGTGGCGGAGTATGCCTTCGGCAATCTGCTCGCCGACGGTGAATGCCGGGTTGAGCGAAGTCATCGGCTCCTGGAAGATCATCGACAAGCGGTCACCGCGAAGCTCGCGCATCTCGGCTGCGGAAAGCTGCGTGAGATCGACGCCCTCGAAACGTATCTCGCCATTGACGCGTCCGGGGGGCGCGGCGATGAGGCCCATGATCGAGAGCGCGGTAACGCTCTTGCCGCAGCCGGATTCGCCGACGATGGCGAGCGTGTGGCCAGCGTCGAGCGCAAAGCTGACGCCGTCGACCGCGGAGAGCTCGCCGGCTTCGACCGCGAACGATGTCCTGAGCTCGCGTACCTCGAGCAGCGCGCATTTGTGTGCCCCCACGCTTGCGGCTGCCGCCGCTGCGCTGCCCCCGGAGGGGGCGCAATTCGCGCCTTGGGACGGCCCTGCGGCTCTCATCGCTCGTGGCGGGCGCGCTCGGCCTGGAAGCGCTCGATCTCGGCTTCGATCCTGGCCCGATCGGTGATGCCCGCCGGCCGGTCGCGGCCGGGAAGGCATGCCACGAACGGCTGGAAGCGTTCGAGGCTTTTGACGTACAAACGATTGAGCTCGGCGAGCGGATCGGCATGATCGTCGACGCGCAGATCGAGCGCCGGATACGCCTCGGTCGTGCAGATCAGCAGCGCGACGGCCTGCTTGCCGCGCTTGTCGCCGCCGGCGGCCTCGCCGGCCTGCATCGCCGCGATCAGTCGCTCGGCGAAGGGTAGCTCGCGCGCGGCATCGTAGAACTGAGCGGTCTCTTCGATCACCTGCGGACCCAAAAGCATGTTGCCTGCGACGGAGAAACCCTCGCCGGTCACGTGACCGCACCAGTCGATGCATTCGACGCCGGTGTGCGCCGCGATGTTGCCTTCCGCGTCGATCAGGTGCACCTGGCGATGCTCGCGACCCGCGTCGGCGAGGATGAGCGAGCGCACGACTTCAGCCGCCGCCATCCCTTGCGCCAGCCGCGCCAGGCCGCGCGGGCCGTAGAGCGGATTGACCAGCGCCTGCGTCGACAGCGCACCGACGCCGCTGTGCGCATGCGGGCAAAGCGCGCCGACTGCGAAGAAGCGGCTCGCGACGATTACGCCCAGAGCGCCCGACGCATCGCGAGCGACGATCGACCAAGTCATGCGGCTATCCGTTCCCGGGCCGCCATTGTGGGATGTCGCGCAGCGAATGGCAATCCGGAGCTCCTCGAGCAGCGGCTGCACGACGTTAGGAGCCTGTCGGGCTTGCTCTCATACGAGACAGTAAGCCCGACAGGCTCCTAGCGATACGCTGCCGCCGCCAGCGCGTAGAGGAGGACCGCAACCAGCACGACGACGCCGAACCCGACGTGAATCGCCAACAGCGTGGCGACGATCGCCGCGACGACCGAGGCACAGGCGTTGATCCCCCACGCCCAGGGAACGAGCGGCCGGGTGCGGCCGGCGACGCGGGCAAGTCCCAGTGGAAACGGCATGCCCATCGCGAACGCGAGCGGCGCGATGAGTCCGATCGAGATCATGATCTTGAATGCATCGGGCAGCGGCATGAGCTGGCGGAACAGCGCAGCGAGGACGATGAGATAGAGCGACGCCAGAACCGCGATGCCGGCGATCGGCCATGCAAGCAAGGCGCCGCCGACGGCGCGACCGGAATAGCGGCTTCCCAGACCGGCGAAGACCAGAAACGCGCAGAGCACGACCGCGACCGCGTAGAGCGGATGGCTCAGGAACAACAGAAACTTCTGGATGAATGCGATCTCGATGAACATGAATGCGAATCCGATCGCCGTGAAGTAAGCGGCGATACGCAGTCGCGACCATCCTGCCTGATCGCGCTGGCCCGCGCCGCGTGCCTTGATCCACAGCGGCAGCAGGATCAACACGAGGCTCGCGACAACCGCCTGAATCAGTGTCGCGACCAGCACCGGGTAGCCCCATTCGAGCAACGGCAGCCCGCCTTGCTCCTTCAGCGCCAGCAGCTCCGGCAACGTGCGCCACTTGAAGAAATGGAAGAAGTAGGGTTTGTCGTCGGTCGCTGGAACGATGTCGAACTTGTAGCGATCGAAGAACGCCCATCGTTCGGGGCCGAGCAGCGCTACCGCGCCGTCGTGGAAATAGGGCTGCGGCAGTACGTTGTAGCGGTTGGTTTCGGCGGCGTCGATGCCGGGGTAGTACGCCACGTCGAAGGAGCGGGCGCGGCAGAAATTCTTCAGCGCCGCGATCTCTCGCTGCGTAAGCGCGCCGTTCTTCACGACGAGCGTCGCGGTCTTCCAGCCGCGGATCAGCGCGAGCTGCTGCGCCGGTTGCGCGACGCCGCGTCTTTCCAGCGTCGACACCGCAGTGGCAAAAAGCTTGAGGACATCTCTGGGCGGCAGGTTTACCCAGCGCGTGATCGCAAGCAGGCCGCCGGTGTCCAAATGGCCCATGTATTCGTCGAGAGCCTCGACGGTGTAAAGGTAGCTCTCCGACAGCGCATGAAGCCCGGCGGATGACGCACCGAACGCGTCGAGCAGCGCGACCTGGATCAGGTCGTAACGATCGGCGTGTCCCGCGACGTAGCCGCGCGCCTCGGCGACGTGAACGCGCACCGTGCGGGCGCTGTACGGCCTGCCGGAATAGTCGGCGAAATGTCGCTCCACGAGATCGAGCACCTGCGGATTGAGCTCAACCGCATCGATCGCGCTCGCCCGATGATAGAGCGCCTGCAGCACGTCGGCGCCCGTGCCGGCACCGAGCACGAGCACGCGCGGCCGATCGAGGAGGTGATACGGAAGCGCGGAGGTCAGGTAATCGAGATACTCGAGCGGCTCGGTGTGCCCATCGTAGCGCGTGAGCGCGCTCGGCCCGTCACCGTCGACGAAAACGCCGAGTTGCAGCGGCGGCTCCATCGTAGCATTGAGGCTCAGGCCCGGTGCATGCCGGAACGGTATCGACGGGCTCTCGACCACGTCGATCAGGCCGATCGGACTGGAACGTTCGGCGACAATCCTCGTTCCGCTGATCGAAAGCGTTTGGCTCAGGTCCTTGTATTCCGAGGGGTGCAAGCGAGTCCAGTCTGCCGGCAAGCCGAAAGGAAAAAGCAAGGCAACGCCCAGCAATGCCACCGGCAGCCATCGCGGCTGCGCTTCGCTGCGAAACCCCGCCACCGCCGCGGCGGCAAGCCCGAGCGCTCCGATCCATTGCAGCGCGCCGGAGGGTGTGGTCGCGAACAGCGC
>DASWDF010000144.1:0-7342 GCA_036395475.1 Casimicrobiaceae bacterium
ATGGCCCCGGCTGCGGCGTTGCTCGCCTTGCGAATATGCGAAAGCTATTCGACGCGGCTCGCGCCTTGCATCCGGGGCCATCTCGTCCGAAACGCGGCTCATGAGGGGTTGTGCATCAGCCTGCTAATCCTCTGCCAGCGAATCGACGCTGCGGCCGGCGAGCGCGCCGGCGACACTGCGATCCATGCGCCGCGCGGCGAACTCCTCGGTCGCGCGGTTCAGCGCAGCGACGGCGGCATTGAGCGCGTGGCGATCCGCGCCCGCGATGAGCCGCCGCACCGCCGCCATCGCGGCGTCGATGCTCGCGCGCTCGTCGGGAGCGAGCAGATCGCCGTCGGAGTCGAGAGCGCTCATGGTCGCGGCGAGCGTTCGTTCGCCCTCGACTTGCGCTTCGGCCAGCGCGCGCGCCTCCATGTCGTCGGCGGCGTGTGCCTGCGACTCCTGGAGCATGCGCGCGATTTCGGTGTCGGCGAGCCCGTACGAGGGCTTGACCGTGATCGCCGCCTCCACACCCGTCGTCTGCTCGCGCGCCGACACCGAGAGCAAGCCGTCGGCGTCGACCTGAAACGTTACATTGATGCGCGCTGCCCCCGCCACCATCGGCGGAATCCCGCGCAGCTCGAAACGCCCGAGCGACCGGCAGTCGGCGACCTTCTCGCGCTCACCCTGCACGACGTGAATCGCCATCGCGGTCTGGCCGTCCTTGAAAGTCGTGAACTCCTGCGCCCGGGCGATGGGGATCGTCGCGTTGCGCGGGATGATCTTCTCGCTCAAGCCGCCCATCGTTTCGAGTCCCAGCGACAGCGGGATGACGTCGAGCAGCAGCCAGTCTTCGTCGCTCGCGCGATTGCCCGCGAGCACGTTCGCTTGAATCGCGGCTCCGAGCGCGACGACCTGGTCGGGGTCGAGATTGTTGAGCGGCGGAGCGCCGAAGAACGCTGCGACCGTTTTCTGGATCTGCGGCATGCGCGTCGCGCCCCCGACCATGACGACGCCGTCGATCTCGGCGGGCGTGAGCTTCGCATCGCGCAGCGCCTTCCTGACGGGGCCAAGCGTCTTGCCTACCAGCGTCTCCGTGATGGCGGTGAAGGTCGCCGCGGTCAGCGTGAGATCGATACGCTCGCCCGTCGACAGCGTTGCGACGAGAGAGGTCGAAGCGTGCGTCGTCAGGTTCTCCTTCGCCTCGCGCGCCTTGAGCATGACAAGCCGCGTGTCCGACGCCGACACGGGACCGACGCGCGAGGTCTCCAGCGCCCAGCAATAGACGCGATGGTCGAAATCGTCGCCACCGAGCGCGGTGTCGCCGGCGGTCGCAAGCACCTCGAAGACGCCGCGCGACAGCTTGAGGATCGACAGGTCGAAGGTCCCGCCGCCCAGGTCGTAGACCGCGTACGTGCCCTCGGATGCGTTGTCGAGGCCATAGGCGATCGCTGCCGCCGTCGGCTCGTTCAGCAGTCGCAGCACGTTCAAGCCCGCGAGTTGCGCTGCGTCCTTGGTCGCTTGCCGTTGCGCGTCGTCGAAGTACGCGGGCACGGTTACGACTGCGCCCGCCAGCGCGCCGCCGAGGCTTGCTTCGGCGCGCAACCGCAACGTATGCAGGATCTCGGCCGATACCTCGACCGGCGTGCGTATGCCGGAGCGCGTTTCGATCTGCACCATGCCCGGCGCGTCGATGAAACGATACGGAAAGCGCCGCGCATCGGAGAGGTCGCCCAGTCCCCGCCCCATCAGGCGCTTGACCGACACGATCGTGTTCTGCGGGTCGACGACGAGCGCCTCCTGGGCGGCGTAGCCGACCTCGACGCCGCGATCGGCGTAACGCACGATCGATGGCAGCAGCGGTCGACCCTCCGCGTCGGGCAGCACGACCGGGATGCCGTGGCGCACGGTCGCGACCAGCGAGTTGGTCGTCCCCAGATCGATGCCGACCGCAAGCCGATTTTGATGTGGAGCCGGCGCGGACTCCGGTTCGGCGATCTGCAGCAGCGCCATCAGCCTTCGACCTCGCCGATGGCCACCTCGATGTCACCGGCGACCTTGGTCAGGAAGCGCAATTCGCGCGCGGCGTCGCGCGCTTCCTCCCACGCCTCCACGTCGAGCCGATCGGCAAGCGTGGTCTCCAGCGCTGCGGCGTCCGACCGGACCTCGCGCAGCAGCGCGGCAAGGCGGTCCGCATCGCGCGCGGCCTGCGCCTCGCCGACCGCTTCCCGCCGCTCGAGCTCGCGCTGCAGAAACTCCGCCGGCAGCGCCGTATTCGTTTCCGCGAGCGCATCGATTCCGCGCAACGAAAGCAGATACTGCGCACGACTGACAGGATCCTTCAGCGCGCGGTACGCCTCGTTAACGCGCGCGGAGGATTGCAGAGCCATGCGGCGCTCGGCATCACCCGCAGCGGCGTAGCGATCGGGGTGTACCACGCGCTGCAGCGCGCGGTACGCGGTATCGAGCTTCTCCGGATCGAAGCGGTAGCGCTGCGGCAGGCCGAAGAGGGCGAAGTAGTTCTGGGTGAAATCGATCATTCGGGACGAGCTTTGCGCGTGCAACTTGTCTCTGAGCCGTCGAGAATCGAGAGAGTGCCGCGCTGCGAGGCGCCGCGGAGCTTTCGACCGTAGCGTACACGCCAGTACGTGAGGATCGAAAGCGAGCAGCAACGAAGCTGCGCCGCGCTATGCGAAGGTAATCGACGGACTCAGACGTTGAAGCTTTCGCCGCAGCCGCATTCGTCCTTCACGTTGGGATTATTGAACTTGAAGCCTTCGTTCAATCCTTCCTTTGCAAAGTCGAGCTCCATGCCGTCGAGGTAGGGCAGGCTCTTGGGATCGACCACGACCGTGATGCCGTGGCTGTCGAAGCGGTGATCCTCGGGGCGAATCTCATCGGCGTATTCGAGCTTATAGGCGAGGCCGGAACACCCCGTCGTCCGCACGCCCAGGCGCAACCCGACCCCCTTCCCGCGTCTGTTCAGGAAGTTGGAGACGTGCTTCGCCGCATTCGCCGTCAGCGTGATCGCCATGCGTGTACCGCTCAATCGGCCGCTACGGGCGCGGTCTGCGCTGCGGCGGTCTGAGCCTGCGGCTGCCCATCGCCACCGTGCTTCTTGCGATAGTCGGCAACCGCAGCCTTGATCGCGTCTTCGGCCAGGATCGAGCAGTGGATCTTCACCGGCGGCAGCGATAGCTCCTCGGCGATCTGCGTGTTCTTGATGCCAGTCGCCTGGTCAAGGGTCTTGCCCTTCACCCACTCGGTGACGAGCGAGGAGGACGCGATCGCCGACCCGCAGCCGTACGTCTTGAACTTGGCGTCTTCGATCCGCCCGTCCGGACCCACCTTGATCTGCAGCTTCATCACGTCGCCGCAGGCCGGCGCGCCAACCATGCCCGTACCGACGTCGTCCGCATCCTTCGCGAACGAGCCGACGTTGCGCGGGTTTTCGTAGTGATCCAGAACCTTGTCGCTGTAAGCCATGATCCAACTCCTTTTTCTGCTCTCTGCAACAACAATCAGTGCGCGGCCCATACCACCGTGTTGAGATCGACACCTTCCTGGTGCATTTCCCACAAAGGCGAAAGCTCGCGCAGCTTCGCGATCTTGCGCTTGAGCAAGTCGACCGTGTAATCGATCTCTTCTTCCGTCGTGAACCGCCCGACGGTGAAGCGAATCGAGCTATGCGCCAGCTCGTCGCTTCGGCCGAGCGCGCGCAGCACATACGAGGGCTCCAGCGACGCCGACGTGCACGCCGAGCCTGAGGACACGGCGACATCCTTGATCGCCATGATCAGACTCTCGCCCTCGACAAAGTTGAAGCTTACATTGAGGTTATGCGGCACGCGCCGCTCGATGTTCCCGTTGATATAGATCTCTTCGATCTCGGAGAGACCCTGCCGCAACCTGTCGCGCAGCATGCGGACCCGTTCATTATCGGTTGCCATCTCCAGCCGTGCGAGCCGGAATGCTTCGCCCATGCCGACGATCTGGTGCGTGGGCAGGGTGCCTGAGCGCATGCCGCGCTCGTGGCCGCCGCCATGCATCTGTGCTTCGATGCGCACGCGCGGCTTGCGGCGGACGAATAATGCACCCACCCCTTTGGGGCCGTAGGTCTTGTGCGCCGAGAAGCTCATCAGGTCCACCTTGAGCGCCGCGAGGTCGATGGGCAGCTTGCCGGTGGCTTGCGCGCTGTCGACATGGAAGATCATGCCGCGGCTGCGGCAGATCTCCCCGATCGCCGGGATATCCTGAATCACGCCGATCTCGTTGTTGACATACATGACCGAGACAAGGATCGTGTCCGGCCGTAGCGCGGCCCTCAACTTTTCCAGGTCGACGAGCCCGTCTTCTTCGACGTCGAGATAAGTGACCTCGAACCCGTCTCGCTCGAGCTCGCGCATCGTATCGAGTGTAGCCTTGTGCTCGGTCTTGACCGTGACGAGATGCTTGCCCTTGTCCTTATAGAAATGTGCCGCGCCCTTCAGCGCGAGATTGATCGCCTCGGTTGCGCCCGAAGTCCAGACGATTTCCTTCGGGTCGCAATTCACCAACCGCGCCACTTCTGCACGCGCCTCCTCGACCGCCTTCTCGGTTTCCCAGCCAAAAGAGTGCGAACGCGAAGCCGGATTGCCGAAATGCTCGGTCAGATAGGGAATCATCTTGGCCGCGACGCGTGGGTCGACCGGCGTGGTCGCGGAGTAGTCGAGGTAGATCGGTTTTTTCATCGCTGTTCAGGAATTCGAGCTCATTCAAGTTTTCAAACGACCGCTGCGGGCTCGGATTTCTTGCCGGGCATGCGGTGGTCCTGTAGTACCGCTACTTCCTGCTTGTCCTGCTGTCGGACCAGTTGCTCCAGCGTCACCGAGCTCAAGAACGCGAAAATATGCGTATTCAGGTTCGCCCAAAGCTCGTGCGTCATACAACGCTTATCGTCCTGGCAGTTCTCTTTGCCGCCGCATTTCGTCGCATCGATCGGCTCGTCGACCGCGGTAATGATGTCCGCCACCGACACGCCAGTCGCAGGGCGCGCGAGGTTGTAGCCACCCCCTGGCCCGCGGACGCTGTCGACCAACCCGCAGCGGCGCAACTTCCCGAACAGCTGCTCCAGGTACGACAACGAGATCTTTTGCCGGCCGGCAACGCCGGCAAGGGTCACCGGACCTTCGCCGTTGTGCATTGCAACATCGATCATTGCCGTTACGGCGAAACGTCCTTTGGTCGTAAGTCGCATGGTCTTTTATCCCCGCCGACCAAGGCATTGCATTCGGCCGGCAACACGAATTCTATAATTCCCGATTAAATTAGTCAACTAAAAGCCCGATCAGTTCACTCAAGCATTTTGTTGATCCGCTCGGGGTCGAATCGGTCGGCAGTGGCCTTGGCATCGCCACAGTCGAAGCCGCCCCGCTGCAAGAGGTCGAGGAGCTTTTTGAATCTCTCGTCGGTAGCGGCGGCATGGTCAAGAAGCGAATGGACTGCCTGGACCATCGGGTCGTTCATGTCCGCGCTGATCGCGTAGGCCGAAAACCCGATCTTGGCCGCCTGTTTCTCGCGGCGCCGAACGTCGTCCTCGGTGACGATCCGGGCCGGAATTCCGACGGCGGTGGCTCCCGCGGGGACATCGCGCACGACCACGGCGTTGGAGCCGACTTTGGCGCCGTCACCGACCAGGATCGGGCCCAGGACCTGGGCTCCGGCGCCGATCACCACCCTCCGCCCCAGTGTCGGGTGGCGCTTGGTCTTTTCCCATTTGACGCCGCCAAGCGTGACACCGTGATAAAGCGTGCAGTCATCTCCGATCTCTGCGGTCTCCCCGATGACTACTCCCATGCCGTGGTCAATGAATACGCGGCGGCCGATCGTCGCGCCGGGGTGAATCTCGATGCCCGTGAGCCACCGACCCCAGTGGGACAGCCATCGTCCAAGCCAGAGGAACCCCGCACGCCACAAGGGATGCGCCACCCAGCGATGCCAGGTCAGAGCATGGAGGCCGGGATAGCAGGTCAGAACCTCCCAGGTACTGCGGGCGGCCGGGTCGCGGTCAAATACGGCCGCGATGTCTTCGCGGAGTCGGCTGAACATCAAATTATTTTCCCATATCCGAGAGAATCACTCAACTATTTGGACCCGGATAGCGATCATTTCAACCATCAGGGTCGGGCCGCAGTACAGGCAACGCCGGGCAGAGCAGGCCGCGCGAGCAGCGATGCACGATCGCAGCGGCGACGAGCCCCGCGACGACGAGGGCAAAAATCACCGCGGACACATCGAGGGGCGTCGGCCACGGCGCGGACTTCGATCAAGACCGGCGATCGAGCAGCTGGTCGATGCGCGCGAGTATGCCGCGCAGGATGTTGACCTCTTCCTTCTCCAATCGCGCCCGGGCGAACAGCCGCCGCAGCCGCGGCAGCAGGCGCTTCGGCTGTCGCGGGTTGAGGAAACGCATCGCGATCAGCGTGCGCTGCGCATGGGCAAAGAGCTCCTCGATTTCGTCAAGCGCAGCCGGCGCGAACGCGGGGGCGGTCCACACTACTTCGCCGCGTGCG
Organism: Casimicrobiaceae bacterium; assembly: GCA_036395475.1. Classification (GTDB taxonomy): domain Bacteria; phylum Pseudomonadota; class Gammaproteobacteria; order Burkholderiales; family Casimicrobiaceae; genus PALSA-1003. The sequence goes on from DASWDF010000144.1 coordinate 6,531, forward strand.
GCGAGGAACAGTTCGTAAGCAGCGACTTGAACCGCCGCAGCGAGATTGAGCGACGCCTGGCCGGGCTCGCCGGGAATGGTCGCCACGATCTGACAGCGCGCGAGATCTTCGTTCGACAGTCCCGACATTTCGGAGCCGAACACGACGGCGACCTCGCCGTCCGCCGCGTGCCCCAGGGCTTCCCGCGCCGCCGCTCGCACCGGGAGCGCGTTGCCGGCGAATTCGCGCGGCCGCGCCGAAAGTCCGATCGCCAGCGTTGCGCCGGCGAGCGCAGCATCGAGCGTTGGCACCACGGTTGCCGTGCGCAGCAACGCGATCGCGCCGGCCGCGCGCGCGTCCGCGGCGGGGTCGGGGAAATGTTGCGGAGCCACGAGCACGAGCCGCGACAGGCCCATCGCGCGCATGGCGCGCGCCGCGCCGCCGATGTTGCCGGGATGGCTGGTCGCGCAGAGGATGAGACGGATGCGATCGAGCGGCGAGGTCAACGCGGTCGCAGGCAAGAGGGATGGCGCGCAAATGCAGGTAGAATGCTCGGCGATGGCGATCATGCATCCGATGCTCACGACCGCGGTGAAAGCCGCGCGCCGCGCCGGCAACGTCATCAATCGCGGCGCGCGCGATCTCGATCTCCTGACCGTGACCGCCAAGGGCCCGAAGGATTACGTCAGCGAAGTCGATCGCGCCGCCGAAGCCGCAATCGTCGAAACGCTGCACGCGACGTATCCCGGTCACGCGATTCTAGCAGAGGAAGGCACCGCCCAAGGCGCCAACGCCGCGGCAGAGTACGTGTGGATCATCGATCCGCTCGACGG
>DASWDF010000145.1:0-17573 GCA_036395475.1 Casimicrobiaceae bacterium
TGCCGGCGGTCGTGGAACCAGGTCGCGCCGCCTTCGTCGGGCGAATAGACGCCGCAGTCCCAGACGATCACTTCGCCCGCGCCGTATTGCCCGGGTGGAATCACGCCTTCGAACGAGGCATAGTCGTAGGGATGATCCTCGGTCTGCACGGCAAGACGCTTTTCGTTAGGATCGAGCGCCGGGCCTTTCGGAACCGCCCAGGACTTGAGCACACCGTCGCATTCGAGCCGGAAGTCGTAATGCATCCGCCGGGCCGAATGCTGCTGGACGACGAACAAAAGCGGCCCGCTCCCGGTCGCGGGCACTGCCGGCGCCGGCTCGGGCGTGGCCGCAAAGCTCCGCTTGGCGGAATATTCGCTCAGGTTGTTTTTCGCCATTGCGGGATTCTAGTGAAGTTTGCGCAACCGAGTGGCGCAGAGCGCTGCGATACTCACGTCATCCCGGCGCAGCCGGGATCCAAGTTGATACACGTCATCGCAACACCGAACTTGGGCCCCGGCCGCAGCCTGCCCCGGCATGCCTTAAGCCGGGGCCGGGGCGACGAACGACGGGCGGGGCGACGACGATCCCATAGGGACAAATAGGGGAACGGACACGTGAAGACTTCGAGGCTCCTCGCAGGTGCAAGCGGCTACTCCTTCAAGGAATGGAAAGGAAACTTCTATCCTGAGAAGATCAAGCCGGAGGACATGCTGGCGTTTTACGCCGAGCGCCTGCCGACGGTCGAGATCAACAATACCTTCTATCAGATGCCCAAGGTCGCCGTGCTCGAGACCTGGGCCGGGTCGACGCCGGAATCCTTCCGGTTCGCGATCAAGGCATCGCGCCGGATCACGCACATGGCGCGGCTCAAAGCAGAGGAGGCCGCCGATTCGGTCGATTTTCTCTACCGGAACCTCGCGGCACTCGGCGCCAAGCGCGGTCCGGTGCTGTTCCAGCTGCCGCCGTTCCTGAAGAAGGATCTGCCGCGCCTCGCGGAGTTTCTCCGCCTGCTCCCCGAAGGACACGGCGCCGCGTTCGAATTTCGCAACGACAGCTGGTTTGCCGACGATGTCTACGACACGCTGAAGACGGCCGGGGCGGCGCTATGCCTTTCCGAACGCGAAGACAACGCGCCGCCGCCCTTGGTGGAGACGGCTCCCTGGGGCTATGTCCGGCTTCGACTCGAGACGTATTCGGATGACGATCTGAAGCAGTGGGCGCGCCGGCTCGAAGCCACGTCGTGGCGCGAAATCTACGCATATTTCATGCACGAGCCGACGGCGCCGGCGTATGCGCGGACGCTGATGGGCTTCGCGTCTTCGTAGGAAAGGCGCGATCGTTTCGTCGCGGCCCGCCTTACTCTTGCGCGACGGAGATCGAATCGACCTTATCGGGGTAGAAGGCGAGCCGCTCCTTGATTACGCTCACTTCGTCGTACGGCTGTTCGTAGCTCCAGACTGCGTTTGCCACGGTCCGGCCGTTGGACGAAAGCGTGTAGTACGAGGCGTCGCCCTTGAAGGGGCAATGCGTCGAATGCGTCGTACGCGTGAGCCGCTCCATCTTCACGTCTTTGCGCGGCAGGTAGTAGACCGGGGCGTATTTGCTCTCGTCCAGGCGTATCGCGTCCCGGCTATCGGCAATGACCTCGCCGTTGAACGTGACCCGCACGCGCACGCCCGCGGGCTTCGTTTCGATGCGATGTTCGGGGTGCTTCTTGAAGCCGGGAGCGCTGTTGGCGCTCATGAATATCTCCTCATAGTCGTAGCCTGGGCTGAGCGCGGAGCGCGATGCCCGGGGCGGCGCTTTCGGATCGATGTGAGTCCCGGGCATCCCCCGGATCAAGTTCGGGGTCAGCCCGGGCTACGGCAGCCTACGAGTCCCGGGCATCGCTTCACTCAGCCCGGGCTACGGCCGTCTTCCACAGTCCCATCATGCGCCCCTCGGGATCGGTGAAGAGCGAAAACGCACCCATGCCGGGCACTTCCTGCTCCTCGACGTGGATCTTGCCTCCCGCCTCAACGATGCGCTTGCGATATGCTGCGAGGTCGTCGACAGCGATGTAGAGCGTCATGTTGCCAGGCCAGGGGCCTTCGCGCTCCGGCTTGAGGATTCCGCCGTTGATGCCGCCCTCGCCGCCCGTATCGACGATGCGGTAGTTCATCTCGGGTCTGTGCTGAATCTTCCAACCGAAAATCTTCTCGTAGAAGACCGCTACTTTCGCCGGATCCTTCGACATCAGCTCCCAGTGAACGACGGGGCTGCCCATGGTGATCTCCTTTGCTGATGAATGACAAGCCGCTCTGGCTCGGCGTGATGATAGCGTTTCGCAGAAAGATCGTGTCGCGACGCATCGGGTCGCTGCCGTCGACCGTCTTCTTGCCGATCGCATCGGCATGCGCCTCGCCGCGGCGGCTGACCAGCGTGACGAGCCCGGGCAATTCGCCGCGCTCGACATAGCGGGCCATAACGTCGTGGATGCGGCGACGCCGCGTCTTGGACAATCGCCCCATGCTCATGGCGTGCTTCCTCGATACGGGTTCAGCCGATCTGGACGGCGGCCGCGTCGCGGCCTCCGGCAACTGCGCGACCGCTGCGGCGGGCGCCGCGAGCGTCGTGGAAGCCCCCGCGGTTTTCAGGAACGCCCGACGGCCCGTATTCACGGCAACGCATTCTTCGCCAAGTGCTGCTCGAGCCGATCCATCGTCTGCTTTGCGCCCTCGATGGCACCATACTTCTTGACGACATGCTCGCGCGCCTCGGCCGAAGGGAAGAGCGCCCGCATGGTGAGCTTGGTCTTGCCGCCCTGCTCTTCGAAAGTCACGGTGGTTTCAAAATTCACCGGCTCGACATCCTTGTCCCCGCCATGCCTGTAGACCAGGCGCTCGGGCTTCACGATCTCGAGATAGGTGATCCTGTTCTGGTAGTCGGTGCCGTCGGGGCCATGCATGACAAACCGCCAAACGCCGCCCGGTCTCACGTCCATGCTGTAAGTCGTGGTCGTGAAGCCTTGCGGCCCCCACCATTGCCTGATGTGCTCCGGATCGGTCCACATCTTGAATACAAGCTCTCGCGGTGCATCCAGGACGCGCGTGGTAACGATCTGTCGATCGGCGGGTTCCACCTGCGTCACGTGAGCCACGAGTCGGTCGATGGTTTGCTTCCATCCCTCTCCCATCCCTTTGAGATACGGGGCCGCCTTCGCGCCGGATTTGAGGACCTTCGCCTGCACAGTGAGCTTCGTCTTGCCGCCTTGCTCGGTAAAGGTCACGGTGTTCAGCACTTCAAAAAGCGGCTTGCCCTCTTCGTCGAGCGCAGCGCTCCTGAAAACGAGCTGCTCGGGCACGTCGATCGCCTGATAGACGCCCGCCATTGGATAGAGCGTGCCGTCGGGTCCGCGCATGTCAATGCGGATGGCGCCACCGGGGCGCACGTCCAATTCGCAGACCGGGTTCGTAAATCCCTGCGGGCCCCACCATTGCGCGACGTGTGTCGGATCGGTCCATGCCGCCCACACGAGCTCACGCGGCGCGTCGATGGTGCGAGTGAGGACAAGCTCGCGCTCGGACGCCGCAGGCGGCGAAGTAGTCAAGTTCGAAGACCGCTTCGCGGCGGGTCCGGTGCTACGGCTTTTTGCGGGCATGTTTTTGCTCCTTGATCTGCAGTTCGCGGAGGTAGTCCTCCAGACGGTCGATGCGCTCGCCCCAGAACCGGCGGTACTGCTCCACCCAGTTGGCGACGTCCCGCAGCGGCGACGCATCGAGACGGCAGGGTCGCCACTGCGCGTGGCGACTGCGCGTGATCAGGCCGGCGCGCTGCAGCACCTTGAGGTGCTTGGTCACCGCGGGCGGGGTCATCTCGAAGGGCGCGGCGAGCTCCTTGACGGAAGCCTCACCCGAGGTGAGCCGCGCCAGAATCGCGCGGCGAGTCGGATCGGCGAGTGCCGCGAAGGTGGTGCTTAGATGATCAGCCAGCATCTATGAAAACCAGTCGGTTAATTAACTTATAGGTAAATTACTAGCAGTCAACCGCATTGTCAAGAAGCTTCGCCGGCCCCCGTAGCCCGGGCTGACCCCGGACTTGATCCGGGGATGCCCGGGACTCACGTCGATTCGAAGCGCCGCCCCGGGCTTCGCCCTGCGGGCTCAACCCAGGCTACGACTTCTTTGCCGTGCATCGCCACTCCTGCTGCTGCGCCGGAAAAAGGTTGACCGCGAGTGACGCTACGGCAATCGAAAAATGCGTCGAGGGCTGGCTTTGTCCGTATGGAGCCGATGTCTCCCGCGTTGACCCTACTTCGGGAATCGTGGACACTTGTCCGCCGCGGTCGCGGCTCCCCGTCAAACCAGCCGGCGTCGACATGTTGGTCATCCGAGTCCTGAAAAAGAATCCTGCGCATGAATAGCCCGTTTTCCCTGCGGGCCGCGGTCGAGACCCTCGACGACGATGCCTGGGAAGACCTGCTCAATTTCATCGAAGAGCGCCGCGTCATCCCGATCATCGGCCCCGAGCTCCTGCAGGTCGAGACGGAAACCGGGCATCGCCTGCTCCACGACTGGGTAGCCGAAAAGCTGGCCGCCCGGCTCAACGTCGACACCGCCGAGCTCCCGCAGCCGTACACGCTGAACGACGTCGTCTGCTGGTTTCTCGCGTCGCGCGGCCGTCGCGAGGAGGCCTATACGCGCGTGCGCAGTATCTTCCGCGATGCGAACTTCGCGCCCCCGCTCGCGTTGCGGCAACTCGCGCAGATCACCGATTTCGATCTGTTCGTCACGACGACCTTCGATCCGCTGCTCGAGCAGGCGATCAACCTGGAGCGTTTCCAGGGCGCGCAATCGACCGACGTCATCGCGTACGCGCCCAACCGCGTGATCGATCTCCCGAGCGAACGCGAGAAGCTGCAGCGCCCGGTCGTCTATCACCTGCTCGGCCGGTTGTCGGCGTCGCCGACCTACGTCATCTCCGACGAGGACACGCTCGAATTCATCTGCGCGCTGCAAAGCGAGCATCTGACGCCCGAGCGGCTTTTTCACGAGCTCGAGCACAATCATCTGCTGTTCATCGGCAGCAGCTTTACGAACTGGCTCGCGCGCCTCTTTCTGCGAATGGCGAAGCGCCACCGCCTCTCCGACCCGCGGGATGTGGGCGAGGTTCTCGCCGACAACCATTCCGGCAAGGACGAACGCCTGATGAATTTCCTGCAGCAGGTCAGCGTGCGCACGCGCGTTTACAGCGGCGCCGAAAAGTTCGTCGACGAGCTGCACCGGCGCTGGATGACGCGCCAGAAACCGGCAGAAGTGATTCCGCTGGGCGTTCCGCAACGCTTTCTGCCGCCCGAGCGCGAAATGCCCGACAACGCGGTTTTCATCAGCTACGCCCGCGAGGACCTGCCCGCCGTGCAGAGGCTGAAAGCAGGGCTCGATGCCGCGGGCGTCATCACATGGTTCGATCTCGACCGGCTCGAGGGCGGCGACGACTACGATCGCAAGATCCAGCGCAACATCGCGCGCTGTTCATACTTCGTGCCCGTCGTCTCGGCGACAACACAGCGCCGGCTCGAAGGCTACTTCCGCCGCGAGTGGAGCTACGCGATCGACCGCGCGCGCAACATCGCCGAGGGCGCGCTGTTCATCCTGCCGGTGTGCATCGATGACACGGACGTAGCCGCCGCCCACGTGCCGGACAAATTCAAGGCGCTGAATTTCACGCGGCTTCCAGGCGGCGAAGCCTCGCCCGAATTCACGCGCCGCCTGCAGGATTTCATCACAGCCCGTCATGGATGAAAGTGTTGCGCGTTCCGGGTCGCCGGAAGCGTTGCCCGAAACGCGCCCGACCGAGCCGACGCCGCGGGCGGAGCAAGACGCGACGCGCGCTCCGGACAACACGGCGACGCAGCCATCGATCGACGCTGAGCATCCATGGCTCGGGCTTGTCTCGTTCACCGAAGAGACACGCGCGTACTTCTATGGCCGCGAGGACGAGGTGGCGGAGCTCGTCCGGCGCGTACAGCGCAAGACGCTGACGCTGCTGTTCGGGCAATCCGGACTCGGCAAGACGTCGATCCTGCGCGCCGGCATCGTGCCGCGGCTCCGGCCGATGGGGTACTGCCCGGTCTATGTGCGCATCGACTATTCGCGCGAATCGCCGCCGCCGTCCGAGCAAATCAAGCAGGCGATCTTCCGCGCGACGCAGGAATCCGGCCAGTGGACTCAGACCGGCGTTGCAGTGGCCGGGGAATCGCTGTGGGAGTTCCTGCACCATCGCGACGACATCCTGCACGACGCGTCCGGCAAGACGCTCATTCCCCTGCTGATCTTCGACCAGTTCGAGGAAATTTTTACGCTTGCGCAAACCGATGATTTCGGGCGCAAGCGCGCCGCGGAGTTCATCGAGGATCTGGCCGATCTGGTCGAGAACCGCGCGCCGAAGGCACTCGAAGCGCGGATCGAGCATGACGAATCCGCCGCTGAACGATTCGATTTCACGCGCAGCGATTACCGGATCCTGATTGCGCTGCGCGAGGATTACCTGGCGCATCTCGAAGCGGTGAAGGGCGTGATGCCTTCGATCACGCAAAACCGGATGCGGCTCGCCCGCATGACGGGCGAGCAGGCGCTCTCCGCCGTGCTCAAGCCGGGCGGCAAGCTCGTATCGGTCGAGGTGGCCGAAGCGATCGTGCGTTTCGTTGCGGGCGGCTCCGAGCTGCGCAACGCCGAGGTCGAGCCGTCGCTTCTGAGCCTCATCTGCCGCGAGCTCAACAACGCCCGGATCGCGCAGGGCCGCGCCGAGATCTCCGCCGATCTCCTCGCGGGATCACACGACACGATCCTCGCCGAGTTCTACGAGCGCGCGCTCGCCGACCAGCCACAGGCGGTGCGCCGCTTCATCGAAGACGAATTGGTGACCGAATCCGGCTTTCGCGAAAGCATCGCCGAGGAACGCGTTCGCAAGGCATTTGCCGCGGCGGGTGCGCGACCCGACGCGCTCGCCGCGCTGGTCGACCGGCGACTGTTGCGCATCGAGGAGCGGCTCGATATGCGCCGTGTGGAGCTGACCCACGACGTGCTGTGCAGCGTCGTGCGGGGAAGCCGCGACCTGCGGCACGAGCGCGAGGCGCGCGACGAGGCCGAAAGGAAGCTCGCCGAGCAACGCGCGCGCGAACGGGCGACGCGGAAGGCGCTCGTGCGCGCGCGGCAGGTCGCCGCGGTGTGCGCGGTGCTCGCGGTGGGTGCGCTCGCGAGCGCCGCCTTCGGCTTCCTCAGTATGAAGCGCGCGCAGGAAGCCGAGCTAAAGGCACAGCAGACGCGCGCGATGGCCGAGAGCGCGCGCGGCGAGGCGGAGAAGCTCATCGTCTACCTCCTCGACGATTTCTACCTCGAGCTCGAGCCCGTCGGCCGGCTCGACATCGTCGCCGCGCTGTCGAAGCGTGCCGTCGATTATTATGCGGCGCTGCCGCCGGAGCTGCGCACCGCCGAGACCGACCGCAACCGCGCGCTCGCGCTCGTGCGCTACGGCGCCGCGCTGCGCACGCAGTCCAGGCTCGACGAGAGCCAAAAGGCGCTCACCGAAGCGGTCGACATCCTCGCCAAGCTGCGGAACGAAGGGGACCGGTCGGAAGCGACCGCCATCGGACTCGGACTCGGCTTGATATCCGAGGCGCGCGTCTCCGGCAGCCAGAACAGGCGGCCCGAAGAGCGCGAGCTCGCGAAACAAGGCGTGGACGTCCTGAAGCCGCTGATGGCGGCACCGACTCCTTCGATTCCGCTGCGGCGAGCGTATGGCCTCGCCATGACCTACTTCGGCTTCACGCAGTTGAACAACAACCAGGAAGAGGCGGCGGTCAAGACGCTGGACGAGTCGCGTGAGGCCTACCGCAGTATCGATGGCCTCAAGCTCGACGACCTGCCTTCGGCGGTAGCCTATGCCGAAGCAACCGCTTGGCAGATGAACGCGTTGCAATCCCTGGGCCGATACGACCAGGCCAGGCAAGTCGGCGAGGACGCTATGAAGGTCGCCGGGCAGGTGCTGGAAAAGCGCCCGGGGCACATGTCGGCGCTGCGCGCGCGCGCCCTGATCGCCGACACGCTGTCCGCCACCGAGGGGTTCGATCTTCACACGCGCAAGGCCTTGGCATTGGCCGAACAAGGCGCGCGCGATTGGGAAGCGATCCTCAAGCTCGACCCGAGCAACCAGATTGCTTGGAATAATCTGGTAAACGCGCGCATGGGGGCGGGATTCTGGTCGTTGAGTTTGGGAAATATCCGTGAAGCACAGGAGCAGTGGCGTGCGGCGCTTGACGTAGAGCGCAATGTGAAAGAAGCAGCATTCATCAGGGTTGTGTTGTCGCTTGCAGCGGGCTATAGCACGCTGCTCGAAGCCGACTTGGGCAACCGGCAAGCAGCGGAGGCTGCCCTCGCGACCAACCGGAGGCTTATCGACTTGGCCATCCGTGGGCTTCCTCCGGAGTCGTTCGGGCGATCGTATCTCCCGGAATTCCTGGGCTACTACGGTTACCCGACGACCGGCATAGGCTATGGTGCCTACGCGCTTCCGCTTGCGGCCGGTGACTACGGAACGGTGCGCAAAGAGGCCCGGGCATCGGCCCGGCGCCTCGAGCAGATCAAGAACGTCACCCCCCAACAAGAGCTCGAAAGGAACCGCCCATTGGAGGTCGCGTACCGGACTGCGGCCGAAGCCTCGTACCGGCTCAAAGACTACGCGGCAGCGGATCTGGACATCAAACAGGCGCTGGAAATTCGAAAGACCATTCCGACACGCACCCTGGCGGAGGAACGCGATGCAGGCAACCAGCTGATGCTCGCCGCGACGATCGCCGCCCGGATGGAGAGATATGCGGAGGCGCAGCAGATCATCGAGCCGGTGCTGAAATTGCATCGCGGGCTTTACGCGCGCGGCAAGGATAACGAGGATCTCAGCCAGCGTGTCGAGCTCGCGCAGGCGCTCTATGTTTCCGCGCTCGCCGCTCCGGGGCGGAAGACATCGCAGTTGACCGAGGCTGCCGCCATCATGGACAGCCTGCCGCCGCCGATGCGTCGCCTGCACAGCGTTACCGTCTGGCGCGACCGGATCGCCGAGGAACAGAAAAAGCGACGTTAATGAGCGGTCGGATAAGCGGGCGACATTAGTGCCGTCATTCCCGCGCATGCGGGAATCCAGCGTCCAAATGGCCAGCGACTGGATCTCCGCGCTTCTGGGGCGACAACATGAGAATGGACGACGCTGCCCCCCTCGATGCCTGCGAACGCATCCGCAGACACCTCGAGCAGGGCGCGCCCTGGGATGCCTGCGACGTTTTCCGCGAGGAAATTGCAAAGCACCGCGGTGATGCGGCGCTGCTCTACTGGGGTGCGTTGGCTCACGCGCGCGCTGGCGCGGGCAACCGCGCCCATGCATTGCTGGACGAAGCGCAAAAATCTCCGCGGTCCTCCACTGTCTCAGCGGACATCCTGAGCTTGCGCGGCCGGCTCTGGAAGGACGCGTTTACACACGCGCCCGAGCAGGCTGCCGCGACCGCTATCGCGAAGCGCGCGCAAGACGAATATCTGGCTGCCTATGCCGTTGCGCGCGATCCGTATCCCGGCATAAACGCGGCGACTTTGTCGATGCTGCTCGGCGACCGCGACGCGGCGCAGGCGCTCGCGAGCGAAGTTGCGGGCCGGCTCGCGGCACAATCTCAGTCCGCAACCTGCTGGGATCACGCCACCGCGGGCGAGGCAGCCTTGTTGCTCGGTGCGTTCGATCGAGCCCGTGAGAGCTACGCGGCGGCTTGCGCGCTTGCTGCGCATGACGCCGGAACGATCGCCACCATGCGGCGACAGGTGAAGCTCCTCTCCCGCGCGATACCGCGCGCCAGCGAAGCGCTCGAAGTCCTGCCCGCAGCCGACGTGCTGGCATTCGCCGGTCACATGATCGACGCACCCGACCGTTCGACACCGCGGTTTCCTGCTGCGCTTGCGCCTGCCGTGGCCGCCGCGATCCGCGAGCGCCTGGCGCGCTTGCACCTGCCGGTCGTGTACACGTCGGCCGCGTGCGGCGCGGATCTGATGTTCCTGGAGGCGGCGCTCGATCGCGGCGCGGAGGTGAACGTCGTGCTGCCCTTCGATCGCGAGGATTTCGTGCGCACGAGTGTCGCGCCCGCTGGCGGCGACTGGGCGGCCCGATTCGATCACGCGTTGTCGCGCGCGACGCGGGTCATCATGGCGACCGAAGAGCGTTACCTCGACGACGACGTGCTCTTCGAGCACGCGGCGATGCTCCTCGAAGGCCTGTGCGTGCTGCGTGCAGCGCAATTGGAGACGTCGCCATTACTGTTATGCGTGGTCGACGCTGCCATGCCGGGACGCGTCGGGGGGACGCGGGCTTCGTACGAGCGCTGGACGCAAAACGTGGGACCGCCGGAGGTCATCGATCTGCGCCAGATCCGCAATCGATTTGAAGCAAAGCTGCGACCAGCAGAGAGAAGTGCTGCATCGGCGGCGCCCTCACCGTCGACCAGCGCGCGGCCCTCGACGTTGCCAGCGGCGTCCGGATCCGCATCGGTCGCGCGGCCGCAGCGCACGCTGAAGACGATGCTGTTTGCCGATTTCGCCGGCTACAGCCGACTGCATGATGAGTTTGCGCCAATTTTCCAGCAGCGCTTTCTGGAAATCGGCGCGCGACAGATCGAGGCGGCGGCAGTCAAGCCACTCGAGGCGAAAACCTGGGGCGATTCGCTCTACATGGTGTTCGAGTCGCCGCGCGAGGGCGCGGAATTCGCGCTTGGGTTCCTCGCGAACATGCTTTCTGTCGACTGGCGCGCAACCGGCTTGCCGGACGAAAGCCAGATTCGGGTCGCGTTGCACGCGGGACCCGTCTTTCGCAGCTTCGATCCGGTCATGGAGCGGGACGGCCACTTCGGATCGAGCGTCACGCGGGCCGCGCGAATCGAGCCCGTGACGCCGCCCGGGATGGTGTACGTGAGCGAAGCGTTCGCCGCGACGCTCGCCGCGACCGGGCAGCGCGACTACGCGCTCGAGTACGTCGGCCGGCTGCCGCTCGCCAAGAACTACGGCGAGTCGCGGATCTACCGGTTGGAGGGCCGATGAAACGGCAGATGATGCGGAACACGCGAACCGCGGAGCATCTCTCGATTGTATGGGCGCAATGAAACCATACGCGGCGAGCTTGCTTGCTGTTTTCCTTCTTGCGACTGGCTCGCGCGCGGAGACGACTGCAACCTACACGGTGAGCTTCCAGGACAAGGTAGCGGGAAAGCAAACGGTGACCGTGGTCGAGGGCGGCAGGATCGCAGTCGATTACAGCTACAGCAACAACGGACGGGGTCCTGATCTCCACGAAGAGATGACGATCGATGCGGGAGGCCAGCTCGAGCATTACCGTGTCACCGGAAAGTCCGAGTTCGGTGCGCCCATAAGCGAGTCTTTCGATCGCGCAGCGGGCAAGGCCGCGTGGAAATCGAGGGCAGATGAGGGCGATCGGCCGGGTGACGGATCTGGGCAATACGTTCCGTTGGACCGCAGCGTTGAAACGCTGGCGGTGATCGCTCGGGCGCTGGTCAAGCAGCCCACAGGGCAACTCTCTGCTCTGCCTGCCGGCCAGCTTGCGATCCGCAAGCTGCGCGAGACAACTCTTGCAGATCGCGCTGAGCGCGTGTCGCTGACCTTGTACGCCGTTTTCGGGCTGGAAATCTCGCCTAATTTTGTGTGGTTGCGGACCGATGACGCGCACCAGCTGTTCGCGCAAGTCGAGCCTGGGTTTGCAGTCATACAGTCCGGCTGGGAGGCAAGCGACGATGGCCTGCTGAAATTGCAGCAGGAAGCCGAACGCGAGCTGCTCCGCAATCTGGCGGGAAATCTCGCGCATCGCTTCGCGGGGCCCATCCTCATCCGGAACGTCAAGGTTTTCGATGCGGAGACGGGCGCTATGCGAGAACCCTCGGATGTGTACGTCCATCGCGGGCGGGTCGCGGCGATCTTTCCCGCTGGGGCAGAGGTGCGCGAGCCCGCCACGATCATCGACGGAACTGGTCGATATTTGTTGCCGGGGCTGTTCGACATGCATGCGCACGAATGGCCATGGAACGCGATGTTGCAGATCGCCGGTGGCGTGACGACCGTGCGCGACATGGGCAATGACAACCAGGCGCTCGACGAGCTGAGGACCAATATCGACAACGGTCAAATCGTCGGGCCGCGCATCGTGCCTACCGGCTTCATCGAGGGAGAGAGCCCGTATGCCGCACGCGGTGGATTCGTGGTCAAGGACCTCGACCAAGCCAAATCGGCGGTCGATTGCTACGCACAACGGGGTTACCGGCAAGTCAAACTCTACAATTCGATTCGACCCGAGTGGGTCGCGCCGCTTGCGGCCTACGCGCATGCGCGGGGAATGCGAGTGAGCGGGCATGTCCCCGCCTTCATGCGTGCCGAGGAGGCGGTACGCGCTGGCTACGACGAGATCCAGCACCTCAACCAGGTCATGCTCAATTTCCTGGTCAGACCCGGCGACGACACGCGGACCCTGTTGCGGTTCTACCTGGTCGGAGACAACGCCAATCAGATCGACTCGGCAGAGGCTTCCGCGTTCTTCAAGTTGCTGGCTACGCGCGGGACGGCGGTCGATACAACCGTGGCCATCTTCGAACAGGTGTACACGCAGCGGCAGGGCGAGCCAAACCCGGCGTTTCGAATGGTGGCGAGCCACGTTCCGCCGACGCTGCGCCGCCTGTGGCTAACCAACCCGATGGACATCAACAACACCAACGCGCAACGTTTCCGCGCGTCCTTCGACAAGCTGCTCGAGCTCACCCGGCGATTACACGCAGCCGGCGTTCCACTGATTGCGGGAACCGACAACATCGCCGGCTTCACGCTTCAACGCGAGTTGGAGGTGTATATGCGCGCCGGCATCACTGCCGCTGAGGCGCTGCAGATCGCAACTTCGAATGCGGCGAAGATTGCCCAGGTTTCCAACGTCGTCGGTACGATCGCCCCTGGAAAGTACGCCGATCTGATACTCGTCGACGAGGATCCGACGCGCGATATCAGCGCCATCCGCAAGATCAGCATGGTGATGAAGGAAGGCATCGTGTACTACCCGGCCGAGATCTACGAAGCGCTCGGCGTGGCGCGTTTCAGCTCGCCGCCGGCCGTGACCGAAAGCGCTCAACCGAGCGGTGCGCCGCGCTAGCGCCGTGTGACCGAGAGCGTGGCCGTTTTGGTCACGCCTGCGTAGGAAGCCGATATCGTCGCCGAGGCGTTCTTCTTTGTCGACGCCGTCGTTACGGTAAAGCTTTTTGACGTCGTGCCGGCCGCCACAAGAATGCTCGCCGGCACGGAAGCCAGAGAGGGCTTCGTGCTGCTGAGCGCGACGATCACGCCTCCGCTCGGCGCAGGCGAAGTCAGCGTCACCGTCCCGGTGGCGGGGGTGCCGCCCTTCACGCTCGTCGGATTGAGCGACAGCGTGGCGAGCGCTGCGGATGCAGCCGGATTGACCGTGAACGTCATCGTCTTCGTCACTCCGCTGTAGGTGGCGGAGAGCGTCGCCAAGGTCTGCGTGGTTACCACAGAGGTGGTGATTCCAAACGTCGCCGAAGTCGCTCCCTGGCTCACCGAAACGCTTCCCGGAACGCTAACCGCGCTGCTCGCGCTCGACAGCGAAACGAGCGCGCCACCGGTGGGCGCGGCAGACGTTAGCGTCACGGTGCCGGTCGATGGGTTGCCGCCGACGACGGGATTCGGGCTGGCGCTGACAGCGCTGAGCGCGGCCGCACCGGAGGGTGGACTCCATCCTAGCTGAACCACCTCGAAATCGCTCGCCGTCAGCAGTGAGAATGCGGGATTCAATATATCGTTGTTCCAACGCGTATCGAATGTGCCGGTGATATACATATCCGTGCCGTTATCGGCGACGATGACACCGTATTTCTGCATCGCGCGGAAGATTTTCTGAACGTTTGGATCGGAGCTGCGCAGCGCCGGGTCCTGCCCGCCGACGTTTGTCTTCAGGCGCAGCCGCGCACCCATGGGCAGCGCACCTGCCGTCGATCCCGCGCGGTGCGAGGCGGGATAGACGTAGCCGTTGGTCGCGCGTACGGTGACGCGGAAGGCGTGTCCGATGTCCGACACCGCGGGGTTCCACGCCTCGTCGTAGCGTACGAGGCCGGGAAGGATCGCGAGGCCCGCGGCGTCGGCAGAAGTCCAGGTGTCGGGCCGGCGGTTGTTCGTATTCATGTCGAAGAATGCGCCCGAGCCCCCGTACCACCGGGACTGGGCCGCGTCGTAGAAGACGTTATAGAGCTCGTAGAGATAATTGTTCGTGCAGTCGATGATGAGCAGATGCCGGTCCTGCTGGCTCCGCAGATCGACGTTTCCCGGCGCGCCGCCCTCGATCCAATGCGGCTGGGTGATGGCCTGCGCGGGAATCGGGTAAAACGGAATCGCCTGCCCGGTCGAATAATCGACCCCGTCGCTCTCGTCCCAGTAGTAGAAGGTGACCGCCTGCTTCGGCTGCGAGCCATCGACGATCGCGTAGGGCATGCCGTAGATGTCGACGCTGCCCGGCGATACCTCGCCGCCGAAATCCGGATGCAGATGCCGCGTGCCGCCGTTATTGATGAAGGCGATGTAGCTCGCCGAATTCGTATCGACTGGCGCCGAAGAGATGTCAAGATTCCACCAGTTGTCGGACGGAAATAGCGGCAGAGGAACAGTGGGCGCGGCACCTTCGACGGGCACCGATGCCGGGCATTGCCCGAACGCCGCCGGAGCGGCAAAGAGAGCTAGCGCAATCGCCAATAGTATGTGTGCAAGCTTCGAACGCATGGATGCGTGCCTTTCGAGATGGCGAAAATATGCATTTGTCATATTACGCCGCCGCGTCCACGGGTGCAACAGCGATCCGAAAAGCGGTCGCCGATGCAATCCGCGCCTGCGTCAGATACACGAACGCGCTTTTCGTAGATACCATGAAGGGCTGAGACAGGTTGGCTCCCTTGAGTTAAAACGAGAGTTCGAAATGACTCGATTTGACGAAAGGAGCCGAGCGATGAACGCAGCTGAAACAGCCCTTCAAGGCAAGCATACGGGAGCGGCGGGGTCGTTGTACATGGCGTTGGAATTGAGCGACAAGAAGTGGCAAGTAGTGCTTGGGGACGGCGTGCATAGCGCGAGCCGCTACACGGTGGCGGCGGGCGAGACGCAGGCGTTGCTCGACGGTATCGCCAGGGCCAGGAAGCGCTGCGGGATGGGCGAGAAAGTCCGGGTGCGCAGTTGCTACGAAGCCGGGCGCGATGGGTTCTGGTTGCACCGTTGGCTCCTGGCGCAAGGCATCGACAATATCGTGGTGGACTCGGCGAGCATCGAAGTGAATCGGCGGGCGCGGCGGGCGAAGACCGATCGGTTCGATGCGCAGAAGCTGCTGAGCATGTTGCTGCGCTACCACGGAGGCGAACGGCGGGTCTGGGCAGTGGTGCGGGTGCCCACGGTGGAGCAGGAGGATGCGCGGCGCCTGACGCGGGAGCTCGGGCGGCTCGAGCACGAGCACACCGCGCATCGCAATCGGATGGGCTCGCTGCTGGTGTTGCATAACGTGCGGGCGCAAGTGCGGGTGGGCGGGCGCGGCTGGCCGCGCTGGTGGCACGGTCACGCGGCGCAGCTGCCGCCGTGCGTGCGCGGGGAGATCGAGCGCGAAGTAGCGCGGCTGGTCTTGGTTAAGGCGCAGCTCCAGGAGCTGCAAGCCGCCCAGCGGCAGGCGGTGGCCAGCGGAGAGCAAGCCCAAGTGGCGCAACTGGCGGCGGTGGGCGGAGTCGGGCTGGGCAGTGCGTGGCTGCTGAGCAAAGAAATGTTTGGCTGGCGCCGCTTTAGCAACCGGCGCGAAGTGGGCGGCTGTCTAGGCTTCGCCCCCATGCCCTACGCCAGCGGCGAGAGTCGACTCGAGCAAGGCATTGCCAAGACCGGCATTAAGCGGGGGCGCCGACTGATGGTGGAGCTCGCCTGGAGTCATCTGCGCTATCAGCCGCACAGTGCGCTCAGTCAATGGTTCAAGCAGCGTTTCGCGCACGGGGGTAAGCGGCTGCGGCGGGTGGGTATCGTGGCCTTGGCGCGCCGCTTGGCGATCGCGCTCTGGCGCTACCTCGAGCAGGGAGTGCTCCCGGCCGGGGTACGGCTCAAATCGAACGCGAGGGCGAATGCTTGACGCGCAAGCGAGAGAGTTAGACGAGCAGTGAGTTGAAGGTGGTAGCGTGATGATCGCAGGTCAACGTGCCCGCAATTCGGCCGGGTCACTTCGAGGTGACCGTCTTCGTAGATGGGGCACGTTGGTAACGGGGTTTGAGCCAGCGCTTTGCGCGCATGCAGTATGTGGTGACCGGCTTCGCGCCGGCACGGATAGAAGGTGGACCGAGCAACGGCTCGGCAGCTAAACAAACCCGACCTCGAACATCTGACATCAACCGACCCACCACAGGAATTATTTAGCACTGCAGGAAAAATCTCGATTACTCAAGAGCGCTTGACAAGTGCCCTCATAGAAGGGCCGAATTCATTCGGCCGCGGCGTCGAACGAACCGCCAACTGCGAATAAATTCGCACCTACGACAATCCATAGGTGTCGGAATCGGTGATCGAATGGTTGCCAAAGAATACCTTCGGTGAGATGAGTTCATGGAACACATCCGAGCACTTTTTTTCGATGTTTTCGGCACGCTGGTCGACTGGCGGGGCTCGATCGCCAGGGAAGCGAGAGCTCTCCTCGCTCCCCTTGGCATTGCGATCGACTGGCAAGCTTTTGCCGATGCCTGGCGTAGCCAATATCAGCCCGCGATGGACGAGGTGCGAAGCGGGCGCCTGCCGTTTTCCAAGCTCGATGTCCTGCACCGCCGAAATCTCGACGTGATCCTCACGGATTTCGGACTCGACAACATCGACGAGTCCACGCGTGCCAACCTCAATCGCGCCTGGCACCGTCTCGACGCCTGGCCCGATACGAAGCCCGGGCTGGAAAGATTGCGCACGAGGTTCTGGATCGCGCCGTGCTCGAACGGCAACATCTCGCTCATGGTCGATCTCGCGCGACGCAATGGGCTCGTCTGGGACGCGATTCTCGGGGCAGAAATTGCGCGCGACTACAAGCCGAAGCCGGCCGTCTATCTGGCGGCCGCCGCGGCTTTCGACTGCAAGCCCCATGAAACCATGATGGTCGCAGCGCATTCGTCCGATCTCGCGGCGGCCGCGGCGACCGGGCTGCGTACCGCGTTTGTCGCTCGTCCGGACGAATACGGCAAAGGCAAAAGCGAGAACCGCGCCAGCGTTCCAGTCGATCTTTCCACCGAGAGCCTGACTGCGCTCGCCGACCGGTTGACGTGTGACTAAGATCCGAGCTCAGTCGACCGTCTGGCGAACACCGGCCGCAGCATCGCCCGTCGCAACAGGAAAAGCGCGATCGAAACGTTCACCAGATTGAACAGGATGCCGTTGACGAACGCGGCCTTGTAGGAGCCTGTCAGGTCGAAGATTGCGCCGGACATCCACCCGCCCAGCGCCATGCCGAAGAGCGTGGCCGTGATGACCGCGCCG